>NZ_JAAGOV010000071.1:0-20041 GCF_010500785.1 Salipiger sp. PrR003
AGCGTGGTCTTGCCGTGGTCGACGTGACCGATCGTGCCGATGTTGCAGTGCGGTTTGCCGCGCTCAAACTTTTCCTTAGCCATGATGGCCTCCTTGGTCAGTGGCGGTGCGTGTGATCACGCACCCTACGGGGGTAGGGTGCGGGGCTGGGCCCCGCACCGCTGCTTATGCGTATTTCGCCTGGATCTCGTCCGAGATGTTCTGCGGAACCGGATCGTAATGGTCGAACTGCATCGTGAACTGCGCGCGGCCCGAGGACATGGAGCGCAGGGTGTTGATGTAGCCGAACATGTTGGCCAGCGGCACGAAGGCCTGAACTGCGACGGCGTTGCCGCGCGGCTCCTGGCCGGACACCTGGCCGCGGCGGGAGGTGAGGTCACCGATGATCGAACCGGTGTACTCTTCCGGCGTGACCACCTCGACCTTCATCATCGGCTCGAGCAGCTTCGCGCCGGCCTTGCGCAGACCTTCGCGCATCGCCATCCGCGCCGCGATTTCGAACGCCAGAACCGAGGAGTCCACGTCGTGGAACTTGCCGTCGATCAGCGCGACCTTGAAGTCGATCACCGGGAAGCCTGCCAGCGGACCGGAGTCCATGACCGACTTGATGCCCTTTTCGACGCCCGGGATGTATTCCTTCGGAACCGCACCACCGACGATCTTGGACTCGAACGAGTAGCCTTCGCCCGCTTCGGTTGGGCTGATGACCAGCTTGACCTCTGCGAACTGACCCGAACCACCCGACTGTTTCTTGTGGGTGTAGGTGTGCTCGATCTCGTGACCGATGGTCTCGCGATAGGCCACCTGCGGGGCACCGATGTTGGCTTCGACCTTGAACTCGCGCTTCAGGCGGTCGACGAGAATGTCGAGGTGAAGTTCGCCCATGCCCTTCATGATGGTCTGACCGGACTCGAGGTCGGTCTCGACGCGGAAGGAGGGGTCTTCTGCGGCCAGACGGGCCAGACCCTGGGACATCTTCTCCTGGTCGTTCTTCGTCTTCGGCTCGACCGCGATCTCGATCACCGGATCGGGGAAGGTCATGGTTTCGAGAACCACTTGCTTCTGAGCGTCGCAGAGGGTGTCACCGGTGGTGGTCTCTTTGAGGCCAGCCAGCGCGATGATGTCGCCTGCAAACGCTTCTTCGATCTCTTCCCGGTTGTTCGAGTGCATCATCATCATACGACCGATGCGCTCTTTCTTGCCCTTGGTCGAGTTCATGATCGAATCGCCCTTCTTCATCGTACCGGAGTAGATACGGGTGAAGGTGAGCGAGCCCACGAAGGGGTCGTTCATGATCTTGAACGCGAGGCCCGAGAAGGGTGCTTCGTCCGACGCGCGGCGCTCGATGTTCCGGGTCTCGGTCTCGTCGTCGGGCGAGAAGCCCATGTACGGCGGAACGTCGAGGGGACCGGGCAGGAAGTCGACCACAGCGTTGAGCAGGGGCTGAACGCCCTTGTTCTTGAACGCCGAGCCACCCAGGACCGGAACGAAGGACAGCGACAGCGTGCCCTTGCGGATCAGGTTGCGCAGGGTCGGAACGTCGGGCTCTTCGCCTTCGAGGTAGGCTTCCATCGCCGCATCGTCTTGCTCAACGGCATGCTCGATGAGGTGCGAACGCCACTCGTCGGCCACGTCCTTCAGGTCGTCACGGATCGGCTGACGCACCCAGGATGCGCCGAGGTCTTCGCCCTGCCAGACCCACTCTTCCATGGTCACGAGGTCGACGATGCCTTCGAGCTGGTCTTCCGCACCGATCGGGAAGTTGACGGGGACCGGGATTGCGCCCGTGCGGTCCTTGATCATCTTCACGCAGTTGAAGAAGTCAGCGCCGATCTTGTCCATCTTGTTGACGAACACGATGCGCGGCACCTTGTAGCGGTCAGCCTGACGCCACACGGTTTCGGTCTGCGGCTCCACGCCGGCGTTGCCGTCGAGGAGGCAGATCGCACCGTCGAGCACGGCCAGCGAACGCTCGACTTCGATGGTGAAGTCAACGTGGCCGGGAGTGTCGATGATGTTGTAGCGGAATTTCGTGTCCGAGGTACCTTCCTCGGTCGGATCTTCCTGCCACTGCCAGAAGGTGGTGGTCGCAGCGGACGTGATCGTGATGCCGCGCTCCTGCTCCTGCTCCATCCAGTCCATGGTGGCTGCGCCATCGTGGACTTCGCCGATTTTGTGCGAGCGGCCGGTGTAGTACAGGATGCGTTCCGTGGTCGTGGTCTTGCCCGCGTCGATGTGGGCCATGATCCCGAAGTTGCGGTAACGCTGGAGGGGATATTCGCGTGCCATGGTGGTCTGCCTTTCCGGAGATTACCAGCGGTAGTGGCTGAACGCTTTGTTTGCGTCGGCCATCTTGTGGGTGTCTTCGCGCTTCTTAACAGCGGAGCCACGGGATTGCACGGCATCCAGGAGCTCGCCTGCGAGGCGCTCTTCCATGGTGTGCTCGTTGCGGGCGCGCGAGGCTGCGATCAGCCAGCGGATGGCCAGGGCCTCACGGCGCTCGGGGCGCACTTCGACGGGGACCTGGTAGGTGGCACCACCAACGCGGCGCGAACGAACTTCGACGGCCGGCTTGATGTTGTCCAGAGCCTCGTGGAACACTTCCACGGGCGCGCGCTTCACCTTGCCTTCGACGCGCTCGAGGGCGTTGTAGACGATGCGCTCTGCGACCGACTTCTTGCCGTCGATCATCAGGTTGTTCATGAATTTGGTCAGAACCCGGTCGCCATACTTGGCGTCGGGCAGGACTTCGCGTTTTTCAGCGGCGTGACGACGAGACATTTATATATCCTCTTACTTCGGACGCTTCGCGCCGTACTTCGAGCGACGCTGCTTACGGTCTTTGACGCCCTGGGTATCCAGAACACCGCGCAGGATGTGGTAACGGACACCCGGAAGGTCTTTCACACGGCCGCCGCGGATGAGCACAACCGAGTGCTCCTGCAGGTTGTGCGATTCACCCGGGATGTAGGAGATGACTTCGTAGCCATTGGTCAGACGCACCTTGGCCACCTTACGCATTGCCGAGTTCGGCTTCTTCGGCGTGGTGGTGTAGACGCGGGTGCAGACGCCGCGCTTCTGCGGGCACTGCTCGAGGTGCTGCGACTTCGAACGTTTAACTTTCGGCTGCCGCGGCTTGCGGATCAGCTGTTGGATCGTGGGCATATGGGTTGTTCCCCGTAATTCTCACATATGTGGTGCACGGGGAGCCCCCCATGCGGTTCAATCGACAAGGCGCCCCACGCGTCCGCAGGTCACCGGTGATGCGCCGAAGGTCCGAAGACCTCAGGGTGGATACCCCACAAACGACGCAAAACCGCATACGTCCCCGGGCACGGGTGACGTCGCGGTGGGTCTCCAGAGGATCGGGGCCAGGGACGCCGATCTTGACCACTGTAGTTCTGTAGAATGCGGCGGACGCACTGGGGCCTCCGCCGGATTGAGGCGCGTATAGGGGGAGTCGCTGTGCTTGTCAACAAGCCCCGCCCCGGGGCATCACGCCCGCTCTGGACGCCTCCCGGCACTTGCCGGCACGGGGCCACGATGCCAAGCATGGCCGGGACGTTTCACGCGGGAGCCTCCCCATGCAGATCATTGGCCTGTGCCGATTTTCCTATCCCGCCGAGGGCGGGTTCCAGGTCGAGCACGAGACCATCGAGGAGCGCATCGCGTACCTCTACTCCTCCGCGCGGATGGAGGAAAGGCTACGCCATTTCGAGTGTATCTGCCTGCCCGGGCTGAAGGCCCAGACCGACCCGGATTTCATCTTCCTCGTGCTCGTTGGCGAGGCCATGCCGCGGCCCTACTTTGACCGCTTGCAGGCCCTGCTGAGCGACTTTCCGCAGGCCCGCATCGTCAGCCGCCCGCCCGGGCCGCACCGGCAGGTCTGCCAGCAGGTGATCAACGCCGCGCGGGATATGTCGCAGCCCTGTCTCCAGTTCCGCCATGACGACGACGACGCTGTGGCGGTCAGCTTCGTCGAGGATCTGCGGGCCGCCGCCCTCGACATCTCGACCCTGCGCGCGAAGCACCGGCTGGTGGCGCTGGACTGGAACCGCGGCTATGTCGGCAGGCCCGATGCTGACGGGCTCCGCGCAGAGCCTTGCATGACACCCTTCTGGGGCGTGGCGCAGGCGGTAGCGGTCGCGCCCGGTGTGCGGCAGAGCATCATGAACTTCGGCCACAACAAGCTGAACCGCTTCATGCCGGCGCTCAGCTTCTCCGATCGCCCGATGTACCTGCGCGGGCACAACGAGCACAACGATTCACGCCAGAAAGCGCATGTGAGGCCCGTCGCCCTGCCCCGGCTCGATCCCGCGGGAGAGGCAGAGATGAACCGCCTATTCGCGATCGATGCCGATCATATCCGCCGCGTATTCGCCCCAGCCGCCGCGAGTTGAGCCCTTGCCTCGGCGCGCGCCAGCTGCCGCTCGCGCCAGAGCGTGAAGCTGCCCATCGCGACGATCACCGCCGCGCCGAGTAGCGTCATGGGGTGCGGCAGTTCTCCCCAGAGCACCAGCCCCAGGAGCAGTGCCCAGAGCAAGCCGGTGTAGCGAAAGGGGGCCACGAAGCCGACATCGCCCACCCGCATCACCATGACGCTGAGCGTGTAGCCGATGACGATGAGCAGCGAAGTCCCCAGCATCAGCGCCCCGAGCCGCGCATCGAGCGCCTGCCAATCCTCGCCCAGCGACCAGACCGTGGCAAAGAGCATGACGAACACCGATGACGACAGTGTCACCTGCATGCTCGGAAGCGCAGGCGAGAGCCGCCGCGTCGTCAGGTCGCGCAGGGTCACCGCGCCGACCGCCAGCAGCGCATAGACCGAATGGGCATTGAAGCCCTCGGTGCCCGGCCGCACGATGAGCAGCATACCGCAGAAGCCGCCCGCAATGGCCAGCCAGCGCCGCCAGCCCACCGGCTCCCCGAAAAATACCGCGCTGCCGAGCGTCACCGTCAGCGGCAGCATCTGCAAAAGCGCGGTGGCATTGGCGAGCGGCATGTTCCGCAGCGCCGTCAGGAAGAAATAGGCTGAGCCGCATTCGGCGATCCCGCGCAGCAGCATGAGCCCCGCGTCGCGCGGCGCGGGGCGGTGGCGGAAGGCGCCAAGGCGCATGGCCAGCCAGCCGATGAAGAGACTCGCGACGATCCCCCGCAGCACCAGCACCTGCGACAACGGCAGGGCGGTCCCGATCGCCTTCACGCAGGCGTCGCTGAAGGTGAAGGCGGCCATGTTCCCGATCATCAGGAGCATGCCGCGGCCATTGTCGGACAAGCGGTTCATGGCCAAATCGCTAGCACCGCCCCTGCGCCGCCACCATCAAAAACATGCGACGATGCCGCGCCCGTCTTCCCTCTGGGTCAAAATACCCCCGGCGGCGCGCGGCTGCAGGTTGGGGGCAGAGGCTCCTCCCTTGCCCTGAAAAGAAAAAGGCCCCCGCACCGGAGTGCGGGGGCCCGAAGCCTTTCGCCGTGCGGCGCGCGATTACTCGCGGCTTTCCGGCGTGTCCACGACCAGCGTGTCGAACTCGTCGCCACCGATCACATCGCTCGACGAGGCGTCGGGAGCGGCCAGGAGCGCGGCCTGTTCGGCCTCGTCGCGGCGCACTTCGATCACCTTGTTGTCGCGCTCGGTCGCGATGCGACGCACCCGCTGGGTCGCGCCACCGGTACCCGCCGGGATCAGGCGGCCCACGATGACGTTCTCCTTGAGGCCGACCAGCTTGTCCTTCTTGCCCTGCACCGAAGCCTCGGTGAGCACGCGGGTGGTCTCCTGGAAGGAGGCCGCCGAGATGAACGAGCGGGTCTGCAGCGACGCCTTGGTGATGCCGAGGAGGATCGGTTCGCCGGTGGCCGGACGGCCGCCCTTCTTCTCGATCTTCTCGTTGACCGCGTCGAACTCCGCCTTGTCCACGTGCTCGCCCTTGAGCAGCGTGGTGTCGCCGGAGTCGTGGATTTCCCACTTCTGCAGCATCTGACGGACGATGACCTCGACGTGCTTGTCGTTGATCTTCACGCCCTGCAGTCGATAGACGTCCTGAACTTCGTCGATCATGTAGTTCGCCAGAGCCTCGACACCCATGATGGCCAGGATGTCATGCGGCGCCGGGTTGCCGTCCATGATGTAGTCGCCCTTCTGGACGTAATCGCCCTCGACCACCGGAATGTGCTTGCCCTTCGGAATCATGTATTCCTTGGGCTCCAGCGTGTCGTCGACCGGGTCGATCGCGATGCGGCGCTTGTTCTTGTAGTCCTTGCCGAAGCGCACGTAGCCGTCGATCTCGGCGATGATGGCGTGGTCCTTCGGACGACGCGCCTCGAAGAGTTCGGCCACACGCGGCAGACCACCGGTGATGTCCTTCGTCTTCGCGCCCTCGCGCGGGATACGCGCCAGAACGTCACCGGCCTTGATCTCCTGACCTTCTTCACAGGACAGGATGGCATCCACCGACATCGGGTAGGTCAGCGGGTTGCCGGCCGCGTTGCGCACGGGCTCGCCGTCGGCATCCATCAGGATGATCTCCGGCTTGAGCTCGTTGCCCTTCGGTGCCGCACGCCAATCGATCACGATCTTCTGGGTCATGCCGGTCGCTTCGTCGGTCTCGTCGCGGACAGCCACACCTGCAGAGAGGTCGACGTGCTTCGCGATACCATCCGCTTCCGCCAGGATCGGCAGGGTGTAGGGATCCCATTCGAACAGCTTGTCGCCGCGCTTGACCGACTGGCCTTCCTTGACGAACAGCTTGGTGCCGTAGCCGAGCTTGTGGCTCGCACGTTCCTTGCCGTCCTCGCCCATGATCCGCAGCTTCATGTTGCGGCCCATGACGAGAGTTTCGCCGATGGAGTTCTCGAGGGTCGAGGCACTCTCGAACTCGATCACACCTTCCTGAGACGCTTCCTGGAACGACTGCTGGCCACCCTGGGCAACGCCGCCGATGTGGAAGGTCCGCATCGTCAGCTGGGTGCCGGGTTCACCGATCGACTGCGCGGCGATGATGCCGACAGCTTCACCGGTGTTGACCATGGTGCCACGCGCGAGGTCACGGCCATAGCACATGGCGCAGACGCCCTCTTCGGCCTCACAGGTCAGCGGCGAGCGGATGCGCGTGGATTGCACGGCCGCTTCGTCGATGGTGTCGGCCATGCGCTCGTCGATGAGCTGTCCGGCCCGGACCAGAACCTCACCCGTGACCGGATGCGGGATATCGTCCGCAGCCACACGGCCAAGGATACGCTCCGCCAGCGATGCGACGACTTCGCCGTCGTTGACAGCCGCTTCCGCGGTGATCGCGCGGTCGGTGCCGCAGTCGTGCGAGCGCACGATACAGTCCTGCGCCACGTCCACCAGACGACGGGTCAGGTACCCCGAGTTCGCCGTCTTCAGAGCGGTATCCGACAGACCCTTACGGGCACCGTGGGTCGAGTTGAAGTACTCGAGAACGGTCAGGCCTTCCTTGAAGTTCGAGATGATCGGGGTCTCGATGATGTCGCCGTTCGGCTTCGCCATCAGGCCGCGCATCCCGCCCAGCTGCTTCATCTGGGTGACCGAGCCACGCGCACCGGAGTGGGCCATCATGTAGACCGAGTTCGGCTCCATTTCCGACCCGTCCTCGGCGCGCTTGTTCGCCGAGATGGTGTTCATCATGGCGTCGGTGACCTTGTCGTTGCACTTCGACCAGGCGTCCACGACCTTGTTGTACTTCTCGCCCTGGGTGATCAGGCCGTCGAGATACTGCTGCTCGAAGTCCTTCACCTGGTCGCGGGTTTCCTCGACGAGGGTCCACTTGCTGTCGGGGATGACCATGTCGTCCTTGCCGAACGAAATGCCGGCGCGGAACGCTTCCTTGAAGCCCATCGACATGATCTGGTCGCAGAAGATGACCGACTCTTTCTGGCCGCAGTAGCGGTAGACGGTGTCGATGACCTTCTGAACGTCCTTCTTACGCAGCAGCGTGTTGACCAGGTCGAACGGAGCCTTGGCGTTCATCGGCAGCAGCGCGCCGAGGCGCACGCGGCCCGGGGTCGTCTCGTAACGCTTGACGACCTCGTTGCCCTCTTCGTCGATCTGCTTCACGCGGCATTCGATCTTGGCGTGCAGGTGCACTTCGCCAGCCGTCAGGGCGTGCTCGACCTCTTCGATGTTGGAGAACTTCATCCCCTCGCCCTTCATGCCTTCGCGCATGATGGTCGTGTAGTAGAGGCCAAGGATCATATCCTGCGACGGCACGATGATCGGGCTGCCGTTTGCAGGCGACAGCACGTTGTTCGTGGACATCATCAGGACGCGCGCCTCGAGCTGCGCTTCGAGCGACAGCGGCACGTGAACAGCCATCTGGTCACCGTCGAAGTCGGCGTTGAACGCCGAGCAGACGAGCGGGTGCAGCTGGATGGCTTTGCCTTCGATCAGCTGGGGTTCGAACGCCTGGATCCCGAGACGGTGCAGCGTCGGCGCGCGGTTCAGCAGAACCGGGTGCTCGCGAATGACCTCGTCGAGGATGTCCCAGACTTCCGGACGCTCTTTCTCGACCAGCTTCTTCGCCTGCTTCACGGTGCTGGACAGGCCCTTGGCCTCCAGCCGCGAGTAGATGAAGGGCTTGAAGAGTTCGAGCGCCATCTTCTTCGGCAGGCCGCACTGGTGCAGTTTGAGTTCCGGACCGGTCACGATGACCGAACGGCCCGAGAAGTCGACGCGCTTGCCCAGAAGGTTCTGACGGAAGCGGCCCTGCTTGCCCTTGAGCATGTCCGAAAGCGACTTCAGCGGGCGCTTGTTGGCGCCGGTGATGACGCGGCCACGACGGCCGTTGTCGAACAGCGCGTCAACGGCTTCCTGCAGCATCCGCTTTTCGTTGCGGACGATGATGTCCGGCGCGCGCAGTTCGATCAGCCGCTTGAGGCGGTTGTTCCGGTTGATCACGCGGCGGTACAGGTCGTTGAGATCCGAGGTCGCGAAGCGGCCACCGTCGAGCGGCACCAGCGGGCGCAGTTCGGGCGGGATGACCGGAATCACGGTGAGGATCATCCACTCGGGGCGGTTGCCCGACTCGAGGAAGGATTCAACCACCTTGAGGCGCTTGATGATCTTCTTGGGCTTCAGCTCGCCGGTGGCTTCCTTGAGGTCCGCACGCAGCTGCTCGGCCTCGGCTTCGAGGTCGATTGCGGCGAGCATCTCGCGGATGGCCTCGGCACCGATGTTGGCGCTGAACGCGTCGGCACCGTATTGGTCCTGCGCGTCGAGGAACTCGTCCTCGGTCATCATCTGGCCGTAGGTCAGGTCGGTCAGGCCCGGCTCGATCACCACGTAGTTCTCGAAGTACAGCACGCGCTCGAGGTCACGCAGCGTCATGTCCAGCATGAGGCCGATGCGCGAGGGCAGCGACTTCAGGAACCAGATATGCGCGCAGGGAGCTGCGAGCTCGATGTGGCCCATGCGCTCGCGGCGCACTTTCTGAAGGGTGACTTCGACGCCGCACTTCTCGCAGACGACGCCGCGGTACTTCATGCGCTTGTACTTGCCGCACAGGCACTCGTAGTCCTTGATCGGGCCAAAGATGCGCGCGCAGAACAGGCCGTCACGCTCGGGCTTGAACGTGCGGTAGTTGATCGTCTCGGGCTTCTTGATCTCGCCGTAGGACCACGAGAGGATCCGCTCGGGCGACGCCAGCGACACCTTGATCTCGTCGAAGACCTTGGGCGGCGTCAGCGGGTTGAACGGGTTGTTCGTCAGTTCCTGGTTCATGTCGTCTTCCTAAATGACAGGGCTTGGAGAGAGGAGCCGCGCGAGGCCGGTGCCCCGCGCGGTGGCTGGAAGGGCCGTTATTCCTCGTCCTCCGCGTCCAGGAGTTCCATGTTCAGGCCGAGGCCGCGGACTTCCTTCACGAGCACGTTGAAGCTCTCGGGAACGCCCGCTTCGTAGTTGTCCTCGCCCTTGACGATGCTTTCGTAGACCTTGGTCCGGCCCGCCACGTCATCCGACTTCACGGTCAGCATTTCCTGCAGGGTGTAGGCGGCGCCATAGGCTTCCAGAGCCCAGACCTCCATCTCCCCGAAACGCTGGCCACCGAACTGCGCCTTACCACCCAACGGCTGCTGGGTCACAAGCGAGTACGGGCCGGTCGAACGTGCGTGGATCTTGTCGTCGACAAGGTGGTGCAGCTTGAGCATGTACTTCACGCCCACCGTCACCTCACGCGCGAACTGGTCGCCGGTGCGGCCATCAAACAGCACGGACTGGCCGGACTGGGCGATGCCCGCGCGCTCCAGCGCGTCGTTCACGTCGGCTTCCTTGGCGCCGTCGAAGACCGGCGTCGCGATCGGAACACCGCGGGTCACGTTCGAGGCCGCTTCGATGAGCTGCGTCTCGTCCATGCCCTCGATGCCCTCGGCGTAGACCTCGGCACCGTAGGCGTGGCGCATGGCCTCGCGCACCGGTGTCAGGTCGCCCGAGCGGCGGTACTCCTGCAGGCCTTCCTCGATCTGCTGGCCCAGACCGCGTGCGGCCCAGCCCATGTGCGTCTCGAGGATCTGACCCACGTTCATACGCGACGGCACACCCAGCGGGTTGAGGCAGAAGTCGACCGGCGTACCATCTGCGAGGAACGGCATGTCCTCGATCGGCACCACGCGCGACACCACGCCCTTGTTCCCGTGACGGCCCGCCATCTTGTCGCCCGGCTGCAGCTTGCGCTTCACCGCGACGAAGACCTTGACCATCTTCATCACGCCCGGCGGCAGGTCGTCGCCACGGCGGACCTTCTCGACCTTGTCCTCGAAACGGGCGTCGAGTGCGCGCTTCTGCGCCTCGTACTGCTCGTGCAGGGCCTCGACGATCTGCGCATCGGCTTCTTCCGCCAGCGCGAGCTGCCACCATTGGCCGCGGCTCAGGCTTTCAAGAAGCTCTTCGTCGATCTCCGAGTTCGGACGGACGCCCTTCGGGCCCTTCACCGCGGTCTTGCCGAGGATCAGGTCCTTGAGACGTGCGTAGATGTTGCGGTCGAGGATGGCGAGCTCGTCGTCCCGGTCACGGGCCAGACGTTCCACTTCCTCGCGCTCGATCTGCAGCGCACGTTCGTCCTTTTCGACACCGTGGCGGTTGAAGACGCGAACTTCCACGACGGTGCCGTAGTCGCCCGGCTTCACGCGCAGCGAGGTGTCGCGAACATCCGAAGCCTTCTCGCCGAAGATGGCGCGGAGGAGTTTCTCTTCCGGCGTCATCGGGCTTTCGCCCTTCGGAGTGATCTTGCCCACGAGGATGTCGCCCGGCTCCACGTCCGCACCGATATAGACGATACCGGCTTCGTCGAGGTTGCGCAGGGCTTCCTCGCCGACGTTGGGGATGTCGCGGGTGATCTCTTCCGGCCCGAGCTTGGTGTCACGGGCGGCGACTTCGAATTCCTCGATGTGGATCGAGGTATAGACGTCGTCACGCGCGATGCGCTCGGAGATCAGGATCGAGTCTTCGTAGTTGTAGCCGTTCCAGGGCATGAAGGCGACGATGATGTTCTTGCCGAGCGCCAGTTCACCGATGTCGGTGGACGGGCCATCTGCGATCACTTCGCCTTTGCGCACCAGATCGCCCACCTTCACCAGCGGACGCTGGTTGATGCAGGTGTTCTGGTTCGAACGCTGGAACTTGCGCATGCGGTAGATGTCCACGCCCGGATCACCCGGCTCGAGACCATCGGTCGCACGGATCACGATACGCTGCGCATCGACCTGGTCGATGACGCCGCCACGCTTGGCCATGATCGCCGCGCCGGAGTCGCGCGCCACGACCTCTTCGATCCCGGTGCCAACCAGCGGCGCCTCGGACTTGAGGACGGGCACGGCCTGACGCTGCATGTTCGCGCCCATCAGTGCGCGGTTGGCGTCGTCGTTTTCCAGGAACGGGATGAGCGAGGCACCGACCGAGACCAGCTGCTTCGGCGAAACGTCGATCAGGTCGACGCTTTCGCGCGGCGCGAGCGTGTAGTCGCCCGACTGGCGTGTCGAGACCAGGTCGTTGATGAACTTGCCGTCTTCATCCAGCGTCGCGTTGGCCTGCGCCACGGTGTGACGCATTTCCTCGGTCGCCGACATGTACTGGACTTCGTCGGTCACCTTGGCATCGACAACCTTGCGATACGGGGTCTCGATGAAGCCGTACTTGTTGACGCGGGCGAAGGTGGCCAGCGAGTTGATCAGACCGATGTTCGGGCCTTCCGGCGTTTCGATCGGGCACATCCGGCCATAGTGGGTCGGGTGCACGTCGCGCACCTCGAAGCCGGCGCGTTCGCGGGTCAGACCGCCCGGCCCGAGGGCCGACAGGCGACGCTTGTGCGTCACTTCAGAAAGCGGGTTGGTCTGGTCCATGAACTGCGACAGCTGCGACGAGCCGAAGAATTCGCGCACGGCGGCAGCCGCCGGCTTGGCGTTGATCAAGTCCTGCGGCATGACGGTGTCGATCTCGACCGACGACATGCGCTCCTTGATCGCGCGCTCCATGCGGAGCAGGCCGACGCGGTACTGGTTTTCCATCAGCTCGCCGACGGAGCGGACGCGGCGGTTGCCGAGGTGGTCGATGTCGTCGACTTCCCCCTTGCCGTCACGCAGCTCGACCAGGGCCTTGATGCACTTGACGATGTCATCACGGTCCAGCGTGCGCTGGGTGTCCGGCTTGTCGAGCGCGAGGCGCATGTTCATCTTCACGCGGCCCACGGCCGAGAGGTCGTAACGCTCGCTATCGAAGAACAGCGTGTCGAACAGCGACGAGGCGGCCTCGACGGTCGGCGGCTCGCCCGGACGCATGACGCGGTAGATGTCCATGAGCGCGCTGTTGCGGTCCATGTTCTTGTCTTGCGCCATCGTGTTGCGCATGTAGGCGCCGACGGTGATGTTGTCGATGTCGAGAACGGGGATCTCGGTGACACCCGCGTCGATCAGCTCCTTGAGGGAGCCGCCGGTGACGTCACCGTCCTTGTCGACTTCCCAGGTCAGCTCGTCGCCGGCTTCGACGTAGATCGCGCCGGTGTCCTCGTTGATGATGTCCTTGGCGACGAACTTCCCGACGATCTGCTCGAAGGGCAGCAGCAGGTTCTTGACCTTGCCTTCGTCGATCAGGGCCTTGACCGCGCGCGGGGTCACCTTCTTGGTGGCCTCGGCAATGATCTCGCCAGTGTCCGCATCCACGAGATCGTAGGTCGGGCGCGTGCCGCGCACCCGGTCGGGGAAGAACTTGGTCACCCAGCCTTCGCCACGACGCAGCGTGTAGGACACGGTGTCGTAATAGGCATCCATGATCGCTTCCTGGTCGAGACCCAGGGCGTAGAGCAGGGTCGTGACCGGGAGCTTCCGGCGGCGGTCGATCCGCGCAAAGACAATGTCCTTGGCATCGAATTCGAAGTCGAGCCACGAGCCGCGATAGGGGATGATGCGGCAGGCGAAGAGCAGCTTGCCCGAGCTGTGCGTCTTGCCTTTGTCATGGTCGAAGAAGACGCCCGGCGAACGGTGCATCTGGGACACGATCACGCGCTCGGTGCCGTTCACGATGAACGTCCCGTTCGGGGTCATCAGCGGCATGTCGCCCATGAAGACGTCCTGTTCCTTGATATCCTTGACCGACTTGGCGCCGGTATCCTCGTCGATATCGAACACGATGAGGCGCAGGGTCACCTTCAGCGGCGCGCTGTAGGTCATGTCGCGCTGCATGCATTCTTCGACGTCGTACTTGGGCTTTTCCAGTTCGTAATTGACGAACTCGAGCACGGCGGTCTCGTTGAAGTCCTTGATCGGGAAGACCGACTGGAAGACGCCCATGATGCCTTCGCCGTCGGTGGGCTGGAGCTGGTCGCCGGACTTCAGGAAGAGTTCGTAGGAGCTTTTCTGAACCTCGATGAGGTTCGGCATCTCCAGAACCTCACGAATTTTACCGTAATATCTGCGGAGACGTTTCTGGCCAAGAAAGCTTTGCGCCATAGGTCTGTTCACCTTTCGATTCTCACCGGACGCGCATGCTGTCGGGCACCAGCGGCACATCCATCCGAGACGGCAGTGTTCCGATCCATTCCTGGCTTCTGTCCCACCAGAAGCCTCCCGATCCTGGAACTCGCCTTAGAAAAGCCCTCTCGAAAGGGCCTTGCTGAGACGGGTTCGGCTGGACCCGGATTTCTCCGGATCCAGCCAAATTTGCGATCCTACCGGGTCGCCCCGGGGGACGATTACTTGACTTCGATCTCGGCGCCAGCTTCTTCGAGCTGCTTCTTGATCGTTTCAGCTTCGTCCTTCGACACGCCTTCTTTGACAGCCTTGCCGCCTGCTTCCACCAGCTCTTTGGCTTCTTTCAGGCCCAGGCCGGTGATGGCGCGGACTTCTTTGATCACGTTGATCTTCTTGTCGCCAGCGGACTTGAGGATCACGTCGAATTCGGTTTTTTCTTCCTCAGCTGCTGCGTCGCCGCCAGCTGCCGGACCAGCAACCATCACTGCGCCACCAGCTGCGGGCTCGATGCCGTACTCGTCCTTGAGGATGGTTTTCAGTTCTTGTGCTTCGAGCAGCGTCAGACCAACGATTTGCTCAGCAAGTGCTTTCAGATCAGCCATTTTACGTATTCCGTTTAGCTAGATGTGTTCCAACGTGTAGGTCTTCAACCCCACGAAGATCTGTTGGGTGCCGTTACGCAGCTTTCTCTTCGATGGTCGAGAGAATCGATGCGATGTTCGATGCAGGTGCGCCAATCGCGCCGGCGATGTTCGAAGCGGGTGCGCCGATGCAGCCGACGATGGAGGCAATGAGCTCCTCGCGCGACGGCATTTTCGACACGGCCTCGACACCGGCCCGGTCCAGAGCCGTTCCAGACATTGCACCGCCGAGGATCTCGAACTTCGAGTTTGCCTTGGCGAAGTCCTCGACCACCTTGGCAGCTGCCACGGGGTCTTCGGAGTAGGTCAGAACGGTCATGCCCTCGAGGTAGTCGGCGATGCTCTCGCAGCCGGTACCCTTCAGAGCGATCTTGGCGAGCCTGTTCTTGGCGACGCGAACCGACGTGTCTGCCGCGCGGGCGCGGGCACGAAGATCCGTCATCTCGGCAACCGTGAGACCTTCGTAGCGGCTAACCACCACGACGCCAGAGCTTTCAAAGATCTGGCCGAGTTCCTCGACCACTTTCTCTTTCTGGGCTCTATCCACAGTTTCACTCCAAGTTATGGAGGGGATTCGACCCCTCCGGCTCGTTCTGCCGGGTCTCCCCGGCCTCAAGGTCCGATCGGGTCGTCACATCGCGCCACCGGAGCACATCGGCCCGGAACGTTATGTCTCTTCCCGTCTCAGGCAGGATTTAAGGATATTCGATCCACGGACCGATCACCCACCCACCGTCTCGGACGAAATCGAGGGCCGCGACGAATCGTGCGCTGCCCTCGTCTGCTCCGCTTAAAGGGTTTTGTGTCCCTTGCCAAGGGCAGAAGCGCCCCGTTGCGGAGGCGCGCATCCTACCACCGGTTCGCAAAGATGCAATGCACCAGCGAACCGCTCGAAGGCTTGACCGCCCGCTTGACGTCCCTTAAGTGCATCCGAGCCGAAAAACGTCAGGCCGGTTGGTTAGCCCGGCCCCCGCTTCCCGCGGGAGTTAGTCGTTCCACGAACCCGCGGCGCCCTGCTCACACGGGGCGCGTGGAGTGTTCCGAACGGATCGGCCCTCTGACGCGCCCTGCCCTTCGCATGTCGCCACAGGAGACCCGATGACCACGTCCCGTTCCACCCTCATACTCGCGCAGCTGTTCATCTCGGGCAGCATGTCCTTTCTGATGACTCTGATCTTCAGCGCCATCCCGCTGCGGTTCACGACCGGCTGGATGTCGGTCTGGATGCATCACTGGCTTGCCGCCTGGCCGGTGGCCTTCGCGTTGTCGCTGATCGTCGGGCCGCTCTGCTTCAAGGCGTCCTTCCTGGTGCTGCGCACCGCGGCGCGCCTGCGCTGAGCCGCTCCCGAAATGCAAAAGGCCCCGCCGTTTCCGGCGGGGCCTTCGCAATCAGATCGGGTCAGATCACTCGACGTTGGCCGAGGTCACGTCCACCGACACGCCCGGACCCATGGTGGAGCTGAGCGAGATCTTCTTCACGTAGGTGCCTTTTGCACCGGTCGGCTTCGCCTTGGCGACAGCATTGACGAAGGCGCGCACGTTCTCGACCAGCTTGGCATCGTCGAACGACGCCTTGCCAACGCCCGCGTGGATCACGCCGGCTTTTTCGACCTTGAACTGAACCTGGCCACCCTTGGCGTCCTTGACGGCCTGGGCAACATCCATGGTCACGGTACCGACCTTGGGGTTCGGCATCAGGTTGCGCGGGCCAAGCACCTTACCCAGACGGCCGACGATCGGCATCATGTCCGGAGTCGCGATGCAGCGGTCGAAGTCGATGGTGCCACCTTGGATGGTTTCCATCAGGTCTTCTGCGCCAACGATGTCCGCGCCGGCGGCCTGGGCTTCGTCAGCCTTGGCGCCACGGGCGAAGACGGCCACGCGCACGGTCTTGCCGGTGCCATTCGGCAGGCCGACAACGCCGCGGACCATCTGGTCAGCGTGGCGCGGGTCGACGCCGAGGTTCATCGCGATCTCGACGGTCTCGTCGAACTTGGCCGAGGCGTTTGCCTTGATCAGAGCGACTGCGTCTTCGACGCTCAGCTCTTCCTTGCCAGCAAAGGCTTCACGGGCGGCGCGGGTGCGTTTTCCGAGTTTAGCCATCTTATTTCACCTCGATGCCCATGGACTTGGCCGAGCCAAGGATGATCTGCATTGCCTGTTCGACGTCGTTTGCCGACAGGTCCTTCATCTTCGCTTCCGCGATCTCACGGACCTGGGCGACGGTGACGGTGGCAATGGTCTCACGGCCGGGCTTCTCTGCGCCGCGCGGACGGTTGCGCTTGCCGACGGGCTTCAGGCCGGCTGCCTTCTTCAGGTAGTAAGACGCGGGGGGCGTCTTGATGTCCATGGTGAAGGACTTGTCCTGATAGTAGGTGATCACGGTCGGGCAGGGTGCACCAACTTCCATGTCCTGCGTCTTGGCGTTGAACGCCTTGCAGAATTCCATGATGTTGATGCCGCGCTGACCCAGCGCGGGGCCGACGGGCGGCGACGGGTTGGCTTTGCCTGCAGGGATCTGCAGCTTCATCTTGCCAGCGAGTTTCTTGGCCATGTGGCCTCTCCTTTATCCAAATCCCCACGAACGCGTTCGCGAGGGGGTGCTTGGTGTGGTCTGGTCCGGACAGCGCGCTGCCCTCGCCTCCCACCTGAAAGGCGGGGCAAGCCCCGCCGAGACGCTCAGCCCTGCTTCGAGACCTGAGTGAATTCCAGTTCGACCGGGGTCTCCCGGCCGAAGATCGACACCGAGACGCGCAGGCGCTGGTTGTCGTCGTCGACGCCCTCGACCATGCCGTCGAAGCCCTCGAAGGGGCCGTCGTTGACCTTGACGCGCTCGCCCACCTCGAAGTGGATGAGAGTGCGCGGGGCTTCCTCGCCTTCCTGCACCCGGCCGAGGATCGCCTGAACTTCGGCGTCACGCATCGGCATCGGGCGGCCCTGCGGGCCAAGGAAACCGGTCACCCGGTTGATCGAGTTGACCAGGTGATACCCCCGGTCAGACATTTCCATGTGCACCAGCACGTAGCCGGGCATGAAACGGCGCTCGGTCGTAACCTTCTTGCCGCGGCGGATCTCGATGACCTCCTCGGTCGGCACGAGAACTTCGTCGATCTGGTCCTCAAGCGCCTGTTCGGCCACCGCCTGCCGGATCTGTTCCGCGATCTTCTTCTCGAAGTTCGACAGAACGCTCACCGAATACCACCGCTTCGCCATCTGGCCCCTCTTCGTTACCTTGACCGCCCGTAGGGGCCGTCCGTTCAGATGCGCGCCGTTCCGGCGTGCCATTTCGGGGCGCCGATGCGTCCCGCCCCAAAAGAAAACCGGCGTGCAACCGAATCGCTGCACGCCCGCTTTGGGAAGTGGTCTGTGCAGTACCCCCGCTGCGTCCCGAATTCAAGGGCCGGCCCGGAATGTCTCCGTTTGGGCACCGCGGCGCGGCGGAACCCTCTCTTCTAGGCGGAAATTTCAATGGGATGTCCGACAGCGGCGGACAGGGGCGGCACCCCGAAAGCCGGGCGCGCCCTGCGCGCCCGCGCGATGCTCAGCCGAAGAAGGAGAGCAGGCCCTGCAGGCCGGTGCGGATCAGGATGTCGACAAGCGCAAAGAAGATCGCCGTGAGCGTCGCCATCACGAAAACGGTGACCGTGGTCAGGATCACTTCGCGACGGGTCGGCCAGGCGATCTTGCCGATCTCGGACCGCGTCTGCTGAATGAACTGGAGCGGGTTGGTCATGCAGGTCTGCCTTGCGGGAAATCCTCGGTTGGCGGGTCGTATAAGCCCTGCCGCGCGCCGATACAAGCGGAGTCCGCCAGTCTCCGCATCTCGGTGATCACGCAACCGGTAACGCGCAAAACGATTTTCTGATCCATCGTCGTCGCGACGTTACGGAACCCCCGTCGCCCTGGCACGTTTGCGCGCGTCTAGGCCCGGCAACGCGGGCCGCAAGGGCGGAGCGCGCGGCCACACGGAAATTTGCGCCGCCTTCTTTCGGGAACGGTCTGCAAAGCCAGTGAGTTGGGTGGCCAGAAACAACGTGCAGCAGCACCGCTCGCACGGCGACCAAAAAACCTTTACGGAGGACTTCCCATGAAACGCTTTCTTGCCATGACCGCGCTGACCTCGGTTCTTGCCACCGGCGCACTTGCCGCGACCGAAGAGCAGACAACGCTGATCAACACCTATGCGCCCGACGTCGACGTGATGACGCTCACAGACACCCAGGTCATCGAGGCCATGGCGATCGCCAATAGCGGTGCGTCGGACACCCAGAAGCGTGAGGGCATCGAAACCATCGCCATGCGCGAGTCGGCCCCGATGACCTTCTCCGCCGAGCAGATGGCCCAGATCGAGGAATACCTGCCGGCGGAACAGGTG
Source organism: Salipiger sp. PrR003 (assembly GCF_010500785.1). Taxonomy (NCBI): domain Bacteria; kingdom Pseudomonadati; phylum Pseudomonadota; class Alphaproteobacteria; order Rhodobacterales; family Roseobacteraceae; genus Salipiger; species Salipiger sp. PrR003. The sequence goes on from NZ_JAAGOV010000071.1 coordinate 18,988, forward strand.
ATGATGATGACCGGTGAGCAGCGCGGCGATGCGCTCGCGATCATCAGCGGCGCAAGCACGGATGAAGACATCCGCGCAAAACTCGCGGCTCTCGGTGACGACATCACCCCTGCCCTCACCCCCGCAGAAATCTCCCGCGTCGAGACGCTTGCCCCCGAGGCAGACCTCACCGTCCTGACCCCGGAGCAGGTCGCCAAGATCCGCGCGCTGATCTACACCGACGACAGCGATGGCCAGCTGAAGGGCCGTCTGCTCGACGTCGTGTCCTAAGCCGCCGTCTCCAGCGCCTGGTGCAAAAGCGTGCCGGGCTCTGAATTCCTTTGGATTGGCCGCCCCGCAGACGCGGGGCGGCCAATTATCATGGTGGGAAGCGCCTTTTTTCGGCGGACCTGCTGCGGATTGTCAGCAGGCCCGACGCTCCCTAGGGTAAACCTCGGCATTCCCGAGGAGGACACCCAATGCGCGAGCGGAGCTTTGGAACGACGATCAAGACGTTGCTTCTGGCGCTGCTGAACGCCACACTGCTCATTGTCGCCCTCTGCCTCTTTCTCGCGCTGCAGCTCGGCAATCGCATCGAGGACATCACCAGCAGCTTTGCCGAGTGTCTCGTCACGATAGACCCGTTGCGCCAGGAGCTTGGCGCGATCACCTCTGAGGTGGTCGGCTTGCGGGGTGATCTCGCTGCGCTGCGCGCGGGCAGCGGCGCGATGGGCACCGAGGCTGCCCAGAATATCTCCGCCCGGCTCGACCTTCTGGAGATCCGGATCGGCGAGGCAGCGCAGCGCGCCGATGACCTGCTGAACAGCCCCGAACGGCTGGTTGATCGCGCCGTCGACCGGGCGGCGGACCAGCTGAGGCAGGGCCTGGGCCCGCTCCGTGGCTGCACCCCGGCCGCCGAGACCTCCCTTCTCGCGCCGGGCTCTGGCGCTCCGCCGCCAACACCGGCACGCCCAGGCCAAGGCCAAGGCGGGTGAGATGCCCGCACCTATTGCGCGTGAACGCAAAAAGCGCCCCGTTGGGGCGCTGTGCGTGGTGTTTTTTTGGTGGTGTTGGT
>NZ_JAAGOV010000072.1:0-19206 GCF_010500785.1 Salipiger sp. PrR003
GAGGCAGAACACCGGTCGAGGCCCATCAGGGCCCCGGCCTCAAGGCGGCAGCATGATCACCAGGCAAGCTTAGCAGCTCCGCAAAACTGTCCGGGAAATGGGGACCACCTCATAATTCGACCTTATCCGAGCGGCACAGTGCTCTTTGGACATTCAGTTCTTGTGGGTAGAACGCGTGGTCGAAATGGGCGCAGGCCGCGCGGGTCTCTCGCAGGGGCAAGCTGCGTACCCGTCCTATGGGAATTGCGTAGGTCAGCGCGGGCATTGGCACGGATGGAGCGAAATCGAGGACGCAAAGTGCGCCGGAGCGGACCGGAACACGGTTGGTGAATTCCTGCCCCGCCGTTGAAGAGACATCCGAGTTCGACTGGCTGCAGGACAGCGACCAAGTCACCGACAAGGCCTATGCGCAACTCGAGGTATGGGCCGAGGCCTTGCTCGCCAGATGCGGCTTCAAGACCTGGCGCCGCCTGACATCAGGTTGGGGCACTATCTTGGCTCGAGACGCAGATGAGGCGCGAGACTCGCATTGCTGCAATGATGCGCAGTCATGATGGCCCGCATGGCATCGCGTCTTTTCTGTCCAAGTCGACGCCTGCGTTCCGGGTCGAGTGAGCGCCGACGACGCAACCCCCCCAAGGCGCGCGATGGCATGTCCGAGGTGCGCAGCTCCGGCCAGGGCGAAGACCACCTCTGGGCTTGTCGGATGTTCCTTTGCCTCCCTTCAGCCGACCGCGTGCATCGCTGGGATTGAACGATTCGTTCGGACATGGGGTCGGCAATGCTGTGCCGCGCACACTTGGACCGCCAGGTGCGCGCGTTTCGGCGTGCTTCGGACCCCGTACAACTGCTTGGCAATCTTCCAGATTTTCTAACAGGAACAACGACACAACAAAAAGCTAGTAATATAGCTTTTAATGTTTTAGCTCTCTCGCAGGAGGGATCGGCCGTTGCTTCGGACCTGGCTGATCGACAACTGGGAGAGGAGCCCCCTCATGCTTAGACTGCTTGTGAAAGCCCTGCCGACACTGGCCATCCTTGGCTTCGGCGCCACCGCCACGCTGGCGCAGGACGACGTGACCCTGCCGCGCTCGATGATCTGGAGCGCCTACGACGTCGGCTCCGGCGGCTACACAGAGGCCTCGGCCATCGCGAATGCCGTGCAGGGCAATTTCGACACGCGCATCCGCGTTCTGCCATCGGGCACGTCGATCGGCCGCCTGCTTCCGCTGCGCGAACAGCGCGCACAGTTCGGCTTCTTGTCGAACGAGCTCTTCTTTGCCAGCGAAGGCACCGAGGAATTCGCCACGCCTGACTGGGGGCCGCAGGACGTGCGCGTGATGCTTGGACGGCCGGCCTCGGTGGGGATCATCGCCGCCGCCGATCTAAACGCGACGAGCGTCGCCGACCTGCGCGGCAAGCGCGTCGGCTTCGTGAAGGGCAACCCGTCGCTGAACATCAAGACCGACGCCTATCTTGCCTTCGGCGGCCTGACCCGTGACGACGTCGAGGAGGTCTGGTTCGGCAGCTACGGTGCGCTCAAGGACGCGATCATCTCGAACCAGCTCGATGCCATGGGCATGGTGCCGACCTCGTCCTTCGCGCGCGAGATCGAGGCGAGTTCGCGGGGCCTGACCTGGCTCAACTTCCCGCCCGAGGACGCCGAGGGCTGGCAGAAGGCCACCGACGTCATCAGCTTTGCCGAACCGCATAAGCAGACCACCGGGGCTGGGATCGACGAGGACCACCCGGTGTGGCTCTTGGGCTACCGCTATCCGATGCTGGCAACCTACGCGGCGACCAGCGAGGAGGAAGTCTACAACCTCGTCAAGGCAATCGACCAGAGCTTCGACGGCTTCCGTGAGGCGACGGCCGAGGCGGCGAACTGGGCCACCGAGGGCGCCATCGTGCCGCCGGCCGACGCGCCGTTCCATGACGGGGCGATCCGCTATGCCAAGGAGATGGGCTACTGGACCGACGAGGCGCAGGCCTGGCAGGACGCACGCCTGGCGCGGCTCGACGCGGTGAAGGCGGCCTGGGCCGAGGCACAGGCGGCCTATGAAGGCGACGATGCGGGCTGGCCCGAGTTCTGGGGCAGCTGGCGCGCCGAACACCTGGCGAACTGAGCTTCGCCTCTCGCGGGTCCGCAGAGGTCGGACCCGCTCCTACATTCCCTACTTCAGAGCGTGAGCGAGGTCCGTCATGAGCGATCCGCAGTCCATTCCCGTGTCCGATCAGCCGGACACCTCCCAAAGTTCAGGCGTGAAGGTCGGCATGCTGCATGGGCCGACACGGGCGGTGGTGCTCATTCTCGGCCTGATCGCGCTCCTGCTGAACGTCGACCGACTGTTCAACACACAGATGCTGATCGGCTACGTGCTGCTCGACACGGCGTATTTCTACCTGCTCACCGGCATCTTCCTTGCCATCGTCTTCCAGGTCTACCCGCTGCCCTACAACCGGTTCGGCATCGCCGGGCGCATCACGGACGTGGTCTTCTCGCTGCTCGCGCTCGGTGCGGCCTGCTATTTCGCCTGGAACGGCGAGCGCATCCTGATGGAGGGCTGGGACCTCGTCGCGCCGACCAATGCGCAGGTGATCTCCGGGATGTTCTGCCTGCTGGTGCTCGAGGCGCTGCGCCGGACCGGCGGGCTTGTGCTGCTGTGCATCTGCGGCTTCTTCTTCCTCTTCCCGCTCTTTGCCGAGAGCATGCCGGGCTTCCTCTGGGGGCCGTCCACCGACATCCCCGGCCTGGTGATGATGCACGCGCTCGGCTCTGAAAGCATCATCGGCGTGCCGATGCGCGTGGTGGCGGGGCTGCTGATCGGCTTCCTGCTGTTCGGCTCGGCGCTGGTCGTGACCGGCGGCGGTGCATTCTTCATGGCCTTCGCCGAGGCGCTGCTCGGCCGCACCCGTGGCGGCCCTTCTAAGGTGGCCATCCTCTCCTCGGGCTTCTTCGGCTCGCTCTCGGGGTCGGTGATCTCGAACATCGTGACCACCGGGCAGATGACCATCCCGACGATGAAGAAGGTCGGCTACCCGGCGCGCTACGCCGCGGCGATCGAGGCCTGCGCCTCGACCGGCGGGGCGCTGATGCCGCCGGTCATGGGCGCCGTCGCCTTCATCATGGCCGAGAACCTCAACGTTCCCTATTCCACCGTGATGATCGCCGCGATCGTGCCCGCCGCGCTCTTCTACCTCGCACTCATGCTGCAGACCGACTGCTACGCCGCGCGGCGCGGGCTGGCCGGGCAGCGCCCCGAGGACCTGCCGAAGCTCTGGCCGACGCTGAAGGAAGGCTGGCACTTCCTGCTGTCGTTGGTCGTGCTGATCTATCTGATCGTGGCGCGCGGGATCGAGGCACAGGCACCGTTCTATGCAACGCTCGTGTTGCTGGCGACCAGCGCGCTCAACGGCTGGATCCGCGGCGAGAACCAGCTGACCCTCGGCCGGCTCGTCGATCTGCTGGATGACGCGATCCGCAACATCGCCAATATCGTCGGGATCCTTGCTGGGGTCGGGCTCATCGTCGGTGCGCTCAGCTACACCGGCGTCGGCGGCGCCTTCTCGCGCGAGCTGCTGCAATTCGCCGGCGACAACGTCTTCCTGCTGCTGCTCTTCGGTGCCCTGACCTCCTTTGTGCTGGGCATGGGGATGACCGTCAGCGCCTGCTACATCTTCCTGGCCATCGTTCTGGGGCCGGCCATGGCCGGAGCGGGGCTGAACCCGATCGCCGGGCACCTCTTCATCCTCTACTGGGGTATGCTGAGCTACATCACCCCGCCGGTCGCGCTGGCCGCATTCGCCGCGGCGGTGATCGCCAAATCCGACGGCATGCGCACCGGCGTGCTGGCCATGCGCCTCGGGGCGGTGAACTTCGTGCTGCCATTCATCTTCGCGCTGAACCCGACGCTGGTGCTGCAGGGGGAACCGCTCGACATCCTGCATGACGTGGGCAGCGCGGTTCTGGCGGTGTGGCTGATGGCGGCCGCAGGCGAAGGCTGGCTGCACTTCGTTGGCCGACTGGGCATCCCGGCGCGGGTGCTGCTCGGGGCCGCCGCGATCACGCTGATCATACCCGGCTACCTGTCGGACGGCATCGGGCTGGTTCTGCTCGCGGTCGCGGTACTTGTGAACCGCCTGAGCGCGCCGGAAAGCAGCCGTGAGCCGGCCCGGTCCGTGGCCCCGTCCACCGAGTGAAGAGGAAAGTCCGATGAACACCCACGCTACACCTTCGCATGGCACCGTTCACCTCGAGGTCACCGATGGCATTGCCGTGCTGACCATCGACAATCCTCCGGTAAATGCCGGCTCCCACGCGATCCGCAAGGGCCTCATCGAGGCGCTGCACCGCTGCGGCGAGGTTCGGGGTGCGGTGCTCGTCGGGGCCGGAAAGAGCTTCATCGCCGGCTCCGACCTGCGCGAGTTCGGCGCGCCCCTCGCCTGGCCCGAGCTGCCGGACGTCATCGCGGCCTGCGAAGAGGCACCGTTCCCAGTGGTTGCCGCCATTCACGGCGTGGCGCTTGGCGGCGGGCTCGAGCTGGCGCTCGGTTGCGACTATCGTATCGCCACGCCGGACGCGAATCTCGGCCTGCCCGAGGTGTCGCTCGGGATGGTGCCCGGCGCGGGCGGCACGCAGCGGCTCCCCCGCCTGACCGGGCGCATCGCCGCGCTCGAGATGATCTGCGGCGCCACCCGCATCACCGGGGTCGAGGCAGAGGCACTCGGGCTGGTCGATGTGGTCGCCGAGGGCGATCTGTTGGGGGCGGCGAAGCGGTTCCTTGCCGAGGACCGACCCAAGCGCGTGGTGGCCAACCTCGAGGTTCCCGAAGAGGACGAGACCGCACTGGAGGCCGCTGCCGCGAAGGCGCTGCACAAGGGCAGGGGCCGACCGAACGTGGCCGAGGCCATCCGGCTGGTGAAGGCCTCGGCCGACCCGGACGTCGCCACCGTCCTGGCGGATGAGCGGGCCGTTTTCCAAAAGCTGCGCCTGTCGGAGGACGCCTTTGCCCTGCGCCACCTCTTCTTTGCCGAGCGCAAGGCGGGCAGCGTCGACGGGCTCGACGCCAAGCCACGGCCCGTCTCGTCCGTCGGTGTCATCGGGGGCGGCACCATGGGGCAGGGCATCGCGCGCGCCTGCCTTGCAGCCGGGCTGCCGGTCTCGCTCGTCGAGCGCGATACCGAGGCGCTGGAACGCAGCCTCGGTGCGCTGCGGGATGCGTTGCAGGCGAAGCAGGCGCGCGGACGCCTTTCGGAGGCCGCGCTGGCGGCGCAACTGAAGGCCCTTTCGGGAACGACGCGGATCTCCGAGCTGACCAGCTGCGATCTGGTCATCGAGGCAGTGTTCGAGGATCTGTCGGTCAAGGTGCCGCTGCTGACCGAGCTCGACGCCACGCTGCCGCCCGAGACGGTGATCGGCACCAACACCTCCTATCTCGACATCAACGCCATGGTCGCGGGCCTGCCGGGTCGGTCCCGTGTGCTGGGCCTGCACTTCTTCAGTCCCGCCGACGTGATGCGCCTGCTCGAGGTGGTGCGGGCCGAAACAACGGCGGATGACGTGCTGGCCACCGGCCTCGCGCTTGCGAAACGCCTTGGCAAGCAGCCCGTGGTGGCCCGCGTCGCCGAGGGGTTCATCGGCAACCGCATCTACGCCGCCTACCGCCGCCGTGCCGAGCTGCTGGTGCTCGACGGTGCCGCGCCCGAACAAGTGGACGCCGCCGTCGAAGCCTTCGGCTTCGCGATGGGGCCCTTCGCGGTGTCGGACATGAGCGGGCTCGACATCGCCTGGGCGATGCGCAAGCGGCAGGCCGCGACGCGCGACCCGGCAGCGCGCTACGTCACCATCCCCGACCGTCTCTGCGAAGCGGGACGGCTGGGCCGCAAGACCGGCGGCGGCTGGTACGACTACCCCGAGAAACGCCCCGAGCCCTCGGCCGAGGTGACCGCGCTCATCGCGGCGGCGCGCCGCGAGGCCGGCATCGCGCCGAGCGCCTTCGATACCGAGACGATCCAGCGCCAGCTGCTGATCGCCATGGTCAACGAGGCCGCGCTGTTGCTGGACGAGGGGGTCGCGCAGCGCGCCTCCGACATCGATGTGACGCTTGCCAACGGCTACGGCTTCCCGCGCTGGACGGGCGGGCCGCTGTGGTGGGCGGCGCAGCAGCCCGCGGCCCGCATCGAGGCCGATCTCGACGCGCTTGAGACGGCGATCGACCATGGCTTCGCCCGCGGCCCGGTGCCTGAAATCCTCGAAGACCTGAAGGGCTGAGCCATGCAGACCGTCTATATTTGCGACTACATCCGCACCCCCATCGGCCGCTACGGCGGCAGCCTCTCGGGCATCCGCGCCGACGATCTGGGCGCGCTGCCGCTGCAGGCATTGCAGGATCGCCATGAAGGCCTCGACTGGGCCGACACCATCGACGTGATCTACGGCTGCGCCAACCAGGCCGGCGAGGACAACCGGTCGGTGGCGCGCATGGCGCTGCTGCTTGCCGGGCTGCCCGAGACCGTCTCGGGCACCACGATCAACCGGCTCTGCGGCTCGGGCATGGATGCGGTGCTGGCGGCCTATCGTCGGCTTGCCGTGGGCGAGGGCGATCTGGCCATTGCGGGCGGCGTCGAGTCGATGTCCCGCGCGCCCTTTGTGATGCCCAAGGCCACGAGCGCTTTCTCGCGTCAATCCAGCGTCGAGGACACCACCATCGGCTGGCGCTTCGTCAACCCGGAGATGCATACGCGCTTTGGTACCGACTCGATGCCCGAGACCGCCGAGAACGTTGCCGCCGACTTCGGCATCTCACGTGCGGATCAGGACGCCTTCGCCCTGCGCAGCCAGCGGAAGGCGGCCGCCTCGCGCGACGTGATGGCCGAGGAGATCATCCCGGTGGCCGTGCCGCAGCGCAAGGGTCCGCCGGTCATCTTCGATCAGGACGAGCACCCGCGCAGCACCACCGCCGAGAAGCTGGCCGCGCTGCCGACCCCGTTCCGCGCGGGCGGCAGCGTCACCGCGGGCAATGCCTCGGGGGTCAACGACGGGGCAGCGGCGCTGATCCTTGCCACCGAAGCCGGGATGAAGCGCCACGGGCTGACGCCTATGGCGCGGATCACCGGCGGCGCGACCGCGGGCGTGGCACCGCGCATCATGGGCATGGGCCCGGCCCCGGCGACCGAGAAGCTCTGTGCCCAACTCGGTGTGACGGCGGAGAGCTTCGACCGCATCGAGCTCAACGAGGCCTTCGCCGCGCAGGCGCTGGCCGTGCTGCGGCGGCTCGGGATCGCCGACGATGATCCGCGGGTGAACGCCTATGGCGGCGCGATCGCGCTCGGTCATCCGCTCGGCATGTCCGGAGCGCGGATCACCGGCACCGCCGCCCGTATGATCGCGCGCGGCGAGGGCAATACCGCGCTCGCGACCATGTGCATCGGGGTGGGGCAGGGCATCGCCCTGTCGCTCGCCGCCGCCTGACTTCAGAAAGGACCGACCAATGGGTATCGACATCAGCTTCAACGGGAAAGTGGCCGAGATCACCATCGACGTGCCCCCCGTCAACGCCATCACCCTCGCCAACTACGCCGAGATCGGCGAAGCCTTCGACGCCGCCGACAGCTGGCAGGGCATCAACTGCGTGCTTTTCACCGGAGCGGGCGCGCGCGCCTTCTGCGCCGGGCTCGACCTGGAGGAGTTCCTTGCCGCCACGGTCGAGGAAGACCCGGCCCGCGCCCGCATCGTGCGGCGCTGCTTCAAGTCGATCCGGGACTGTGCCCTGCCCACCATCGCGGTGGTCAACGGCCCGGCGCTCGGGGCCGGCACGGTGCTGGCCTCGGTCTGCGACATCCGCCTCGCCTCGGAGACGGCGAAGTTCGGGATGCCCGAGATCAACGTCGGTCGTTGCGGCGGCGCGTCGCACATGGGGCGGCACCTGCCGCAGGGCATGCTGCGCAAGATGTTCTTCACCGGCGAGCCGATCGACGCGGCCGAGGCCTACCGCTTCGGCTTCGTGCAGGAGGTTCTTGCCCCCGAGGCGCTGATGGAGGCCGCGCGCACGCTCGCCGCGAAGATCGCCGAGAAGTCGCCGCTCGGCCTGCGCCTCGGCAAGCAGGCGCTGAACCAGATCGAGTTTCTGCCGGTCGACGAGGGCTACCAGATCGAACAGCAGTTCAGCACGATCCTGATGAAGACCGAGGATGCCCGCGAGGCAACCGCCGCCGTGGTCGAGAAGCGCAAGCCGGTCTGGAAGGGGCGCTGATGACTTTGCACCCGATCAACGGCACGCGGCTCAAGACCCGCATCGACCGCGCCGGGGACGGCGCGCCCTGGGTGGTCTTCTCGAACTCGCTGGTCACCGACCTGTCGGTCTGGGACGACGTGGTGGCGCGGCTCTCGGGCTGGAACCTGCTGCGCCACGACCAGCGCGGCCATGGCGGCTCGGACGTCCCGGACGGCGCGGTGGATTTCGAGCTGCTCTCGGAGGACCTGCTGGCGGTGATGGACCACGTGGGCGTCTCCCGCGCGGTCTGCGTCGGCCTGTCGATGGGCGTGCCGACAACGCTGGCCGCCTATGCCAAGGCGCCCGAGCGTTTCGCCGGGCTTGTCTTCATGGACGGCATGGCGAAATCCGCGCCGGCTGCGGTCGAGACCTGGGGCGCGCGTATCGATGAGGGCCGCAGGCTCGGCATGCACGGCTACGCCAAGGTCACCGCCGAGCGCTGGCTGACCACGCCCGACCGGGCCGAGGCGCTGGCGGCGATGATTGCGGCGACCCCATTCGAGGGGTTCAAGGCCTGCGCCACGGCGCTTCAGGGTTACGACTATGCCGCAGTCCTGCCGAGCATCGCGGTCCCCGCTCTTCTCGTGGCGGGGCTGTCAGACGGCAAGATCCCCGAGACCATGCGCGGCATCGCCGACAGCATCGGGGCGCGGTTCGAAGGGGTCGAGGGCGCGGGTCACGTGCCCTGCTTCGAGCAGCCCGACGCCACCGCCGCGCTGCTGTCGGCCTTTCTGGCCGAGGTGGAGGCTGCGGCATGAAACTGCACTGGTCCCCCCGCTCCCCCTTCGTGCGCAAGGTGATGATTACCCTGCACGAGACCGGCCGGCTGGATGAAGTGGAGCTGATGCGCAACGTCGTCGCCAGCCACTTGCCGCCGAACCCCGCCGTACTGGCGGACAACCCGCTGGGCAAGATCCCGGCGCTGGTCACCGAGCGGGGCGTGCTCTTCGACAGCCGGGTGATCTGCGCCTGGCTCGACCGGGACGGCGTGCTCGATGCCGGGGTCGAGGCGCAGCGCTGGCAGGCGCTGGCCGACGGCGCGACCGACATCCTGCTGACCTGGCGCACAGAACTGCTTCGCCCGCAGGGCGCCTGGGACGCGATCACCGCCAGCTTCCGCGCCAAGATCGCTGCGGTCATGGCCACGCTCGAGGCCGAGGCCGATGCGCTGGCCAGCCGGCCCTTTGGGGCAGGCCATGTCGCGGTGATCTGCTTCCTCGGCCAGCTTGACTTCCGCTGGGGCGACAGCGCCTGGCGGGCCCACTTCCCGCGCCTTGCGGCGCTCGCCGCGACCTGGGCCGAACGCCGCTCGGTCGCTGCCACCGCCATCGTCGATGACGGCGCGGCGGGCGACGAGGTCACCGCAGGCGTCCTGACTTTCGAAAAGGAGACAACATGAGCGGACCGCTTTCCCACGTTCGGGTGCTCGACCTGAGCCGCATCATGGCCGGCCCCTGGTCGGGCCAAATCCTCGCCGACCTCGGTGCAGAGGTCATCAAGGTGGAACGCGCCGGTGTCGGGGATGATACCCGCCGCTGGGGGCCGCCGTTCATGGAAGACAGCGAAGGCAAGCCGACAAGGGAGTCCGGCTACTACCTGTCGGTCAACCGCGGCAAGAAATCGGTCGAGGTCGACATCGCCTCGGAAGAAGGCCAAGAGCTGATCCGCGATCTCGCCCGGACAAGCGACATCGTGCTTGAGAACTTCAAGGTCGGCACCCTGGCGCGCTACGGGCTCGACGCGGCGTCGCTGCGGGCGATCAACCCGCGGCTGATCTACTGCTCGATCACCGGCTTCGGCCAGGACGGGCCGATGGCCGAGGACGTCGCCTACGACTTCATGATCCAGGCGATGGGTGGGCTGCTGTCGGTCACCGGGGTGCCGGACGGCGAGCCGGGGGCCGGGCCGCAGAAGGTCGGGGTGCCGGTCATCGACATCATGACCGGCATGTACGCCTCCGTCGCCGTGCTGGCCGCACTGGCGCGCCGCGCCGAGACCGGCAAGGGCGACTATATCGATCTGGCGATGCTGGATGTGGCCACCGCGATGCTTGCGAACCAGGCGATGAACCACCTCGTCTCGGGCGCGACGCCGACCCGCAAGGGCAACAAGCACCCGAACATCCAGCCGCAGGACATCTTCCCGGTCCGCGACGGGCATATCGTGATCGCCGTCGGCAATGACGAGCAGTTCGTGCGCTTCGCCGCGGCGCTCGGCCACCCGGAGTGGGCGCAGGATCCGCGCTTTGCCACCAATGCCGCGCGGGTCGAGAACCTCGACCTGCTGCACCCGATGATCTGCGAGACATTGCGCGACCGCGACCTCGCCGACTGGCGCGCCGATCTGGTGGCGGTGAAGGTGCCCTGCGCGCCGATCAACACCGTGCCGGGCGTGCTCGACGAACCGCAGGTGCAGCATCGCCAGATGCTGCGGCACCTGCCGCACCCGCTTGCCGGGACCGTGCCGCAGGTGGTCTCGCCGATGCGCTTTGCCGAGGCGCCGCTGTCCTTCGAGGCCGCGCCGCCGCTACTCGGCCAGCATACCGATGAAATCCGGGACCGCGTCGCCGCGGCCAAGGTGAAAGGATGACCAGCATGGGACGTATCAGTTTCCCCGCGCCGGAGACCATGTCGCCGGCACAGAAGGCCGTCTTCGACGAGATCGTATCGGGGCCGCGCGGCGTGCTCGTCGGCCCCCTGCGGGCGGCGCTGCACAATCCGGTTCTTGCCGATCGCTGGCAGCAGCTTGGCCGCGTGCTGCGCTTTGAGACGACGCTGCCGGGCTACCTCAACGAACTGGCGATCCTGATCACGGCGCGGCGCTGGAACAGCCTGCTGGAATGGGCCATCCATGAACGCGACGGTCTGAAGGTGGATCTGGATCAGGCGTGGATCGACGCCCTGCGCGTGGGCCGGGTGCCGGACTTCGGCGACGACGCCGCGGCGGCCGAGATCTACGATTTCGTCTGCCAACTTCTGACGCAAGGCACCCCGAAGCAGCCAGTCTACGATCTGGTGTGCGCGCGCTGGGGCGAGGTCGGGGTGGTCGAGCTGACCGCCGTCGTCGGCTATTATTCGATGGTGGCCATGACCCTGAACGCGCATGAGATTCCGGTCCCCGAAGGGGTCAGCGCCGATCTTCCCGTCACTCCCGGCGTCCTCTTCGACCTGCCGTCGCGCAACTGAAGGCGGCGGCCCGAGTTCCCCTCTTCCGGCAGCAAGTGTTATAAAGCTATAATATCGTCAGATATGCCCGGAAGGCGAAGAGAAGCGAGGACCTTTCCATGCAGAAGCCCAGCTCGACCGACCTGCTCGAGAAGAGCAACGTTGCCCGCTATATCCAGCTTGCCTCACTTTTCCGCGGCCGGATCGAGCGGGGGGACTGGGCGATCGGGGCACGGATACCGACGGTAGAACAGCTATCCAAGGAATTCGGCGTGGCGGGCATGACGATCCGGCAGGCGCTCGATCAGATCGAAAAGGAGGGTCTGATCGAGCGGTTCCGGGCCAAGGGCACCTTCGTGCGCGCCCGGCCCGAGCGTGATCTCTGGTGCGAGGTGCAGACCGACTGGAACGGCCTGCTCATGTCGCGTGCCGATGCGCAGATCGAGGTGCTGTCGGACACGCCAGGCGCGACGCTCGCGCAGGCGGATTTCGATCATGGCACCGTTGCGCCCAGCTATCGTCACCTGCGGCGTCTGCACCGGCGGCAGAACGTGCCCTTCCTCGTCGCCGACGTCTACGTCGACGAGAAGCTGCAGCCACTGATCCCCGAAGAGAACTACTCCACGACCACCGCGATGCGGCTGGTGTCGGACTTGCCGGGCGTGCGCGTCGCTGATGCCCGGCAGATCTTGTCGGTGGCCTCTGCCGATGTCGAGACCGCGCAGCTTCTGCAACTGTCGATGAATGATCCGATCGTACTTGTTCAGCGTCTAGCCATTGATGAGGAGGGGCGCCTGATCCTTGTCGCCAACGGAATCTACCGCGGCGACAAGGTGCGGATCGATATGAAATTGCTTACCTGACCCAGTGGTTCGCGCAAATACCAGGACCCAGGCGACTCTTTAAATGACAAAACTAGCTTAATGATTTAATCTACCTCTCAAGGGACAAATTGGGAGGAGAATCATGAGATTTCTGGCTCATGGCGCACTGCTTTGCAGTGCCATTGCCACCGGTGCCCAAGCGGATGAGGCAGGCTGCACCGCGCTTGCAAACATCACCCGGGACGGCCTGAAAATCGCCGAAGCGGCCTGGGTTCCGGCCGGACCCGATGACGATGCCGGGCAGGACCTGCCGGCCTATTGCAAGGTCACCGGAGTGATCGATGAGCGGCGCGGCGCGGGCGACGTGCTCTTCGGCGACCGCTTCGAGTTGCGTCTGCCCGAAGGCTGGAACGGACGCTTCTACTTCCAGGGCGGCGGCGGGCTCGATGGTCGCGTACGCCCGGCCTTTGGCGGCTCGCAGCCGACCGGCGAGCCGGCGGCCGTGGCCGAGGGGTACGCGGTGATTTCGACCGATGCAGGGCACGAGGACAAGGACAGCTCCTTTGGCCTCGATCCCGAGGCTCGCGAGGCCTGGGGCTATCAGGCGATCAAAGATGTCGCCGAGACCGGCAAGGCCCTCACCACCCGGTACTACGGCGAAGCGCCGCACCACAGCTACCTCGTCGGCTGCTCTAACGGCGGGCGGCAGGGCATGATGGCCAGCCAGCGGTTCCCCGAGCTCTTCGATGGCATCGTCGCGGGCGCGCCGGTGTTCCGCCTGTCGCGCAGCCATGTCGATACCGCCTGGGGGCTGCAGAAGCTGACGGCCATCGCCCCGAAGGACGACGCGGGCCACCCGATCCTGTCCCGCGCTTTTTCTGATGCCGATCTGGAACTCCTGGCGCAGGATATCGTTCGCCAGTGCGATGCGCGCGACGGTCTCGCCGACGGGCTGGTGCTCGATCCTGCCGGTTGCGACTACGACCCCTCGGGGCTGGTCTGCGGCGCGGGGCAGGAGGCCTGCCTGAGCGCCGAGAAGGTCGAGACGCTGAAGCTGCTGCACGAGGGCTCGCGCGACAGCGCCGGCAAGCGCTTCTACGTCACATGGAGCTATGATCCGGCAATCGCCGACGCGGGCTGGCGCAGCTGGCGGCTCGGCACCTCGGAAACCCCGGAGCCCAATGCGATCAAGGCGGGGCTGTCCAACAACGGCATCAAGTATGTCTTCCTGACGCCGCCGGACCCGGACTTCGACATCATCAACTTCGATTTCGACAGCGACCCGCAGCGCATGGAGGCCTCGGCGGCTTTTGCGGATGCGACCTCGACCGACCTTGCCGCCTTCCGCGATGCGGGTGGCAAGATCCTGCTCTACCACGGCACCGGGGATGCGGCGATCTCGGCCAATGACACCGCCCGCTATATGGCGGCGCTGCAGCAGGACATGGGCGAGGTCGGAGATTTCGCCCGCTACTTCCCGGTTCCGGGCGTGGGACATTGTCGGGGAGGTCCGGGACCGGACAGCTTTGACGTGCTGCAGAGCATCGTCACCTGGGTCGAGGAGGGCAGGGCCCCCGACCGGCTGGTCGCCACCGGCGCGGCGACCGAGGGCGTGACCCGTCCGCTCTGCCCCTGGCCGACCGTGGCGACCTATGATGGCAGCGGCCCCACCGATGCGGCGGCCAGCTTCGTCTGCCGCTGAGGGAAATGTCATCGCGCCGCGTCGTGGCGCGATGCCCGCAAGGAGCAAGCCGATGTATTACGATCCACGCAAGGGCGACCACGGGCTGCCGCACAACCCCTGGACGGCGCTGGTGACACCGCGACCGATCGGCTGGGTGTCGAGCCGCAGCACCGCCGGAGTGCCGAACCTCGCGCCCTACAGTTTCTTCAACGCGGCGGCGACGCATCCGCCCTTTGTCATGCTCTCTTCGACCCCGCGCAAGGACAGCCTGTCGAACATCGAGGGCACAGGCGTCTTCGCGATCAACATCGTCGGCGCCGATCTGGCAGAGGCGATGAACCGCAGCTCTGCGCCGGTGCCGTCCGATGTCGATGAGTTCGAGCTCGCCGGCCTGACGGCGCGCCCCTGCCGCAGCATCGACGCGCCCTGCGTGGCCCAGAGCGCCGTCGTCATCGAGTGCATCCTGAACCGGGTAATTTCGCTTTCGCCGAAGAGCGGGCTACCGTGCGACACGCACATCGTCTTCGGGGAGGTCACCGGGATCGAGATCGCGGATCGCGTGATCCGCGACGGGCGGGTGCGCAGCGAGCTGATCCGCCCGGTCTCGCGGCTCGGCTACCTCGAATACGCGGTCACGGAGCTGACGTTCGAAATACCGCGTCCCGGGTCCTGAACGGACCCGCTCCCGGCTCACCCCACGCCGGGAATGGTCGCGGACAGTGTGGGGCCCTCGGAGGAGTACAGACATGAAGACGAGATTTGCGGCGATGGGCCTTGCCCTCGCCCTGGCGATGCCGTGCCTCGCGCAAGCGCAGGTCGAGGAGAAGACGGCAATGAACGGCGATGCGCAGGTGGGCTACTCGGTGCGCGGCGAGGGGCCTCTGGTGGTGGTGATCGCTTCGACCGGCCGCAGTTCCGGCGAGCTTGCGCCGCTGGCCGACAGGCTGTCCGAACGCGGCTACCGTGTCGCGTTGCCGGAACCGCGAGGCATCGGGGCTAGCACCGGCAAGATGACCGAGGTGTCCTTCCACGACTTCGGCGACGACTTCGCCGCGGTGATTGCCCAGGAGGGCGGCAAGGCCATCGTTGCGGGCCATGCCTACGGCCAGTGGATCGCCAAGACGATCGCCTCGGACCACCCAGAGATGGTCTCGGGCCTGGCGCTGATCGCGGGCGGTGCGAAGTCCTGGCCATCGGAGCTTTCCGAGGCGATCACCATGATCAACGATCCGGACTCGAGCCGGGATCAGAAGATGGAAGGGCTGCTGCTGGCGTTCTTCACCGACGAGGCGAGCGCCGAGCCCTGGCTCGAGGGCTGGCACCAGGACGTCACTGTTAGCCAGCGCGCGGCGCGCAAGCTGACCAACCGCGAGGATTACTGGGCCGGCGGCACCGCGCCGATCCTCGACCTGCAGGCGGGCGCCGATCCGTTCCGGCCGGAAAGCTCACGCATGGAGGTGCGTGACGAACTGGGCGATCGCGTGACGGTCACGGTGATCGACGGTGCCAGCCACGCGCTGCCGGCGGCGAAACCGGTCGAGACCGCCGATGCCATCGCCGATTGGGCAGACGCACTTCTTAAGAAATGACTGGGCGCCGAGGCGCCGCGCAGCGGCGTCGGCGGCACCAGCGCCCGTCCCGTGTCGGGACGGGCATATTCCGGTCCGGGCTTGCGCAAGATGAGGGCGCGACGGTGTCGCCACCGCGCGCCAGCTTTCCCAATGCCGCGCCGATGACTTTGCGTGAACCTCACGCGGCGCAGTCCGGCACAGGGCCTGACTCTAGCCATCGCTGGGGTGCCGAGGAGGGCGCCGAGGCGGGCATCACAAGAAATAGTATGCAGCATGAGCTTCCCAGGAGGAGACGGGATGAGACAATCCAGGATGAGAATACTGTCAGTGGCATTGATCACGGCGGCCACGGCGCTGGCCTCGGCGTCGTCGGCCGAAATGACCGAGGACACCTGCAGCGCGCTTGCAGAATTCGCCTACCCCGATCTGCGCATCGAGGTCGCGGAGTTCCTCAGCGGCGCGATGATCGACGACACGGCCGTGCCGGAGCACTGCCGCGTGGAGGGCTATCTAGAGGAGCGCGTCGGCAGTGACGGCAAGCGCTACGCCACCGGCTTCGAGCTGCGCATGCCGGTTGCGTGGAACGAGCGGTTCTACTTCCAGGGCGGAGGCGGCACCGATGGCTCGATCAGGCCCGCGGTCGGGGTGAACACGATCGGCCATCCGCCGGCACTCACTCTCGGCTTTGCGGTGGTGTCCACCGATGCGGGGCATAACCTTGGCGATCGTGCGGACACCAGCTTCGGGTTCGAGCCGAAGGCGCGGGTCGATTGGGGATACAACGCCATCGACCTGACTGCTACCGTGTCGAAGGCCCTGCTGCTGGCGGCTTACGGGACCTGGCCCCGATATTCCTATTTCGTGGGCAACTCCAACGGCGGACGGCAGGGACTTATCTTCGCGCTAAGGCATCCCAACCAGTTTGATGGCATCCTGGCGCAGAATCCGATCAGACAGCAGACCCGCGGACATGTGGCGGGGGCCTGGAGCGTGCGTGTGCTCGCAGAGCGGGCGCCGAAGGACGCTGCGGGTAAGCCGATTTTCACGCAGTTCCTCGACGATGCCGATTTCGCCTTGCTGACGCGCGAGATCACCGCCCAATGCGATGAGCTTGATGGCCTTAAGGACGGGGTCGTTGACAGCGCGAGGCTCTGCAATCCTGAGTTTTCCGCCCTGGTGTGCCGCGAAGGGACGACGGACGGCTGCCTGTCACAGGACCAGATCGACGCCTTCACCCTCATCCACGAGGGCCCGGTCAATTCCGCGGGCGAAGAACTATACGTGCCCTTCGCCTATGATGCGGGTTCCGACTTCATGGGCTGGCACATCGGCGATGCGGACACGTTCCCGAACAATGGCCACAAGGCGCGGAACACCTCGATGCACAATGTATTCCGGGACCCGCCGGATCCGGATTTCGACGTTTACAGCTTCGACTTCGACACCGACCCCGTGTTCATGAACGCCGCCGCGCAGTTCACCGATGCCGCTTCCGCCGATCTCGACGCGTTCAAGGGCGCGGGCGGAAGACTGATCGTGGTGCATGGCATGGGTGACAGCGGGATCTCGGCCGTAGACACGACCCGCTGGTTCGAGACCGTCCAAAACCGCTATGTCGGAGAAACCGGGAGCTTCGCGCGCCTTTTCCTGCTGACCGGCGTCCAGCACGGCCGGACGGGCTCGGGCCCACATGTCTTCCCGGGCTTAGACATGCTGATGGCCTGGGTCGAAGACGGCATCGCGCCGGACCATCGCTCGGTGAGTGGTGGCACGCCGTCGCGGGAGCGTCCTTTGTGCGCCTATCCGAGTTACGTGACCTGGGAGCCAGCCACCGAAAGTTGGGGCTGCCAAGAGTAGTGCACGGTGCCGGGCCCTTGGCCCGGCGCGCCCAACCTGTCGGCGACTACCACGAACACGCCTGGAGATCGAATTAAGGTACATAATTTCCCTTACGCGCGCAGGAACAAATCGCGAACTCTTGACTTGCCGTGCCCCACTTTGGTCGTCTATTCACGCGACAAGTCTCGGGCAGAAGCTAGCGCAATCTGCCTGAAGTTGAAATCTCCCCTTGCCGAGACCGGACCCTATGGCCGACGGTGGAAGAAAGCAGATCACTGCTGCAGGCAAGACATTGAGCGACGGCATCACTGCGCTGGAGGAAGACATGTCAGCCCAATGGATCAACATTCAAATCATGGAATGCGAGGACGTGGTCGGTCGCACCGTCACCGTGTTCAGACAATCTGACGGAACCGACCAGCGCTATGTGCTCGGCAACGGGCGCAAGGTCGAGGCGAACGCGGACGGCACCTTCGTCATCCCAGAGTCCGCCACGGAATTGCGGGTCATGGACATCTAGCGCGGTCTGCAGCGCGGGCCTGGGGCAAGGCTAGGCAGCAGTCCTTTTCCGGGTTCGCGCTGCGAGTCCGCGCATGACTTGCTCGAAAATCGCCGTCAGCAAAACGTGCGACCCCATTGTGGGCGGCGCAGACGGATTTCGTGCCGCGCCATCGCGCCCCAATTTCCTCGAGCCCGCTGCAGAACCTCTCAGCTGCGCCGTCCTCGGCATTCATCGCCGCCCCTAACGTTGGATGCAGGACGAGCCGCGGCACGTACCCGCGCAGAGGTCCAGGGACAGGCAGGCCATTCAGCGTGTCATCAACGTGCAGAGATCCGCTAGCCGGATGAAATGCCAAGAGCGAGCCAGCGTGCGCCTTCTCATTTTCAGAGAAAATACTGGATGCCCGCCGGCAGCGAAAACTGCAGGTCGCAACAATACGGTAATCCCCCCGTTTTTAGGGGAGCTTGGTTGTAGAATTTACGCATCCCCGCCAACCTCATCACGCTGGGTCAGAAGGGCTTTGTTGCGCAAAGGCGGATGTAGGATTCATCTCGTGAATCCAGCGTGGTAGCTGGAGAGGCATGAGCAGACCCCTCCCTCCGAGTTACAAAACCAAGAACTGGCCGTCCTACAACGAAGCGCTGAAGCAGCGGGGCTCGCTGACGATCTGGTTCGATCCGGACGTTGTCTGGGTGCCGCCGCCCACAGGCAAGCAAGGCCGTCAGCCGCGGTATAGCGATGCCGCGATCCAGACCTGCCTGACGATGAAAGTTCTGTTTGGCATGGCGCTCAGGCAGACAACAGGCTTCGTCGAGAGCCTGCTGCGGCTCGTCGGTCTCGACTGGACGGTGCCGAACTTCAGCACGTTGAGCCGGCGTCAGAAGACCCTGGCCGTGAACATCCCCTACCGCGGCTCGAAAGGTCCTCTGCACCTGCTTGTCGACAGCACCGGCATCAAGGCGGAGGGCGAAGGCGAGTGGCACGCCCGCAAGCACGGGGGCACAAAGCGCCGCCTGTGGCGCAAGATCCACATCGGCGTCGATGAACAGACACTCGAGATCCGCGCCATCGAAGTCACCGGTAGCAATGTCGGCGATGCACCGATGCTGCCCGAGCTGCTGGATCAGATCCCGGCAGATGAGGAAGTCGCGTCAGTCACCGCGGACGGAGCGTATGATACGCGCAAGTGCCACAACGCGGTCGCAGATCGAGGCGCACATGCCGTCATCCCGCCCCGCAAAAATGCCCAGCCGTGGAAGCCTTCGACCGCGGTGTGCAGCGACACCGCTGGTGAAACAGCGCGACATTGCAGGTGGTGATTTTGGGGGAAGCGGAAGCCGGGCGTAGCC
>NZ_JAAGOV010000073.1:0-18573 GCF_010500785.1 Salipiger sp. PrR003
TCTGCTGGGCGTCGATGCCCTCGACCTGGTTGACGATCTGGTCGCGGCGCTTGGCCAGCTGATCGGATTCGCGCTGCAGCGACTCCAGCCGGGCGAAGAACAGATTGCGCTGACCTTCGATCAGATCCTCGACCTCGTCGTCGTATTCGGCCACCTTGAGCAGCGTCTCGTCAAAGGCCAGTTCGTCGGCATTGTCGCGCTCGGCCTGCAGGCGGGCACGGCGGGCGACGAGTTCGAAATACTGGCCCTCGACGATGTTCAACTCGGACTGCAGCAGGGTCGGGTCGAGCTTGACCAGAACCTCGCCCTCCTCGACGGTGTCGCCCTCGTCGACGAGGATTTCCTGCACGACGCCGCCATCGGGATGTTGCACGACCTGACGGTTGCGCTCGACCTGGATCTGCCCGCCGGCGACGATCGCGCCCGAGATGTTGGTGGTTGCCGCCCAGGTCCCGAAGCCTCCAACGAGGATCAGCAGGGCCCCGAGCCCAAGGATCAGCGGTTTTTTGAGCGGGAAGCGCTTGTCGGTTGTCTGCGACATCAGCGGACACCTCCGGGCCCGGCGTGCCGGGTGATCTGTTCGTGGTTCTTGACCTGCGAGCGCAGCACTTCGTCCTTCGGACCGAATGCGACGCGGGCGCCATGCTCGAGCATAAGCAGCTGGTCGCATTCGCGGATCGCGGCCGGGCGGTGCGCCATGATGAGCACCGACTTGCCCTCTTCCTTGAGGCGGCGGATCGCGGCGTTCACCGCCTCGCTGCCCTCGTTGTCGAGGTTCGAGTTGGGCTCGTCGAGCACGAGGATCACGGGATCGCCATACATCGCACGGGCCAGGCCGATGCGTTGCATCTGCCCGCCCGAGAGCCGCCCGCCGGTGGCGGTGACGCGGGTGTCATAGCCCTTGGGTAGCTTGAGGATCATTTCGTGGGCGTCGGCCTTCTTGGCCGCCTCGACGATCTTCTGCGGGTCCGGTGTTTCGGCGAGCCGCGCGATGTTCTCGGCGATGGTGCCGTCGAACAGGCTGACGCGTTGCGGCAGGTAGCCGATGTGCTTGCCGAGATCCTCGTCGTACTGGTCGAGCGTCGCGCCATCGAGGCGGATGCGCCCGCCGGCGGGACGCCAGACTCCGGTGATCGCCCGGGCCAGCGTCGACTTGCCGGCACCCGAGGAGCCGATCACGCCGATCGCATGGCCGGGCCGCAGGTCGAAGGAGACGAGACGCAGCGAGGCCTGCTGTTCACCCGGCGGCACCACCGTGAGCTGTTGCACTTCGAGCAGCGCGCGCGGCTTTGGCAGGGCGGTGCGGGTCGGCTCCTGGGGCATCTCTCCGAGCAGCTCTGACAGGTTGTCCCAGCCCTTGCGTGCGCGGGTCACCAGCGGCCATTGCCCGACGGCAAGCTCGATCGGGGCGAGCGCGCGGCCCATCAGGATCGAGCCGGCGATCATCGCACCGGCGGTCAGCTCGTTCTGCAGCACCAGGTAGGCGCCGAGACCGAGCATCGCCGACTGCAGCAGCATGCGGAAGCTCTTGGTCATCGTGGTGAAGGTGCCGACGAGGTCATTGGTCGAGATCTGCCCGCTCAGGGCCTCGGAGCGCGCCTTGTCCCAGCGGTTGAAGGCGGCGCCGCGCATGCCCATGGCCTGCACGGTCTCGGCATCGAGGCGGATCTGCTCGGAGGTCTGCTCGGCCAGCAGGACGGCGCGGTTCGACTTGAGGGTCGGATTGCGGCTCAGCGTGGTGTTGAGCAGGGTGATGACCACGAGGATCAGGCCGCCGAAGATGGCGAGATAGCCGAGCCAAGCGTGGAAGACGAAGATACCGGCGATGAACAGCGGGGTGAAGGGCAGGTCGAAGAGCGCCATGAGCACCGGCGAGCCGATGAACCGCTGCACCGCTTCGAGGTCCTTGAGGCCGGTGGCCGCAAGCTCATCCTGCTTCACCGCCGAGCGCCGGATCACGGCATCGAAGACGCGCATGTCGAGCGCGGCCTGGAAGCGGGCGGCGACGCGGGCCATGACCCGGCCGCGGGCGTAATCGAGGATACCCATCATGCCATAGAGGAAAACGACCAGGGCGGTCAGCGCGAGCAGTGTGGCTTCTGAACGCGACCCCAGCACACGGTCGTAGACCTGCAGCATGTAGAGCGGGCCTGTGAGCATCAAGAGGTTGACAAAGAAACTGAATATACCGACGAACCAATAGTAGGGTCGGCTTTGCTTGCGGACAGATGCGAGCTCGTCTGCCCCTGCGTCTTTCACTCTATTTTGCACACGGCCACCCTCACTTTCGAACTTTGGATACTACTGAAACAATTATTTATTGCAGGAATCTGGGCTACCTCCCGTCAATTGGACGGCGACTTTCGCCAATTTTCAGCCTTCAATCTGAACAGGTTCCTCGGTGCTCAGTTGCGCGCAAACCGCTCCCATGCCACTCTCTCTCCATTAGATAACCATCTGTTTCATAATGTGAAACTCTCTTTATGGTGGCACGCACTCCGCTTACCAAAAAATAACTAATAATTTGTATTATGTAATTTTATTGATGCATTCACTTAAGCGAATTTTTCAAAGCAACTGATACCCACAGAAAATCTCGCAAGCACAGTAAGTCCCCCACGCGCATCAACACTTTTGCGATGAAATTCTAGTTGTGAAAAGAAATACGGGGGGCAATTTTACCCCCCGTACGCGCCTTTGCGAGGTGCCAAAATCAGACGAACAGGAAGTTGTCCGAGGTCAGCGTAATCTCCTCATCGCTCAGCAGCTTTGCCAGGAGCTGAGCATCCTCGCCACCGACGCCATCGGCATCATAGGAAAGCGTGCCAGCCTCGGCATCCCACAGCAGCTGATCGCCCGCCAAGGGATCGACCGGGTCAATCCCCGAGAAGTTGACCAAGCTCAAGCGGAACACATCTTCCGACGCGTCGAAGTCGAGGATGGTGTCGCCTCCTTCTTCCGACGTGACGTACGCGAAGGTATCCGCCCCCGCGCCGCCGCTCAGGACATCCGCCCCGAGCCCGCCGTAAAGCACGTCATCGCCGCCGCCGCCATAGAGCGTGTCGTCCCCCTCGCGGCCAATCAGCGTGTCGTTGCCGAGCCCGCCGTCAAGCAGGTTGGCGTCGGAGTTGCCCAGGAGACGGTCATCGACGCGGCCACCCAGAACACCTTCGATGTTCGTGTAGGTGTCGGTTCCTTCTCTTGCGCTGACGAACTGCGCCTCGGTGATCGACAGATCGACCGCAACGCCGTCGTGGGCGGTGAAGAAGTCCAGCACATCAAAGCCCTCGCCACCGTCGACGGTGTCGTCGCCGACCCCGCCGGCCAGAGTGTCGCCACCGGCGCCGCCGAGCAGCAGGTCATTGCCTTGCCCGCCGTGCATCCAGTCGTCACCTTCACCGCCGTCGAGGACATCATCGCCCTGGTTGCCGTAGAGGCTGTCCGACCCAGCGTCTCCAAGCAGCGTATCGTTACCGGCACGACCCATCAGCGTGTCGTTGCCGAGCCCGCCGTCAAGCAGGTTGGCGTCGGAGTTGCCCAGGAGACGGTCATCGACGCGGCCACCCAGAACACCTTCGATGTTCGCGTAGGTGTCGGTGCCTTCGCTCGCGCTGACCAGCTGCGGTCCGGTGATCGACAGATCGACCGTGAGGCTGTCGGCGGCGCTGGTGAAGTCGAGCGTATCGAAGTCCTCACCGCCGTCGATGCTATCATCGCCGGCGCCGCCGGAGAGCAGATCGCCCCCGAGACCGCCGAGCAACGTGTCATCGCCCTCGCCACCGAGCAGGGTGTCCCCGCCAGCACCGCCGTCAAGCAGGTTGGCCTCGGCGTTGCCCAGGAGACGGTCGTCGAAGCTGCCACCCAGAACACCTTCGATGTTCATATAGGTGTCGGTCCCTTCGGTCGCGCTGACCAGCTGCGGTCCGGTGATCGACAGATCGACCGTGACGCCGTCGCGAGCCGTAAAGAAGTCGAGCACGTCGAACCCTTCGCCACCATCGACAGTGTCGTCGCCATGCCCGCCGGCCAGAGTGTCGCCACCGGCACCGCCAAGCAGCAGGTCGTTGCCCTTCCCGCCGTGCATCCAGTCGTCACCTTCGCCGCCGTCGAGGACGTCATCGCCCTGGTTGCCATAGAGGCTGTCTGCCCCTGCGTCGCCCAGCAGCGTGTCGTTACCGGCACGACCCTGAAGCACGTTGTCGACATCGTCGCCGGTGAGCATGTCGGCGCTGGTGCTGCCCGCGAGGTTCTCGATCCCGGTCAGATAGTCACGGCCATGGCCGGTGTCCTGCGGACCGGTTGCAGACAGGTTGACGCTGACGCCACCGCTCGCGCCCTCATAGTCGGCCGTGTCGCTTCCTTCCCCACCGATGAGGAAGTCGTCGCCGGCGCCGCTGACCAGCGTGTCGTCGCCGCCGAGAGCCCGGATGACGTTGCCGTCCGCCGTTGCCTCGAGCCGCTCGCCCGCCTCGGTGCCGATGATCTCCGGCGCCTCGAAGGTGCCGTCGATGGTCAGCGTGTAGGTCTGCACGACCGAAAGGCCGCCGGCATCGGTAACGGTATAGCTCGCCACGATGATTGCCTGCTCGCCTTCCAGCAGATCCGAGTAGGCCAACGGATCGATGCTTAGCGTACCATCCGCGAAGGACACTCCGTCAGGCAGATCGGTGCCCGCGTTGCCGGTCGCCTCGCCATTCACCGTGAAGGTGAGCGCGGTGATCGACAGCGTGTCGAGATCGTAGTCGGCATCGATGTCGCTGACCGCACTCAGCAGATCGAAGGTGACCGGATCGGTCACATCGTCCTGCGTGGTCTCGGTCGGCGCCGGATCATCGGCCACCGGGGCCTCGTTGACGTTGATCACCGCCGCGGTGGACGCGGTCTCGATCTCCTCTTCGGTGCCGCCGAGATCGGTGTAGACGACCCGGAAGCTGATCTCGTGACCGACATCGTCGCGATCAAGCACATAGGCAAGATCGTCCGGCCCGGTGACGGTCTGCACCACCTCGCCGTCGCGCAGCCACTGCATAGAGGTCGGCTCGTCAGGCAGCCCGTCAGGGTCGTCGATCATCCCTTCGATGACCAGCGTGTCCCCAATCTGCAGATCGGTGGTGTCACGTCCATCGGCAGTGTTGACGATGGCGAAATCGGTGAACGGTGCGTCGTTGACCGGCTGCACGTTGATCGTCGTGGTGGCCGAGACGCCGGGGTTGCCGTCGCTGTCGGTGGCGCTGATCACGACATGGCGCGCAGCGTCGGTCGGTGCGTCGGAGGTATTGACGTAGCGCACCGAGCGCACCGCCAGTTGGAAGTACGTCGGGTCGAGCCCGCCCTCCCCGGCAGTGAGCGTCAGCTGGTGGGTATTGTTGCCCACCACCGTGATCCCCAGCGCCGCGAATGTCGCGACCTGTGCCGGAGTGATCGAAAGTCGCTCGGCACCACCGTTGACCGCATCGGTCAGGGTCAGCACCACCTCGTCCGTGTTGCCTTCCTGATCGATCAGCTCGGCATCCGAGGCCGCGATTGCGATGCCCGGCGCGTTTTCGATGTAGCTGACCTGGTAGTCACGCCCTTCGGCGTTGCCGTTGAGATCGACCACCGTGGACCATTCCACTGCGAAGTTGAAGAACGCCGGGGCCGAGGCTGTCTCGGCGCCATCCACGATCTGCACGACGACCTCCCGCGCGCCGGCAAAGGCGTTGGGGTTGGTGTTCTCGTAGCGCAGGCTTTCCAGCGCTTCTTCGTAGTCGGCCTGACTGCCGGTGCCTTCGATGATCAGCGGATCATCGTTGGTTCCGGTGCCGGTGATGGTCAACTCGGTGCCGCTGGAGGCGGTGAAGCTCGCCCCACCGGTCGAGGTGATGGTCTCGTAGATCGTGCCGAAGGCGTTATCCAGCGTGGTGCCGGGATTGAGCACTGCGATGGCACTCTCGATGGTGTCGCCGGTGTCGACGTCGCTGAGGCTCACGCCGGCCCCGCCGAACAACGCCGCCGCCTCGCCACGGGCGTAGAAGGTGCCCGTGCCGTTCACCGTGACCACCGGTGCGTCGTTGACGTCCGTGACCTCGAGCGTGACCTGCCCCGAAGCTGTCGAGAAGGCACTCTCGCCGCCGCGGTTCTCGAGGTTGTTCGCGCCGGCGATCGCCGTCACGACCTCGCCGCTGCTGCCGGTCGCCTGATCCCAGGCGTAGTAGTCGAGCGTTGCGGTGGTGCCATTCTCCTCGTCCGGCAGCACCCGCAGCAGATCGTCCGAGGCCAGCAGCAGCACCTCACCCTCATCAAGGCTGATGGTGGTCCAGCTGCCGCCATCGTCGAGGCTGTACTGCCACGCGCCCGAGCCGTTACCCTCGAAGCCGGTGCCGTAGATCGCCATGCCCGAAAGCGTGCCGTTGTTGGTGGCATGATCACCGGTGTCGATGTCGGTCACGGTGCCGAGCAGGTCGGCCACACTCTGGCCAGCGTTGGTGGTGTCATCCTCGGTGATCGAGGTGGCCTCCGTATCGCCGTCGGTCAGCACCGGCGCATCGTTGGCCGGGGTCACGGTGAGCGCCACCGAACCGGTGCCGATCAGGGCCGTGCCTTCGCCTTCGAGGCCGTTGTCGGAGACCGATACCGACAGCGTGTCCGCACCGTGGAAATCCGCATCCGGGCTGTAGACCAGACCGGTCAGCGCCGCGTTGAGATCGGCCAGCGTACCGGAGACGGTCAGCGTAGCGTTCTCGCCGTTGGTACCGGCATCGAAGGTCAGCCCCTCGACGCTGGCAAAGGCCAGAGTGCCGTTGCTCACCGAGACGGTCAGCGTCATCTCCGCGTCGGCCGCGGTTTCGGTGTTGCGCGCGGAGACGTCGGCATCATCCAAAGACAGGCCGACGATGGTGAGCGTGCCGTCCTCGGCGAGGGTCTGCGCCGGTGTCTCGCTGGTGACCACCGGGGCGTCATTGACGTCCGCAACCTCCAGCGTGATCTGACCGGACGCCGCCGAGAAGGCGCTCTCGCCGCCACGGCTCCCGGCGTTGGCGCTGCCGGCGATCGCCGTCACCACGTCGCCGCTTTCCCCGGTCGCCTGATCCCAGGCGTAATAATCGAGCGTTGCGGTGGTGCCGTTCATCTCGTCGGGCACGAAGCGCAGCATGTCGTCGGAGGCCAGCAGCAGCACCTCACCTTCTGCGAGGGTGATCGTGCTCCAGCTGTCGCCGCCGTCGAGGCTGTACTCCCACGCGCCGTCGCCGGCACCGTCGAAGCCAGCGCCATAGACCGCCATGCCCGAAAGCGTGCCGTTGTCCTCGCTGTGATCGCCGGTGTCGATGTCAGTCACGGTGGCATCGGAGAGCAATGCTGCCACGGTCTGACCGGCGTTCTCGGTGGCGTCCTCAGTGATCGAGGCCGCATCGATGGCGCCTTCAATCAGCACCGGCGCGTCGTTGCGCGGGTCGAGATCGATTGTCAGCGTCGCCGGGGTGGCGTCGAGATCGACTCCGCCATTGGCGGTGCCGCCATCATCCTGCACCTGGAAGGTGAAGCTTGCCGCCGCCTCACCGCTGGCGTCCTGCGCCGGAGCGTAGCTGAGCAGGCCGGCCGCGATCTGCGCTCGGCTGATCGAGGTTCCTGCGTCAATCGCCGCGCCGTCGAGCAGCAGTGTGCCCGCTGCCGGCAGGGTGCTGATCACCACAGCCGCCAGATCGTGGGCTCCGCCGTCGAGCGGATCGCTGAAGCCGAAGTCAGCAACCTCAAAGACATAGGTGGTGTCTTCGGTGCCGCCGACCGTGCTGTCGATGCCGACCGGCGCGTCGTTGACTGCCACCGGGGTGATGCTGGTCTCGGCGCTCAGGCCCAGGTTGCCGTCGGTGTCGACGGTCTCGACGGTCACGCTGCGTGCGGAGGTGTCGGGATCATCGTCGTTGTTGACGTAGCGCACGCCGCGCAGCGCCACTTGGAAGCTGGTCGATGCAGCCCCCTCGGCGGCTTCGAAGGTCACATAGGTGGCCTGCGAAAGCCCGCCAAGACCGCGGACGCCGTCGGAGTCTGCGATGGTGATGCCGCGTGCACTCAGCCAGCTGAGCACCGTAGAGGAGACCGTCAGGTACTCCAGCATGGTCTCGCCGTCGTTGTCCGGCGTGTCCTGCAGGGTGACGGTCAGGGTCTGGGTAAGCCCGTCCTGATCGAGGATCTGCGCATCCGAGGTGGCAATGGCCACCGAGGGCGACTGCTCGATGTAGCTGATCACATGATCAGTGCCCGCTGCCGCGCCGTTGAGGTCGACATAGGGCGCCCAGACCACGCCGATGGCGACGGTGGCCGAATGACCGGCGACCGCGCCGGCCGAGGTCACCTCGGTCTCGCCGCTGTAGAAGCTCAGCGTCGCGCCTTCGGTCACGCCATCGAGCGGCGTGCTGGCGGTGAAGTGACGGCCGTCCTCGACGCTCGCCACCGTTGCGCCAGTATCGACGCCATCGATGAAGATGCGCTGGCCCACGGCGATGTCGTCATTGTCCTCGCTGAGCGCCACCGAGGCGGTGTTGGAGGTCTGCCCCTCCGCATCGGTGACGGTGATCACCGCTTCACGGGTGCCGACATAGGCGTTGGGGTTGCTGTTGTCGTAGGTGATGCCGCGCAGGACCATCTCGTAGACGGCATGCGACGCCGTGCCGGTGATGCTGACCACCGAGCCGCTGGCATCAGTGGTGATCTCCACCGTCAGCCCTGCCTCGGTGGCGGCCACCTGCGCCGCCTCGCTGAGCGACAGTGTCTCGAAGTTGGTGCCGAACTGGTTGTCGAACACGCCCTCGGTCATCGTCACGGTCGCCGAGGCGAGCTCGGTGCCGTCAATGTCGGAGAGCATCAGGTTCGGAGCGATGAGCACCGCCTCGCCGCGCGCCGAGAAGCGTACGTCGTGGTCGTTGCCCGCACCGGTCAGCACGAGGGCCGATTCCGCGCCCTCGCCGTCGCGGAAGTCGCCGGCGGTGGGTGCCGGGGTCTCTCCGGCTTCAAGCGCCGTCAGGAGCACAATGCTGCCGCCTTCGAGCTGCTCGGCAGACCAGGTGCCGAAGCTCTGCTCGGCGAACAGCGAGGCGATCTCGGCGGCGGTGCTGCCGGCCGCGATCTCGATGCTGACGCCATCGAACTCCAGCGTCTGCGCAGTGCCGGTCGGGCGGAAGTTGAGCACCGCCCGGGCCGGGGTTTCTGCATCGCCCTGCAGGAAGCTCATGCCGCTGGCGTCGACGATCGGCGCGTCATTGGTGGCCAAGGCGTCGAGTGTGGTCGTCTCGGAGGCCAGCGTGCTGCCCTCTTCGTCCGCCAGGCTGTAGCTCAGCGTCGCCGCCTCGCCGGTCTGGTTCGGCGCGGTGGTGTAATAGACGCCGTTGTCCAGCAGCCAGCCTTGCAGCGAGTCGGAGCTGACGCCCGACAGGCTGAGCGTACCAGTGTGGTTGCCGATGACGGTGATGCCGGCATCGGCCAGCACCTGCGCCGGGACGCCGCTGATCGACAGCGTGCCGCTGTCGACGGTAAGGGTGAAGCTTACCGCCGTGCTGTCGGGATCGCCCAGAACGATGCTGTCGAGCAGGTCGAGCCGGGTTGCGCTGTCCTCGGTCACCGAGGCAGTGCCGACGAGTCCCGACAGGGTCGGCAGGTCGTTGGCACCGTTGATCTCTATGCTCAGCACGGCGGTGTCGCTCAGCAGCGTCTGGTCGGAGACGGTGTAGTTGAACACATCGACGAGCGGCGTCGAGCCGATGTTCAGCGCCTGTACCGAGGCATTGTCCTGATCAAGTTCGTAGCTGTAGGCACCGGTCGCCATGTCGATATTGAGCGTGCCGTAGAGGCCGGTGATCACCAGGCTGCCGTCAATTTGCGCCGCCGGACGGCCGATGCCTTCGCGGTCACCGACCCGCAGCGCGGTCACGCTCAGCACGTCGCCGTCGTTGAGGTCGGTGTCGTTGGCCAGCAGATCGCCGGTCAGCGGCATCGCGGTGCCAGGGGTGGCGTTCTCGGTGCCCGAGGCTTCGGTGATCGAGGCGCTGTCGTCCCCCGCAACCGGGGCAGCGGCAGAAAGATCGACCTCGCGCGGCCCCGAGATCACAGTCTCTTCGGTACCCTGATCGTCAGTGTAGCTGGCCACGAGGCGCAGGAACATGCCGCTGTCGTCCTCAGTCAGCGTGTAGCTGCCGTAGGTGGCACCATCAATGTCGCTGTAGACGCCATCCTCGCTGGCGGCGCGCTGCCACTGGTAGCTCGGGATGGCGTCGATCAGCCCGTCGCCGTCGGCCAGCGTCGAGGTCCAGACCGAGCCCACGGCCACGCCGGCGGAGGTGAGGCTCACCGCGCCTGCGTCATTGACGTTGGCCACGCTCACTGCATCCGAAACCGGGGTTTCAGCGGCGCCGCCAGCATCGGTGTAGAAGGCCTGCACGCGCACGTCGCGGCCGGCTTCGGCATCGCCCGGGGTGAAGCTGGCGTCGATGGCGCCGACGATGTCGGTCCAGACACCATCGATCTGCACCTGCCACTGGTAGGTGACATCCTCGGCATTCACGCCGTCGCTGTCGATCGGCAGGCTGGCGGTCAGTTCGCCATCCTCCACCGGAGTGCCCGAGATGCCGACGCTGCCGGCGGCATTGGCGCTCCACGCCGAGATGTTCTCGTCGGTGGCATCGACGTCGTTCACCGCGAGGGTGAAGCTGGTCTCGGCAGCATTGCCGGCATCATCGATGCCGCGGATCACGATGTCGAGGCTGGCAAACTCGCCCACAAGGGTGCCCGAGAGGATCAGACGGTCGCTGTCCTCGGGGTTGATCGACAGGCTCAGACCGACGTCGGAGGCATCGACCAGACCGTCGGCGGTCTGCACCAGCGCAACGTAGTTGATCGTATCTAGCGTCGCGGTACCGTCGGCTTGCCCGTCGGGATCGGTGAACGGCTTGGCGAAGTCGATCGAGACCACGCCGCCTTCGCCGACCGCCGAGGCACCGACATCGGCAAGTCCGCCGGAGACCAGCGCCAGCGGATCATTGGGCTCGCCGGCCACGGTCAGATCGAAGCTGACCTCTGCGGTGGCACTGCCATCCGTGGCGCTGACGGTGACCGACACGTTGCCGCTTCCCGCCGGCGGGTTGCCGGTGAAGGTGCCGGTCGCCGCGTCGAAGCTCAGCCAGGCAGGCAGCGCCTCCCCGTTCGCGAGCTCGGCGCTGTAGGTCAGCCCGCCGGCGCTGTCGGACATGTAGTCGAAGGCGCTCGCGGCGAGCGTGTAGCTGCCCACGCCGGCCCCGTCGCTGAAGGCGACCGCTGCGGGGACTGCACCGGCAACAAGCGAGTCGTCGGCAGCGTCGTTGTAGACCACCAGCTGGAACTGGCTGGCGGCGGTCCCGCCCGAAACCGCATCATAGGCACGGATCTCGATCACCGTGTCTGCAGGCGCGGTGCCGTTGCCCGAGAGGGTCATGGTCTCGGCATCGAAGCCGAGGGCCGGATCGGTGGTGCCGTCGATCAGAGTGTAGCTCTGCGCGCCGGTCTCCGGATCGGTGGTGACCACATAGGCGCTGTAGGTCAGCTCATCGCCCTCGGGATCCGAGAAGGTGCCCGTCGGGATCTCATAGCTCCAGCCGGCACCTTGGGTATCGACGGAAATCTCCGAGACCGCGTCATAGGCCACGATCTCACCATCCGAGGAAATCACGAACAGGCTCTCGGCCAGATCGGTCTGATCGCCGGCGGTGACGGCGCGCAGCACCAATTGGCCACCCTCGACCGAAACCACCTCGTAATTCTCGAAGTCGCCGCTGACCCCGTTGAGCCCGGCGGCAAGCTGCGCCGCGGTGACCGCATCGCCCGCGGTGAAGGTGGTGCCGTCAAGGGTAATCGAAGCGCCGCCGTCGGAGCCGGTGAAGACAAGCTCCACCACCTCGGTGACCGAGTCCACGCCCTGTTCGGTGACGGTGACATCGTTGGTCAGCGTGGTGAGATTGCCGAAGTCCGAACCCGTCAGATCGTCGCGCCCGCCGGCAGTGTCGGCGGTCAGCGTGACGCTGCCGTCGCCGTTGTCGGTCACGGTCCAGTTGGGGAACGCGCCGGAGGCGAAGGCTGCGGCCACCTGCGCGGCGGTTTCGGTGCCGTCCAGCGCGATGGTGGCTCCGTCGAAGCTGATCTCGGTGGTTCCGTCGGCCGCGCCGAAGGTCACGTCGACGACTTCTGCCACCGCATCAGCGGCATTTGTCACTTCGGGGGCAGCATCGATTTCGGCGGGCGGAACCACGGCGGTCTCGAGAGTGCCGGCGGTGATCGAGGGGTCGCCCGCGGCATCAGCATCCACCGTCACGGTCAGCGTACCGTCAGCATAACCTGCACCGAACCCGGCGAGCGCGTCGATCAGAGCCGCGAGCGTTGCCCCATCCGTGGCGGCCGAGACGTCGAGCGTGACCGGCTCTCCGGCGGAAAGGGTCAATGTCAGCGTCGCGGCATCGGCCGATTGCTCATCGGTGATGGCGATCTCGAGGCTGCTCGGCGTTTCGGAATAGGCGGTCGCGATGCCGGTGCCAATCTGCAGATCATCGGGATCGTAAAGCGCGCCATCGCTGAGCACCTCGCCGGCCAGGCCCGTGATGATGAGCGACTGGGACTCGGCGTCATAGGTGGCGACATATCCCGCCCCGGAGAAGCTGGCGTCGGCGTTCAGCTCGTCCGCAAGCCCCGCCCCATCGGTATTGGCAGGCGAGCCAAAGCGCAGCGCTCCATTGAGGGAGGAGGTGAAATCCACGTTGTGGACACTGCTCGGGCTGGCACCGCCGGCACTCATATCGAAGGTGAGGGTCGGCAGCGTTTCGCTGTGCGCGGTGACCGAGGTGGTTTCGCCGAGGTCCTCGGCAGGGATTTCCTCGGTGACCAGAGAGGGCGCGCTGATGGCATCGCCCGAGGGGCCGGTGATGGTGAGCACGTCGCCAGTCCAGGCGGCACTGTAGCCAGCCCCGGTGAAGGCCGTGTCGGCGTTCAGCAGGGCGGCGAGATCCGATCCAGAGGCCGCCGTGGAGACGTCGACGCTGATCGCGCCACTGTCGGCGGAGGTGAACGAGAAGGTGCCTGCCGTGCCCGCCTCGGCATTGGTGACATCGAAGGCGGCCGCAGGCAGGATCTCCTCCGCGCCTTGGGTGTCGACCGTCACCGCGGTGGCAATGGTGCTGACCGAAACCTGGAAGTCCGCGGCGGAAAGATCGTCCCGCGCGCCGCCGTCGCGGGCGGTGAAGTTGACCACATCGGCCTCGACCCCGTCGACAACCGCATCCCAGTTGCCTGCCCCGTTCACCGCATCGGCGACCGCGCTGGCGATCTGCGCAGCAGTGAGCCCGGTGATGTCGATGTCCTGGCCGTCGAAGCTGAGGGTGGTGGCGCCTGGGACCACGCGGAACTGCACCGCAGCGGTTTCGGTCACCTCGTCAACACCCTCCTGAGTGACGGTGACAGCATAGGAGCCGCCATCGATGTCGACAGTTGCGCCGTCGGTGAAGTCGCTGCGCGCACCGGCTGTACCGGCGGTCAGCGTCAGCGTGCTGCCGCTTGCCGAAGCGCTGTAACCGGCCGTGCCGTCATCGTTGATGGCAGTGGCCGCGGCGCTCGCCACGGTCGCGCCGTCCGCTTTCTCGCCAAGCGTGACCTCCGCGCCATCAAAGGCGATGGTCTGGCCGCCCAGCATGCCCGAGAAGGTGACGCTGGTCACTTCCGAGGGCGCATCCACCGCGGTCCAGCCCAGCGGGGTCACGACCACCGGGGCCTGGTTGCCGGTGCCCGACAGGGTGAGGGTAAAGCTGTCGGAGACCGACGCACCGTCCGCGTCCGTGGCCGTGACCTCGATCTCAAGGCTGGCGTCGCTCCAGTCAGCAGGCGGGTTGCCCGAGAAGGTGCGGCTGGCTTCGTCGAAGCTCAGCCAGTCGGGAAGATCGGCTCCGCCGACCAGCGTAGCGGTGTAGGAAAGCCCGGTTCCCTCGGCGTCGAAGACGGTGGCTGCGGGCAGCTGGTAGACCCAAGTGCCGTCGCCCTCGAAGCTCTGGTCGGCAATCGCCGCCGTGATCACCGGCGTGTCGTTGGCGCCGGTCAGGCTGACGCGGAGTTCCTGAGTGCTCGAGGCCCCCTGCTCGTCGGCCACCCGCAGCGTGAACACGTCATTGGCAACCTGCCCCTCGGAGAGGGCGTTGATCGCGGTCCAATGGGTGGGCGCGTAGCTCCACGCGTTGGTTGCGGTATCGAGGGTGAGCACACCGTAGCGCCCCTCGAGCGTCCAGACGCCATCGGTCAGCGTGCCGCCGCGGATCGAGAACGAAAGTTCGTCGCTGTCGACATCGGTGGCGGTGAGGCCCTGGGTCAGGCTGCCGGTGACAGCGAGATCCGACAGCGCGCCGTCAGCGGCGGACGTCTCGCTGATCGAGATCGGCGTGATGGTCGAGGTGAACACGGGCGCATCGTTCACGGCGGCGACGTCGCCGCCGATGGTGACCGTGGTCTCGCTGAACGGACCGTCGGCGGCAGGCGCAGAGGCGTCAGTGACGGCGGTGGTGGCGCCATCGGTGTAATCGCCAGCATAGCTGCCGTCGAGCGCATAGACGGTCAGCGCCGGCACATCGCCGTTATAATCGGCCGCCGGCACGAAGCGCAGGCGGGCATCGGCGTCAAGGGTGAGCGCCGCATCGGTGGTCACCGAGGGCAGTTCAAACCAAGTGCTGCCGCCGTCGGTGCTGTACTGCCAGCTGCCTTCGCCGTCGGTGGCATTGGCGGTGATGGCGATGCCGGCAAGCCCGTCACCGGCGTCGGCATCCGAGCTGATCGGCGCGAGCAGCGTGTCCACGGTGACGCCAGGGCGGTCGGTGGAATCTTCCTGCACGGTGGGCATGTCGACGCTGGCCGCGGCCAGCACGATGCGGTCGTTGACCGCAGTCACGTCGATCTGCACCGATTGCGCCGTGCTCGAAGTGGCGCCTTCGTCATCGACGGCGACGACGCTAAACGCATCCAACGTGCCGTTCTCATCGGCGCCCGGCGTCCAATAGGCGTTGAGCGTGTCGGTGATCCGGTCGTTGCTGCCAACCGCCCAGGCGGTGGCGGTCTCGAGGCTGGTGCCGATCAGCAACGTGCCGCTGGTCACCGCGGTAACCGAGAAGGCGACGACGGTCCCGTCGGAATCTGCCTCGTCGGCCTGCGCGGCCAGATCGGCATAGCTGATCTCGAGCTGTGTGTCCTCGAGCGTGCTGTCGACTACGGCGATGTCGGTCAGCGTCGGCAGGGCGTTCGACGGCGGCACCTCAGCGACCGAGTCCGCCAGTTCGGCGGCGCTCGGCGAGAACACATAGGCCAAGGAGAAGGTCTTGGATTCACCGGCGCCGAAATCGCCGAGGTCGAAACCCATGCCGATGACGGAATCGCTGTTGCTACCGCCATCGCCATCCACACCCGACAGGTAGGTGGCCGGAACCTGGCTCCAGCCTGTCGACACGGAGGTGTTGTGAGTGAAGGTGCTGTCTGAATAAAGACCCAGGACCCGGCCACTGTTCGGTCCGGTTGCCAGCACGATGTCTTCGGCATCGATGCCTTCGGCGCCGCGGGTGTTCTCGGTGGAGAAGGTCGAGGTTTGGGCATCAACATCGGGGTCGATGAAGCGCGCGTAGCTCACGTCATAGACCGAGCTGTCGCCGGAGTTGATCACCGTCACCGACATGGTGATAACCTTGGCGTCCGGTCCGGCCAGCGTGTAGGTCTGCTCCACGATCAGCCCACCGAACTCGCTGCTATAGGTGACCGAGCCCCAGGTGTTGCCACCCTCGGTGGTCAGGTCGGTGGAAACCTGGACCGTGCCCGCCGTTGCCGCTCCGCCACCGTTGGAGTTCAGCTCGGTATAGGTGCGGCCGTCAGCGGTCAGACTGAATCCCTCGAAAGCGGTGCCTGGAGTCAACCAGTCTGCGGTCGAAACAAAGTTTCCGACACCATCCGGATCATAGAAAATGCCCGGCGTGGTGTTGCCGCCATAACCCAGCGTGCCGTCATCGGAATAACCGAAGCGCACATAGCGGTTCTGCATAATGCCGCTCGCCAGCACGCCCTCGAACTCGGGCAGTTCCAGCGCCGCGGAACGCAGATCTCCGGAAGTTATCGACAGGTCCCACGACCCACCGAGCGCCGCCGCGCCCACCGGGCCTTCGGCCGCGGCCACCGCGGCGCCGGTCAGCCCGGCAAAGCGGGCGACGAAGGCACGACCGGTCTCGCCAGCGCCGGTGCGGCAGCCATAGAGCAGAATGTCACCGCCGCCGAGCGCGCCCCCAAGCGCGTTCAGCGTGTCGGCATAGTGATCAAGAACCGCGATGTCGAAAACCCGGCCGCCGAAAACCAGCGCGCCGGGGGTACCGTGAGTGATGACATGGACGGTGTCGACCGGCGCGCGCGCGTTCAGCGCATCGGCCATCTCCTGCAGAGGATCCGAGGTTTCGCCAATTCGAATTACCTCGCAGCTATTTTTTAGAATAGTCGAAAATACATCAAGGTCGGGAGCAGCCATATCGATGAAGGCTACTTGGACTTTATCACGCGCGAAATTCGACATTCTGACTCTCCACAGATATAGAGCAGGGTGGCTGGACATCGCGCCGACCCCGGAAATTTTGTTTATTTCTTGACAATTCAGCACACGCCTTGCGTTTCCTCTTGCAAATCAATGCAAGAAGAAGCGCATACCTCCGGACACGCCGGACGGCATTTCGTTCGCTGGATCTTATGATGTTTGTTCCCCGACCCGTCCCCTGGGTCCGAGGTCCTGCCCCTTACTATTTCACACTTTACTCGACCACATACAGCAATGGTTAACTTTGGTTAACGTGCGGTTAGGGCTCCGTCAACAACCTGAAATGGGAGAAAGATCAATTTTTTCATTCCAGAATCGTAATGTGATATCGCCACTGCAACCCATGATTGTGTAATTTTAAGAAACATTAAGAACCGCCCTAAAGGCAGGATCTTCTTGCCACAAACTCGACACATTCGATTAGAAATACATATTGAAGGCAAGATTTATTCGAAGTGAGATTCTTCCTTCTGGGCGCTTCTCGATGAATGTCGCATTCACGACATTCCAGTCGCTCAATTTTAGGTTGAACGTCGCACGTCAAATAGAAAAATAAACACGCATTGAACCGAATGCCCGCCCTTTACCCTTTCCGGGACGACATTTTGTCCATAGGTAAGCCTCGTTCACCGTAAGTATTAATGTAGTGTTAATATCTCATGCCCAGTCTTGACCATGCGTCGACCCAAGCTGCCGCTCCGACCCCGGCAACACACTCCCATCAGCCAACTCCCTCTCCGCAGGGCGGCACGCTTTGGCTGCATGTGGGCACCCACAAGACCGGCACCACCTCAATCCAGCGCGCACTGCGGTTGCGTGAGGCAGCGCTTCGCGAGGTCGGCCTGCGTCTCTATCCGGAAGAGAACGCTTGGGGGCTGGCCAATCTGTTCATCCGCGCCGGACTGCGCACCACGCCGCGGATCAAGCAGATGACGCAGCCGCCCGATCTGGCCGAGTTCCGCCGCGAGCTCGCTGCCCAGCATTGGCAACTCGATGGTGCCGACATGATCGCCAGCAGCGAAGAGTTCTGTCTGCTGCGCGAGACCATGGAGGCGCATGCGCTGCTGTCGACGCTGGGCCGGAAATTCGCCCGCATCGTGCCGATCTTGGTGCTGCGCAATGATGCCGACTGGCGCGCCTCGCGCCGCGACCAGCTGAGCAAGAATGGCATGTGGGATCTGCAAAAGGCGCTGCCTGATGCCGCCAGTACCGACGGCGAGTGGTATTACGACCGCCCCGCGCTGCTCGCCTTCTGGCGCGCCATCGGCGAGCTACGGGTGATCGACTACGATGCGGCTATGGCGGCGCGAGGCTCGATACTTCCGCAGTTCGCCGAAGCGATCGAACAGCCGGGACTGTTTGACGACATCGATCTGCGCCTCAACCGCCGCAGTGCCGGCTGACCCGGTGCACAGCCACGCCAAAACGGCCTGAACGCCAGGCAGCGCCCTGCCCCGCTCACCCCAGCCAGACCGCGCTGCCCAGCATCCGCCGCACCACCCCGGGCTGGCCCGCGACCCCCATCCGCGCGAAGAGCTGCTTGGAGCAGCTGCGCGCGGTCTCCAAGGTCCAGCCCAGCTCCACCGCCGCCTCCGACAGGCTCAGCCCGTCGCAGAGGCAGGCCGCCAGCCGGGCCTCGCTGCGGCTGAGGCTGAAGGCGGCGATGAGCCGCGCCAAGGGCAGCGACCGGGCCGAGAGGGCGTGGCGCACCCGGCCGACCAGCAGCGGCTCGCCCGCCGGGGCCTCGCGCCCGAGCATCAGCTCGACCCGCGGCGTGCGCGACAGCAGCACCGGCACCGGCAGGGATGCCCCCTCCGCCGCCTTCGCCAGCGCCAAGCGCAGCGCCGCCGCCTCGGGCTCGGGCAGGGGCAGCCGCCCGTCGGCGCGCAGAGGCAGGCCCATGGCCTTGAGCCGCTCCGCCAGCCCCTCGGCCAGGGCGGTCACCTGCCCGGCGGGGGAGAAGAGCAGCCAGCCCGCACCGAGAT
>NZ_JAAGOV010000074.1:0-18166 GCF_010500785.1 Salipiger sp. PrR003
CGCATGGCCGAGGCCATGGGCCTGCTGCAGGCAATGTATCACGCCGTGGGGTTCCGCCGCCTACGCGTCTCGGACGGTGACTGGCTCGGCTATCTCGGCACGATCCAGGGCCAGGAGTTCCAGCCGATGCACGGTCAGCCCGGCCAGTTTCTCTCCGCCGCCATGACCAACGCCCAATATCTCTTCAAGGGAAAGCGCTTCGCCATCGACAACGGCATGACCCGGCGCTTCGGCGCGATCTTCGGGGTGAAAGCCTGGCCGAACAAATCGCTGCCAACCGTGCTCGACGCGCTGGAGCTGCCCTACGACATCGTGGTCACCAACAGCTTCACGCCGATCCGCAACAACGAAGCCGAAGAAAAGATCGCCCGTACCGCCCGGCAGATGGGGGCAACCGAGGATGCTGCGCAATCCCTGCGCGCAGGGCTTTACGATCTGCTCGACGACATCGCCTCCGGGCGCGGCGTTCTCGGCAAGCACCAACTCACCGTCATGGTCACCGCTGATAGCGAAAAGGCGCTCGAAGAGGCCGCCTCTGAGGTCTGGCGGGCCGGGCAGGAGTCGGGCGCCACGCTGGTGCGCGAGAGCTTTGCCGCCCGCGCCATGTTCTTCAGCCAGGCGCCGGGCAATTGGCGCTACCGCCACCGGGCGGCGCTGACCACCTCGACCAACTTCGCCGATTTTGCCGCCTTCCACGCCGGCGCGCCCGGGCGCGACAAGCACCAGTCCCCCTGGGGTGAGACCATCACCATTCTACCTTCGGTGTCCTCCTGCCACTACCGGTTCAATTTCCACGAACCGGGATCGCGAGCCGCCGAGCCTTCGGGCGGGCACACGCTGGTGCTGGGGCGCCCGGGCTCGGGCAAGACACTCGGCACCGCGTTTCTGATGGCGCAGGCCCGCCGCGTCGGCGCCCGCATCGTGGTCTTCGACAAGGACCTCGGCCTCGAAATGGCGGTGCGCGCCATGGGCGGCACCTACAGCACAGTCCGCATTGGCCAGCCGACGGGCTTCAATCCCTTCCTCACCGAGACCGACAGCCGCGGTGCAGCCTGGCTGACCGATTGGACCGCCGACATTCTCTCGCGGAGTGGTCGCCCGCTTGAGACCTTCCAGACCGTGGCGCTGAATGACGCCATCCGCCGCGTGGTGGCGGCCGAGCCCGAGCTGCGCAGCTTTTCGGCCCTGGCCTCCGCGGTGAACCAGACCGATGACGATGGTGATCTTGTCTCCCGGGTGCGCGAGTGGACCGCGGCGGGCCGCTTCGGCTGGCTCTTTGACGAAGAGGCCGAGACCGGCATTCAGATCGGCGAGGATGTCGTCGGCATCGACATGAGCGAGCTTCTGGATCTCGGCACCGAACGCACCGCGCTTCTGGCCTACCTCTTCCGCCGGATCGAGCGGGTCATCGAGGACCGCCGCCCCACCATCCTCGTCATCGACGAGGCCTGGAAGATGCTGAACGACGAGATGTTCGTGAAGCGGCTGCAGGAATGGCTCGTCACCATGCGCAAGAAGAACTGCGTGGTGATGATGCTGACGCAGACGCCGGGGCATCTCGCGCAATCCAGCGTCGGCTCGATCATCTCCGAGATGGTCTCGACGCAGATCCTGTTTCCGAACCCGGCGGCCCATCCCGAGGATTACCGCATCCTCAAGCTCAATGACCGCGAGGCGGAGTTTGTCTCGCAGAGCACCGGCGGGCTGCGCCTCGCGCTGCTGCGCTCGGCCGGCGACAGC
This sequence comes from Salipiger sp. PrR003, assembly GCF_010500785.1. Classification (NCBI taxonomy): domain Bacteria; kingdom Pseudomonadati; phylum Pseudomonadota; class Alphaproteobacteria; order Rhodobacterales; family Roseobacteraceae; genus Salipiger; species Salipiger sp. PrR003. Next base: position 1,741 of record NZ_JAAGOV010000074.1, read on the forward strand.
CTCTTCGTCAACTTCGACCTGTCGGGCCTCGGCCCGGATCTCGTCACCGTGCTCGGCGGCGGGGCGAAAGGCGAAGACCGAGCGCCCTTCGAGTGGCGTCGCAATTCTGATTTCTGGAAGGACATGGCATGACAAAGCTCATCTCCACAGCTGCTCTGATGTTGGCTCTCGCTGGCTGCGCCGCCGGCGTCTCGACCGGGCGCAAGTCGCCCTGCGCCGGCACGTTCCGGACCGAGGGCAGCTACGCGGTCATTCCGGCCACCACGACGCGTGGCGCCGTGGTGAGCCGGGGCACCGCATCGCCTTCCCAAATGAGTTTAGCTGCGGAGGGGAGCGATGATTGCCAGTTCTTCCCTCTCTAAGTGCGCACCTAGATCAGCCGCATCGCGGACCGGGGCGGCGGGACTGGGCGTGGCCGGGTTGATGCTCGCCGCAGTCCCCGCCCCCAGCGCCCTGGCGCAGGGGGTGCCGATCGTCGACGGCTCGAACCTCGCCAATACGATCTCGCGCCTGTCCGAAGGCGAGCGCGACTTTGCCAAGCAGCAGGACAAGCTTGGCCGCCGCGAAGCGCAGCAGGATCTGCACCAGGAGCAGCTCGAAGCCTACGCGCGCTTTCTCGAGCAGACGACAGGCACCACCGATGTCTCGGGCTTCGAAGACGGCGCAGGCGGTTTTCCGAGCGCGAGCGAGACCTACCCGGTCACCGAAGAAGACAGCGCCGACGCGCAACGGCTCTTCGGCGAGGACGCCGGCGTCGAGCAGTTGATCATCGAGATCGCCGCGAAATACGAAACCCATGCCGGTGTCGGCGCCGCGGGCCTGACCCCGCTGACCTGGCGCATCCTCTTCCAGTCGCTCATCAAGCAGGAGAGCCGCTTCAACAACGCCGCGGTCTCGCATGTGGGCGCCATGGGCTTTTGCCAGCTCATGCCCGGCACCGCCGCCGATCTTGGCGTTGATCCGCGCGATCCCTGGCAGAACCTTGACGGCGGCGCGCGCTACATCCTGGCGCAGCTCAAGTCCTACGGCCGGATCGATTTTGCCCTTGCCGCCTATAACGCCGGGCCCGGCAATGTCGACAAATACGGCGGCGTGCCGCCGTTCGAGGAGACCCAGAACTACGTCCGCCGGATCCGCGGCTACTATGATGGCTATCTCTCGCTCATCACCGGCAAGGATCAGACCGGCACCCTCGCCGGGGTCGACGGTGCCTCGGCGCAATGGGGAAACTGGTCGGATGCCTCCATGGGCTACGCCGGCGAGGTGAATGGGCAGATCGATCAAGCGATGCAGCGCATCTATGGCCTCCTGCAGCAGGCCAGGCCCGAGACCGAAAAGCAGGCCGTCGATCACAACACCTACATGATGGCCGAGCGGGCCCGGCTCATGGCGCTGACCCTGCGCCTGCGCGCCGCACAGGTGAAGGTGGAAGCAGCCCGCGGCATGTCGGATGCTGCCCAAGGGCTGCAGGCCACGAATTTCTGGGAGTACCGCGATGAGTGAAAGGACCGCTCTCACGGCCCTGCGCCCCCTTGCCATCTGCGTTGGCATCGCCATCGCCGCTGTCCTCGCGCTGACCGCGCCCGGCCTCGCGCAGGGCGTGCCGGTCATCGACGGCTCGAACCTTGCCAAGAATGTCGAACAGCTGCAGCAGGCGCTGCAGGATGCCGAGAACCAGATCGAGCAAATCCAGCAGCTGAAAAAGCAGATCGAGCTGCAGATGGAGCAGATCACCAGCCTCGAGTTTATCGGGGACTCGCTGACCGGCTTCAATGACATCGCCACGCTCTACAACAGCGCCGAAGACCTGCGGGACCGCGCCGCCAAGATCACCGATCTCAGCGGCTTTGCCGACGACCTGGCCATGGGAGATTTCGACGCGCTGCTCGACAACCTCCTCGATGGCGACGTCACAATGGGCGAAAAGCATGCCGCCGAGCAGATGCGCGAGACCCTGGCCTCGGCCGGGTTGACCTCCGATCGGCTCTCGCAGCTCTCCTCCTCGGAAAACCCGCAAGACAAGGTCATCGCCCAGACCGCCGGCACCAGCGCGACGGCGATTGCAGCGGCGCAGCTGTCCTATGAGGAGGCGGAATCCAGCCTCGAGCGGGTGAACGGGCTGGTGGATGAGATCGCCAACCAGGAGACGCTCAAGGAGAGCGTCGATCTCAACACCCGCATGGCGGCCGAGACCAACTTCATGCTCGGCCAGATGTGGCGGCTCAATGCTGCCGCAGGCCTCGCCCAGGGCCAGACCGGCGTGAACTGGGCTGCCGAGCAGGCCAAGGAAAGCAGCTTCTTTGATTACTCGGGCACCGCCGACTGAGCGGCGCCGACACGCGATTTGAAAGAGGAGACCCATATGTTTGCGAAGATGATCACGGGCCTGACGGCGAGCCTCGTCCTGTGCAGTGCGGGCGGTGTCGCCTGGGCCGAGGACTTCAGCGCTGCCTCGGCACCGGAGCTCAGCGCCGCGGCCATCGCGGCGGTGGAGGCCGAAGATGGTGATGGGCTGCTGGCAATCATGCAGGAAATGCAGAGCCGCAGCATGTATTTCTTCGAAGGCGACGAGGCGCTCTGCCGCCGAGAGCCGCCGAAGGTGGGGCTGCTCGCCAAGCCTGGGTTCAACTTCGGAACGGCGCGCACTGCCTATGAGACTTTCAATAAGCTGCAACGCCTCGAAGAACAGACCTGCACCTGCCCGCAAGCGGCGCGCTCTTTCGAAGAGTTCTCGGTCGAGTTCCTTGGCGTGATGCCCGAGGACATCTCCGAGACGGACATGGCGACGCTGCGCGAGTACAATATCGAGAACAAGAACAGCGTATCGGCCGATTACCGAGCGTTCCGCAATGAATCCTGCCGGGACGTGCCCTGATGGCCATCATTGCAGATGTCCTCTCGGCAGTGGACACGACGGCCGCGTCTGTCGGCGCAGCCGCCTACAACGAGGTGGCAGGCTCGGTCATCCCGGTGATCCGCGTCGGCGCGGTGCTGCTCGTGGCAATGACGGGGGTCAACCTGGCCATCCAGGCCGTCCCGATGACGCTCCGCAATGGGCTGAGCCTCATCACACGGATCGCGCTGGTCATAATCTTCCTGTCTTCCTTCGCCAACTTCGATGCGGTCTATGGCGTGCTTTCGGAAGCTCCGAGCCGTCTTGGCGGCACCATGCTAGAGGCGGCCACCGGCGCAACCGTGACGGATCTGTACGGGGGACTTGATGACCTGTTCGGCGACGCCCTTGATCTGGGCCAGGCCGTTTCGGAGAACGGCTCCTACATCTCCGGTGCCCTCGCAAGTCTGCTCATGTTTCTCGTCGCGGCTCTGATGGCGACCATTTCCATCGTCGTCATCTGCGCCGCGAAACTGATGATCGCGGTGCTAATCGTGGTCGGGCCACTGGCAATCGCCTGCACGCTCTTCAAGCAGTCGGCGCCAATCTTCGAAGCCTACGTCAAGCTGGCTTTGGGCTTTGCCTTTGTGCCGCTTCTGAGCGCGGCGATGGCCGGCTTCACCATCGCCACCAGCGAGATGCTTTCGTCTGACCTCGGTAGTGCCGAGACCATTGGCGACATCATCGGCTTCGTGGTGGTCATGATGCTCGGCACCGGGCTCATGTTCATGGTCCCGACCATTGCCCAATCCCTCGGCTCGACCGCCATCGGCCTCGGGCAGGCCGCCTCTGGCACCTACCAGCAAGCCAAGTCGCACAGCTATGGCGCTGTGGCCGGCGCCCGCGGCATGGCCGAAGGCATGACCGGGCGCAAGGAACCCAAATACGGGATCAGCTCCGGCGCCCGCCGGGAGGGCCATGCGGTCGGCGCGGCAATCTCGAGCGCCGCCGGCGGTGCGCCTGGCAGCGCCGCCGCGGCGGCCCGACTGGCCGTCTCCCTGGCGCAGAAATCCGTCGCCAAGGGCGGCAAGTAATCGGCCCGCGAAGGAGGTTTTGGTGAAAAAACACAGCTTCGATACGGACATCATCATGGCCCCGCGCCGCAGCGAGAAGCGCGCCTGGATCGTCGCGGGCGTTGCCACCGGCGTCTCGGTTCTCATGGCCATCTCCATCGCCGCGATGATGCCCCTCAAGACAACCGAGGTCTTCACCGTGCTGGTGGATCGCGACACCGGCGCAGCCGAGCGCATCATGCAGGTGCAGCCCACCGGCATCGAAGACGAGCAGGCGGTGAAGGAAAGCCTGCTGGTCTCTTACGTCTCAGACCGCGAGTCCTTCCTCATGGCCGGCATCCAGGAGCGCCTCGAAAGCGTGCAGCGCCGCTCGGCCGGCGGCGCCCGCCGCTCGCTGGTTTCCCTCTGGAGCAATGACAGTGACAATGAGACCTACCCGCCCCGCCTCTATGGGCAGGGGGCGGAGGTCACCGTGCGGGTGAAAACCATCACCTTCCTCGAGCCGACGGTCGCCCAGGTCCGCTACGAGAAGACCCTGCGCACGCCGCGCCAGGACAGCGTCACCCGTCCCTTCGTGGCGGTCATCGGCTTCGAGTTCCAACCGCGCGAGGAACGCGCCCTCGAACGGGTCTGGGAAAACCCGCTCGGCTTTACCGTCACCAGTTTCAATGTCTCGGCCGAGACGCTGGGAGGCTGACCATGCGCCATACCCTTGCCCTCACGCTTTCCACCCTTCTCCTCCTGCCCCTCCCCGCGCTGGCCGAACGCGCGCCGCAAACCATGGGCCAGGACGCTCGCGTGCGCTCGGTCTGGTACAACCCCTCCGACGTGATCCGTGTCGATACCAACCTGCGGACCAACACCGCGCTCGAGCTCGGCCGCGGTGAGCGGATCGAGCAGGTTCTTTTGGGAGATTCCGAGGCCTTCAATGTCGAGGTTCTGTCGAACCGGAACACGGTCTCGGTAAAACCGGTCATCGGCAGCGCCCACAGCAATATGACCATTTACACCTCGCGCCGCGCCATCGCCTTTGTCCTGACCGAAGGCCGCAGCAAGACTCCGACCTACCGCGTCGCGGTCAAATATCCCGAGGACCAGCCAGCCCGGGCCGCGAGCACGCCCAAGGCCATCGGCACCCGCGACACCGGCTACGAATACGCCGGCGGTGGACAGGCCCGGCCCACGGCGGTTTGGAACGACGGGCATGCGACGTATTTCGAGTTCCGCCAGGGTGTCCGCCCCTCGATCTTCGCCGTGGACGGCGAGGGCTTTGAGCTGACGGTGAATTCGCAGACCCGCGGCCGGGTGGTGCGTGTCGGCGGTGTGGCAGACGCCTTCACCATCCGGATCGGTGACGAGGTGATCTGCCTCCGCCGCGTGGCGGGCGGCAAGACCGTGGATCCGTTCATCCTCCGCAGCCTTGCCGGGAAGGAGTTCTGAGATGGCCGAGCAGAAGGGCACTGAGGATCAGGGGTTCGAGGAGACCGACTTCGAGGGTGGCGGCGCACCGCAGGAGAAAGCCTACCACGTCGAGCGCAAGCCCCGCCGCTCGTCGCTGGGGCTGAACTCGCTCGCCGGCAAACTGGTCTCGGGCATTATCGCGGGCTGCCTGCTCGTGGTGCTGGCCTACGCCATGGTCGCCGGCGAAAACGAGAGCGCGCCCGTGGAAACCTCCAACGTCACCGAATTCCAGGACGGGGCGAGCGGCAGCGGCTTTGGCGCTATTGCGCCCGCCACTGCGCCCGAGCCCGAGGACGACGGCTTTGACTTTGGCCTCATCCAGGACCAGCTCGACAGTCAGCGCAGCGCGCTCGAAGAGCGCAATGCCTCCCTGCAGGAACAAGTGCAGCAGCTGCAGAGCAGCCTGGCTGATCTTTCCGGCCGTGCCGGCAGCGAAGACAGCGCCGTCGTCGCAGACCTCTCCCGTGCCCTTCAGGAGACGCAGGAGCAGAACGCCCAAATGGCGCAGCAGATGCGCGAGGAGTTCGCCAATCAGTTGAAATCGCTGCAGGCCGCCAATGAAGAGAGGATGACCCAGCAGGAAGAGACGCTGGAAACCCTGCGCCGCGAAAACCTGGCGCTGCAGACCGAGATCACCACCGCCAGCAATGACGCCGCGCAGGAGGCACAGGACGCCGAGGCCGCGCGCCGCCGGCAAGCTGAGCGCGAGGCCGAGCTCGCCGAACGTCGGCGCCAGCAGCAGGAAGAGCTGCAGGCCCGCGTCGAGTCCAAGGCGGTGATCTACGACAGCGGCGCAAGCTCAGGCAGCGCAGAGTCGGCGAGCGGCGGGCCCGGGGGCACAGCCGGCCAGCTGAGCCCGCGTGGGCAGTCGCGCGACAGCGCGCTGCGCGCCTTTGTCACCGGCGGTGCCGGCGGCACTGGCAGCACCGGCGGTGCCACGCCGACCGAGCAAGCGACGGAGATTGCCAATCCTTCCTACACGGTGCTGCAGGGCACGATGATCCAGGCGAGCCTCGAGAACGCTGTCGACTCCTCCCTGCCCGGCGCCGTCTCGGCCGTGGTCAACTACCCGGTCTGGTCCTTCGATCAGAGCCAGGTGCTGATCCCCTCCGGCTCGCGCCTCTTCGGCTCCTACAGCTCTGACATCGACATCGGTCAGGGGCGCATCCTCATCGGCTGGACCCGTCTTGTGACCCCCGACGGCCAATCAGTGCAGCTCTCGGCCTTCGGCGGCGATCAGATGGGCCGCTCCGGCATCAGCGGACAGGTCGATACGCGCTTTGGCACCCGCTTCGGCAATGCTGCTCTGATCTCGCTCATCGGCGCGGGGCCGAGCATCGCCGCCGCGCAGATCGACGATGACACCACCTCCGACATTGCCCGCGATATCACCGAGGACCTTGGCGATGCCACCAGCTCGGCGGCGGCGGAATACGCCACCCTGCCCCCGATCATCACAGTCGAGCAAGGCAGCGCCATAACAGTCATGGTCGATCGCGACTTGGAGTTCTTTTGATGAACAAGGCTCCGCCGCGCGCGTCCTTCCTTGCAAGCTACCTTGTGCCTCTGCGCCCCTATCTTGGGGATCCTCACGTGGTGGAGGTGGCGATCAATCCCGATGGCGGGGTCTGGGTCGAGCGGCAGGGCGACAGCCACATGCAGCGGGCCGAAGAGTTGAGCTTCCCGCCCGCCCAGGCTGCGGACCTCGCAAAGGCCATCGCCTCAGAGGTCGACGTCCCGCTGTCGGCGAAGAAGCCGATCGTCTCGGGCAAGATCACGCATGCCGGAGCACCGCTGCGGGCGCAGGTCGTGGCGGCGCCGGTGATTGAAGGCGCGCCCTCGATCTGCTTCCGGCGGTATTCGCAGTCCAAGCTCAAGATCGGGGACATTACGCTTCTGCACGGCGAGCTCGTCGATCTCGACAAGCGGCGCCGCGACCGGGCGCAGTTGGTGCGCGAGTTGACCGGCGCGGGCAAGGTGACCCAGGCCATGCAGCTCTGCATCGAGGACCGGCTCAACGTGGTGATCTCCGGCGGCACCTCCACCGGCAAAACCACCTACGCCCGCGCGCTCCTCGATATGGTCGACACCCGCGAGCGGCTGGTGACCATCGAAGACGCCTTCGAGCTGTTCCCGTCCCACGCCAACACCGTCTCCATGAAATCGGACCGCTTGCCGGGGTCCGAAAAATCCCCGGCCAAGCTTTTGGAATCCAGCCTGCGGATGCGGCCCGACCGGATCATCCTTGGCGAGCTGCGCGGCTTTGAGTCTCTCACCTTTCTCGAGGCCATCAACACCGGCCATGGTGGGTCCGTCACCACCATCCACGCCGACACCGCGCTCAAGGCCATCGATCGGCTCGCGATGATGGTGCTCGGCAACGGGCTCAACATGAGCTTCGAAGAGGTGCGCCGCCACTGCGCGCACAGCATCGATGTGGTGATCCAGCTGGGGCGCGAAGATGGGAGAAGGGGGATTGCGGAGATTTTTCTATCGGGAATTGCTCAGTGAACAACGCATTCGCCCGTTTGTCTGGGAGAGGCGATTGCACGAACAGCATCGGGCCGAGTTAAAGCGGGCCCAGGGCAAATGCCCTTAGGCCCCCTTCGAGTTTAAGTTTCGTTGGCCTTGCGGCGGCGAATAGCCGACAGGATCGGTGCACGAAGCAGGCCGAAGACAACAACCAAGAGAACAAGCGACGTAAAAATCGCCGTCAGAGGCTTGGCCCAGAAGATCGACCACGAGCCCTGCCCGATCATGATACTTTGGCGGAGATAGTTTTCCGCGAGCGGGGTCAGCACAAGTGCCAGGATGAAGGGCCCGGCCGGGTAGTTGGCCTTCTTCATCAGGTAGCCGACGATGCCGAATGCGGCGGCGATCCAGATGTCGAACGTGCCGTAGTTGATCGCGAAGGCACCTACGAGGCAGAAAGCCACAACGATCGCGCTCAGGTGCCGCTGCATCAGCCGCAGCGCATTCACAAACAGCGGGATCAGCAGGATGTTCGAGCCAAGGAGAAAGACGTTCGCGATCACCAAGCCAGCGATGGCCCCCCAGACGATGTCGGCCGACTGGATCATCAGCATCGGGCCCGGGTTCAGGCCGAACATGATCAGCGCCCCGAGCATGATCGCCGTGCCACCGGAGCCGGGAATGCCCAGCGTCAGAAGCGGGATGAGCGATCCGGGCACCGCGGCATTGTTGGCCGCCTCGGGAGCGGCAAGCCCCTCCATTGCGCCCTTGCCAAACTCATCGGGGCGCTTCGACACTTTCTGCTCGACGATATAGGTGATGAAGGTTGCGATGGTCGCGCCAGCGCCCGGCAGCACGCCGATACCGGTCCCGATCACCGATCCGCGCAGGGTCGGCATGGTGATCTTGCGGAGCATGGAGACGCCGGGGATGAACTCGCTCAGGCTGAACTTGGGCTTGCCCATGTTTAGACGGATGCGCTCCTCGATGTTCACCAAGACCTCTCCGATGCCGAACAGGCCGATGATTACCGCGACAAAGTCGATCCCTTCGATCAGCTCGGGCGAAACAACGAACCGGCTATTTCCGGACACGTAGTCGCTGCCGATCGTACTCAGCAGCACGCCGAAAAGCGTCACGATCAAGGCCTTCAGCGGGTCCGCGCCGGCGAGCACGATGATCATGCTCAGCCCGAGGAGCATCAGCATGAAATACTCGGGCGGCCCGAGGAAGATCGCATATTCCGCGATGATCGGCGCAAAGAAGATCAGCATGAGCAGGCCGAAGACTCCGCCGACAAAGGAGGAGATCGCCGAAATGCCCAAGGCCAGCCCGCCCTGCCCCTTTTGCATCATCGGGTAGCCCTCGAGGGCGGTGATGATCGCGGGCGCGTCTCCGGGGGTATTGATCAGGATCGCCGTCAGGCGCCCGCCGTACATGGTTCCCATGTAGACACCGGTGAGCAGGCTGAGGCCGGAAATCGGGTCCATCCCGAAGGTGAGGGGCATCATGAGGGCGATGCCCGCGGAGGGACCTAGGCCCGGAAGTGCGCCGACGACCGTACCGATGAGCCCTGCGACAAAGATCAGCAGAAGATTGGCCGGCGTCGCGAATTCAGACATGGCCGAAGCCAGCTCGACGATGGAAGATTGCATGGAGTAGCGTCCCGGAAAGATCTCAGGTGATCGGAAGGTTCAGCCAGATCGAGAAGATCAGGTAGATCATCCCGGTCGTGGCTGCACTGACGAGGAGCGACATGGCCAGTGAGTGCCGTGTGACCAGCCACGAGAGCAGGAAAACGATCCCGGCAATTGCTAGCATGACCGAACCAAGCGACATCGCAAGGATACCGACCGCGACAATCACCCCAGCCAACAAGAGCCCTTTCACGTCCGGGGCGTCGCCCTCTTCGCGCGGCTCGGCCTGGCGCTTCATCACTCGCACGGCCTGAAGGCCACAGCACAGGAGAAGGAGCACACCGGTGTTGAGCGGAACGAAGCCCGGGCCAAAGGAATACTGGTCCGAATAGTTCATTCCAGTCGCCCCGGCGACGAGGCTGGCGGCAAAAGCCGCCAGCATGAGCAAGAGAATGAGTTCAACTCGCTTCATATCGAAAGCTCACCCGCCGAGCAGACCGAGACGTTCAAGCATCCCGGTATAGAGATCGTTGGTCTCTTCGAGGTATGCCTCGAACTCGTCCGGCCCGAGGTAGCCCGGGATCACGCCGTTGGGTTCGAGGTAGGTCGTCTTCCAGGCCTCGGTCTCCTGCACTTTCTCGACCATGTCGGAAAGATACGCTTTGGCCTCATCCGAGATGCCGTCGGCGGCAACCACGCCGCGGAAAACCGATGCAACGACGTTGTAGCCTTGCTCACGGAAGGTCGGCAGATCGGGGAAGGCCTCGGCCCGCTCTTCGGTCGAGATCGAGATGGCACGCACGCGGCCGCTCTCGATGAACTCCGAGACAGAGCCGGGGTTGATCATAGCGAAGTCGACCTGGTTCGACAGCACAGCGGTCGCGACCTCGCCATCGCCCTGGAAGGGGATGAAGTTGAGCTCGACGCCCAGCTCATCACTGACCATTAGCGTCGCGAGATGCTCGATCTGGCCGCGACCGCCACCGGCGACATTGAGAACGCGTTCGGAAGAGATGATGTCATCAAGGTTCTCGATCGGCGAGCGGGCATTCACCACGAGGATCGTCGGGTCGATCCCCATACGCGCGATCGGGGTGAAATCCGTGTAGTTGAGGCCGACGTCGGTGGCGAGCGGCGTGGTGATGAACGAGGACGTTGCAGCCATCAGATAATGGCCGTCGCCTTCGTGTGAGTTCAGGTATCCGAGCGAGGTCGCGCCAGCGCCGCCCGGCTTGTTGACGACGTTGATATTCGCATCGACCAGCTTCTCGTCCTGGATGATCCGGGCCATGGTGCGCAACATCGTGTCGTGCCCGCCGCCCGGACCGTAGCCTGCAACGAACTCGATGCCGCGGCTCGGGAACTCCTGCGCCATTGCGCCTGTCATCGACGCAAGCGTGACAGACGACGCGATCGCCATCACCGTGGTCAGATTGCCAAAAGGTTTCATTGAACTCCTCCCATTCATTCGGGTGTGCAGGGCGACTTTTCGGCCGCCTGTCGTCTCAGGACACGAACTCGCAGCCGAGCCTGTGCAGAGCCTCATCGATCCAGGCGCCGTCATAGGCCCCCTTCAGCGTGGTTTCGAGCTGGCGTTCTTCGCTCGCGTGCTTCTTGTCCGCACGGTCGAGAATTTCCGCGGCGGCCTCGCGCGGCAGCACGAGGATACCGTCGTCGTCGCCTACGACGAGATCTCCGGGGTTCACCACCATGCTTCCGAGCGAAATCGGAAATCCGATTTCCCCCGGGCCGTCCTTGTAGGGGCCGCGGTGGGAGACACCCGAGGCGAAGACCGGAGTGTCCTGCTGCGCGATTCCGGCGGCGTCGCGGATCGCCCCCCAGATAACAACCCCGGCCACGCCGGACTGCACTGCCCGCGCGAGCATCAGCTCGCCCATGATAGCGTTGTCCAGCGCTCCGCCGGCATCGACAACTATCACGTCGCCAGGCTGCGCCATGATGAGCGCCTTGTGCAGCATCAGGTTGTCGCCGGGACGGACACTCACTGTCAACGCGGGGCCCGAGAGCTGCCCCCCACGATGCATCGGTCGAAGATCGGCGGGGGCCCCGACACGCCGGGACATCACGTCACTGATATTGGAGACAGGAAGCGTTTTGCCGCGTTCCACGTCCGCCGTCTTGGCGCGTGTCCAGTACTCGCGGATTCTGAAGCCTTCGCTCATGTGGCTCTCCTATTCGGTCAGTCCGCCGAGGGACTTGGCCTCGGCTCGGAATTCCGCCGGCACGTCCTTGCCAGCGATCGTGTCCATGATGAACTTCGCGGCCATCGTTGCCATCGCGCGCTCCGCGCCCGGGGTCAGGCCCGCAGCATGGGGCGTGACGATCAGGTTGGGTGCCGAAAACAGCGGATGATCGCTCTGCGGCGGCTCCGCCTCGAAGCTGTCCACCGCGGCACCGGCGATCTCGCCCTGCCTGAGCGCAGCCTCGAGCGCGGCCTCGTCGATGATCCCGCCGCGGGCCGTGTTTACCAGCACCGCGTGGCTCTGCATCTTGGAAAGGAACGCCACATCCACCATGTGCCGCGTGGACGGAACCAGCGGGCAATGCAGCGAGATGACGTCAGAGTTCGCGATCAGCGCGTCGACGCTGCTGCAAAGCTCGAACTCATCGCCCGTGATATCCTCTGGCCGCAAAGCGGGATCGAAGGCCGTGACGTGCATCCCGAGAGCGCGCGCCATCGCGGCTGTCTCACGGCCGATCACCCCCATCCCGATGAGCCCGAGCCGGGTCCCCAGGATGTCCCGTCCGACGAAGGAGCCCTTGAGCCAAGCCCCCCCCTTTGTCGCCTGGTCCAGATATGGCAGGGACTTTCTCAACGCGAGCATTAGCGTGATCGCATGTTCCGCCACCGCACGAGCGTTGGCACCAACCGCGCGGAATACCGGGATACCGTGCGCTTCAGCCGCATGGAGATTGATGTTGTTCACGCCACTGCCGTGCTTGGCAATGACCTTCAGTTGATCGGAGGCCGCAATCACCTCCTCAGTGATCTCGCCCTGAGAGACCATGATTGCGCTGATCTTCTTTTCACGTGCCAGAGCAACGACGTCTGCAGGTGCCGTATATGGCGGCGAGAATACGCAGTCGTAACCGTTGTCCGCGAGCAGTTTGACCGCAGAGTCATCGATGCGATCTCGTGTGACAAGGACATTGTGCCTGATTTCGCCCATCCGCATAGGTATCCTAAGTCGTGTATATTTGAACTTTCAGTATACATTCGGTGTCTCTATGTCAAATAGGTATACACATTGCCTTGTTGAGCCCTTGGGCGTAGAATTTCCGTTACTTCTTACAGGAGAGCAAAAACGTCATGACAATTGACGCTCAGAAGCCCGATGTACCTCTCAGTGACGTTGTATACGCTCAAGTGCGCGACCTTCTTCGCGAAGGCGAACTCGCGCCGGGCCAACGCCTGAGCGAGTCAGAATTGTGTGAGCGCTTCCAAGTCAGCCGCACCCCGGCACGCGAGGCTATTCACCGGCTCATCAACGAAGGCTTCCTTGCGGTCAGCGGAAGCGGACGCCCCTGCGTCGCTGAAATCGACATCAACGCGGCGGAAGAGATTTACGATATGAGGGAAGCGGTCGAATGTCTCGCCGCACGTTTGGCTGCCAAGAAGGCGACGACCGAAGACCTGATCGAACTGCGCGCCATCCTGGACGAGCAGCGGCGAGGGGTCTCGACCGAGACCGAATTCCTTCCGATCAACGACCGGTTCCACGGCTGCATCTACCGGATCTCCGGCAACCGATACGTGCAGCGCACCGCAAGCATTCTGCTTGTGTCAGCGGGGATGATCAGGGGCACCACTCATGGCAAGTATGACTTCGAGACCTTCTCGCTGAAGGAACACGAAGAAATTTATCAAGCAATCGAGGATGGAGACAGTGCCGCCGCCGAAGCCGCGATGCGGCGGCACACGCGGCACGGCCGCTTCCAGCGTATCGCTCTTCTGACACGTACGCACAACTAGCTAAGCTGAGAGGCTCCCGCTCAGAGGCCACCTCTGGACAACCCGTCGGGATGACGGGGTGAAGTCCTTCGCCTCGCAGCCGAAACGTTGGGATCCGCGGAGCGACCATACTCACCAGTTCACACGAGCCCCTGCAAGAGGTCTTTGGTGCCCGACATGCGTCCAAGGCTTGAGGCGATCCGTTCCCGCCATCGGGGGCCTTGCGACAGCGCGTGGTCGTAGGCTTCGGCGAGATCTTCGGGCCGATCTTCAGCGAGGATGCGGATGAGGAACTCAGCCTGGGCACGGTCTTTTCGCGCCTTCGCTTCGTCCGGCCCGCCGTGCCGCCTGCTGGCCACGATCAGCTTGTGGATTGCAAAGCGCTCCGGTCGCGGGATTTGCACAAGTACTCCGGAGCGGTAGAGCGCCAAAGCGTGGATCGGCTCCGCAATCAGAAAATTGAGGTAGTTCAACGCTTGCGCGCTGACCCCCAGTGCCGGAAGCGGCTTGATGCCCTCGTCGCCGAAGGCCGGCGTCAGGAACTCGACCATGGCCTCGCCGCCGCTTTGACGCCACTTCCAGATCTGCCGATCATAAACCCCGGGGACAGCTTCGAATTTCATCGACCGGAGAATCTCCCCCGGCTCTTCCTCCACCCGGTCGCCCAGTGCCACTGAGAGCCGTTCGAAGCTCGCGAAATCGATGTCCCCTGTCTGGGCAAGTTCGTCAGAGTCAAAGCGAACACCAAGTTCACCCTGATAAAGCCCATAGGCTCCGGTCCCGATCAACGTACCGCCCAGCCGGAAGACGCCCGCGCGCGCGAACGCCAGAAGCAATGAGCCTGTCTCCCGATCGGTTCCGATCATGCCTTCGGCCCTTAGAACGCGCGCCAGACGCGACATGCGTTTTTTGCGCTCTTGCGCCTCTGCTTTCAAATCGGCAGCGCGTGCCAGGCGATCGCGCAAGTCTGGGCTATCCTCGCCGAGATAGCGGCTCTTCATCTCTATCCCGATCCGGAACCGGTCATAGAGATATGTCCGCCCATTGCGGCGACGCTCCTCGATACTGCCGATGATCTCCGACGCCGCCTCGTCGAGATGCATGCGCAGCAAGTCCTGATACGCCACCTGGGCGGCTCGAGAGTGCGATATCGGCTCCATCTTATACCTGTGTTTCGCTCGTGTGCATCAAATATGGAATTGATACACACAACTGACGACCTGCAGCAAAGTATTTTTTGATGCACACAATTCTCGGATTGTGCCTACGCATCTGAGTGGGCCTGCGCCGACACCTGAATGGGACAGCGAGACAAAGACCGTTGCTCACACAGCCGATCAAAACCTCGGCATATTTCGGTGCAATCGCAGCGGTCAGACACCATATATATGACGCAACTTGGAGCTGGGGTCGTTGCCCTTGAGTTCTCCGACCCCGGGAATGGGAAGGAGAAGATCATGTGGAAACGTCTGATAAGTCTCAGCCTGACATTTGGACTGGCCGCCGCCGGACCGCCGGCATCGGCGCAGATGGTCTGCGGGCTCCACGAGAGCATCACCGGAACGCTCGAGAGCACCTATGACGAAGCCCTTGTCGGGCGTGGACTTCAGTCTGCGACGCGCATGCTGGAAGTCTGGCGCGCGGCTGAGGAGGGAAACTGGACAATCCTTGCCGTGCATCCCGACGGGCTCGCCTGCGTCGTGGCAAGCGGGGAAGCCTGGATCGACGTCCCGCCACAGCCGGCAGGGGTGGCCGCGAGAGCCGACCCGACAGCTGAGAGCGAGGAGTAATCGCCACAACTTCATCGAGCGGATGCGGAAGGTGCTCGCCGGCGGCCATGAGCCCTGTCACAGGATTCAGCCTTCATTGGGTGAGAAACGAAGCTCGCGGGCTGGACAGTTCCGGCCTCAAATTCGCGGACCCTGTGACAAAATTCATGCGATCCCCGCGGCAGGTACAATTTTTCAGGGCGAAGGATCGTTTTTCAGGCCCGGCGGTGAGGACAGGAAGATGGGCCGCCCGTGGAAAAGGCTTCCTAGACCTTCGCGCTCTCCTTCTGCTGCACACCCCCATCGGCGCCCTCAAACTTCGCCAAATCCGTCGCGCCCGCCCGCCTGGGACGCCGCCGGGAGGCCGCCCCGCTTTCCCCGCTCTTGCTCCGCTGGGTCTCCGCCCGCGTCCGCATCTCGGCGAACCGCTTGCCATACTGCTGGCAGGTTTCGACCGCCACTTCTGCCTGCGCGATCTGCGCCAGGCTCGCGATCTTGCGCTTCGGCCTGGCGGTCAGCGGCGGATAGGGCAGCGCGTGCCCGTGTCGCGCCGCCTCAATCGGCCCGAAGTGGTGGTCCTCGTAGGACGTGATCCGGTGCGCCTTGATGGGATATTGCCCCTCCGGCAGGATCAGCACCTGGTCGATCGGGAACTGCAGCAGCTTACCCGGTGAAAGCAGCGCCCTCTCTTCGCTACGGCGACTGATATTGGCGCTGTCGTCGAGCTCGCGAATGCGGCTCTGGCTTTCTGTCTTCGACACCACCGTGTGTTTGCCCAGCATGTCCGACAGAACCGTCGCCGTAAGGTCCTCCTGCGGGGTCATGAATATTTTCACCCCGGCGCCGGCCATGAGCGCGCGGCGCCCGGCCTCGTCATAGAGCGAGGGGTTGTCGAGACCGGCAATCGATTGGGTGATGATGAAGAACCGCCCGCCGAAGGAGCGGATCGTCTTGATGCTGTTCTCCACCAGCGGCTGGCGTCCGAGCTGGTCGAACTCGTCCATCAGGAACATGACCGTGTAGGGCTCGTCGGGGCCCGGCTCTGCGCGCTGCAGCGACGCGATGCCCTCTGCAAAGAGCAGTCGCACAAGCGGCGCCAGCGTGGTCAGGTGCTCGGACTGCGTCGTGATGTAGAGCGTCTGCGCCTCGCGGCGGAAACTGGTCAAATCGAAGTCGTTCTCCAGCGTCACACGGACCACCGAAGGATC
>NZ_JAAGOV010000075.1:0-18094 GCF_010500785.1 Salipiger sp. PrR003
GGCCGCACCGACGTGCCGAAGTTCGTCGACTGGTACATGGACGGCAAGATCGAGATCGACCCGATGATCACCCACAAACTGAAGCTGGACGAGATCAACCACGGCTTTGATCTCATGCACGAGGGCAAGTCGATCCGCGCGGTGGTGGAATACTGAACATGGAGGTGCTGGCGGAAAACCGGAGCTTCGACGGCAGGCAGACCGTCTACCGGCATGCCTCGGAGGCCTGCGGCTGCGACATGACCTTCGCGGTCTACCTGCCGCCGCAGGCGGAGCACGGGCCGGTGCCGGTGCTGTGGTACCTCTCGGGGCTGACCTGCACCCATGAGAACGCCATGACCAAGGGCGGCTTCCAGGAGCACGCGGCGCTGCACGGGCTGGCGCTGGTCTTTCCCGACACCAGCCCGCGCGGGCCGGAGGTGGCCGACGATGACGCCTACGACCTGGGGCAGGGGGCGGGGTTCTACGTCAACGCCAAGCGCGACCCGTGGAAGCCGCATTACCGGATGTACGACTACGTGACGCAGGAGCTGCGCGAGATCGTCGCCGGCATCGGCGGCATCGGCGCGCGGCACGGCATCACCGGCCATTCCATGGGCGGGCACGGGGCGCTGACGCTGGCGATGCGCAACCCGCATCTCTACGACAGCCTCTCGGCGTTTTCACCGATCTCGCATCCCACGCGCTCGGACTGGGGGCGCAAGCAGCTCTCGGCCTATCTCGGCGACGACGAGGGCTGCTGGGCGGCGCACGACTCGACGCTGCTGATGGAGGAGCGCGGCTGGAAGGAGGATATCCTGGTCGACCAGGGCGCCTCGGACCAGTTCCTTGAGCTCTTGCAGCCCGAGGCGCTGGCCGAGGCGATGACAAGACGGCGTCAGCCGGGGGTACTGCGGATGCAGCCCGGCTACGACCATTCGTATTTCTTCGTGAATTCGTTTGCCGGCGACCACGTCGCCTGGCACGCAGCCCGGCTTGCCTGAGTGCGGGCCCAGCAGAGGAGACAAGGCATGTATCAAGGAACGCTCGCAGCCGGACTTATTCTGGCCCTGTCGTCGGGGATGGCCCTCGCCGAGGGGGACGCGGCGAAGGGCGAGAAGGTGTTTCGCAAGTGCCAGGCCTGCCACATGGTGGGCGAGGGGGCGGAGAACCGCGTCGGCCCGGTGCTGACCGGCATCGTGGGACGCGAGATCGCCTCCGTGGAAGACTTCGACTATTCCGACGCGCTCAAGGAGCTTGCCGCCGCCGACGGGACATGGACGCCCGAGGAGCTCGCGGCCTTTCTCGAAAAGCCGCGCGATTTCGCCAAGGGCACCAAGATGTCCTTTCCGGGACTGCGCAAGGAAGACGAGCGCGCCGACGTGATCGCCTATCTCGCGAGTTTTGGCGGGGAGAGCTGATCATCGCACGCATTTAGATTTTCGGGTTCGGCGGGAGGAGAAGGAGCGCCGGATCCGGATGACCCGACACGGTCTTCACGTGATGCCGAAAGGCGGCCGGGACGGGGCCACGCGGCGGCAACGCCGTAAATCCAAGGGAGAAGGAAAGATGAAGAGACGGCTGCTTCTATCGTCTGGCGCGCTGCTTTGTGCCGCATCCATGGCGATGGCAAACGACGATCTGATGTCGCAGATGGACAACCCGAGCCAATGGGCGATCCAGACCGGCGACTATGCCAACCAGCGCTATTCCGAGCTGGACAAGATCAACAAGGAGAACGTCGGCGACCTGCAGGTCGCCTGGACCTTCTCGACCGGCGTGCTGCGCGGCCACGAGGGCTCGCCGCTCGTTGTCGGGGACACGATGTACGTGCACACCCCGTTCCCCAACATCGTCTATGCGCTCGACCTGAATGACCAGGGCCGGATCAAGTGGCGCTACGAGCCCAAGCAGGATCCGGACGTGATCCCGGTGATGTGCTGCGACACGGTGAACCGCGGCGTGGCCTATGCCGATGGCAAGATCTTCCTGCACCAGGCCGACACCAAGGTCGTGGCGCTCGACGCCGAGACCGGCGAGGTGAAATGGGAGGTGATGAACGGCGACGCCTCGAAGGGCGAGACCAACACCGCCACGGTGCTGCCGGTCAAGGACAAGATCATCGTCGGCATCTCGGGCGGCGAGTTCGGTGTGCGCGGCCATGTCACCGCCTACAACATGGAGACCGGCGAGCAGGAATGGCGCGCCTGGTCGATGGGCCCGGACGAAGAGATCCTGATGGATCCCGAGAACACCACTCACCTCGGAGAGCCGGTGGGTGCGGACTCGGGGACCAACACCTGGGAGGGCGACCAGTGGATGATCGGCGGCGGCACCACCTGGGGCTGGTATTCCTATGATCCCGAGGCCGACCTGATCTACTACGGCACCGGCAACCCCTCGACCTGGAACCCGGCGCAGCGCCCGGGCGACAACCGCTGGTCGATGACCATCATGGCGCGCGACCCCGACGACGGCATGGCCAAGTGGGTCTACCAGATGACGCCCCATGACGAATGGGACTATGACGGCGTCAACGAGATGATCCTCACCGACCAGGACTTCAACGGCGAGCCGCGCAAGCTGCTGACCCACTTCGACCGGAACGGCATCGGCTATACCATGGACCGGCTGACCGGCGAGCTGCTGGTGGCCGAGAAGTACGACCCGGCGGTGAACTGGACCACCGGCGTCGACATGGATCCGAACTCGGACACCTATGGCCGTCCGGCGGTGGTCGCCGAGTATTCCACCGAGCAGAACGGCGAGGACGTCAACTCGACCGGCATCTGCCCGGCGGCGCTTGGCTCCAAGGACCAGCAGCCGGCGTCCTATTCGCCCAAGACGCAACTCTTCTACGTGCCGACCAACCACGTCTGCATGGACTACGAGCCGTTCCGGGTGAGCTACACCGCCGGTCAGCCCTATGTCGGGGCGACGCTGGCGATGTACCCGGCGCCGGAAAGCCACGGCGGCATGGGCAACTTCATCGCCTGGGACAACATCAACGGCGAGATCAAGTGGTCGCTGCCCGAGCAGTTCTCGGTCTGGTCGGGCGCTCTGGCCACCGCGGGGGACATCGTCTTCTACGGCACGCTCGAGGGCTACCTGAAGGCGGTCGATTCCGAGACGGGCGACGAGCTCTATCGCTTCAAGACCCCCTCGGGGATCATCGGCAACGTGATGACCTACGAGCATGACGGCAAGCAGTACATCGGCATCCTGTCGGGTGTCGGAGGCTGGGCCGGCATCGGTCTCGCGGCCGGTCTGACCAACCCGAACGATGGTCTCGGTGCCGTGGGCGGTTATGCGGCCCTGTCCGACTACACCGCGCTCGGCGGTCAGCTGACGGTCTTTGCGCTCCCGGATTGATCCGCAGCGACCCGAGGCGCCGGCGGGAAACGCATCCCGCCGGCGCATTTCGCAAGAACATCTCACAGAGATCTCCAGGACGTATATGCCATGACCCGAAAGCTCACCCTCCTGACCGCCGCCGGCCTGCTCGCGGGCCTTCCGTTCGCGGGCGCGCTGAGCGCCGCCAACGTCTCCATGGAGGACCCGAATATCGCGGTGGATTACGAGGAAGGCGGTCGCTACTACACCGCGGACGGCGTTCCGACGTTCAACGTCGCCGAGGACGGCACCGTGGACTGGCCGACCTTCTCGGGCTTCCGCCGCTACCACGCCGAGTGCCACGTCTGCCACGGCCCGGACGGCGAGGGATCGACCTACGCGCCGGCGCTGAAGAACTCGGCGATCAACATGGATTACTACGATTTCGTCGAAACCGTGGTGAACGGCCGCAAGAAGGTCGGCGCCTCCGAGAACTCGGTGATGCCCGCCTTCGGCACCAACCCCAATGTCATGTGCTATCTCGACGACATCTACACCTATCTCAAGGCGCATGGGTCCGGGGCCATCGGGCGCGGCCGCCCGGCGAAGAAGGAGGCCAAGAGTGAAACCTTCACAGAGATGGAAGATGCCTGCATGGGCTGAGCCCGCACGGGCCGGCCTGCGGGTCGCGGCGCTGGCGCTGCTTGTCGCCGGCGCGGCGGGCTCGGGGCAGGCGCAGACCTCCGACCTCGTCTCCAAGAGTGCCTTGCGGGTCTGCGCCGATCCCGCCGCCGATCCCATGTCGATGAAGGATGGCTCGGGTTACGAGAACCGGCTCGCCGAGCTCTTTGCCGAAAAGCTCGGGCGGCCGGTGAGCTACACGTGGTTTCCGATGGCCACGGGCTTTATCCGTCAGACGCTGAAGGCCGGCAGGTGCGACGTGGTGATGGGCTATGCGCAGGGCCACGAGCTGGTGCTGAACACCAACCACTACATGACCTCGGCCTACGTTCTGGTGGTGCCCGAGGATGGCCCCCTTGCCGGGGTCACCACGCTGTCGGACCCGGCGCTGCAGGGGCGCAAGCTGGGGGTGATCGCCGGCTCGCCGCCCGCCACCCACATGGCGCGGCACGGGCTGATCGGCAAGGCACGGCCCTATGCGCTGGTCGTTGACCGGCGGGTCGAAAGCCCCGCCAGCGACATGCTCGACGATCTCGCCGCGGGCGAGATCGATGCCGCGGTGCTCTGGGGGCCGATCGGCGGGCCGCTGGTCAAGCGCGACCATCCGGGTCTGAAGGTGACGCCGCTGATAAACGAGGCCGGGGCGCCGAAGCTCTTTTACCGGATCACCATGGGGGTGCGGCAGGGCGAGAAGGTCTGGCAGCGCCAGCTCAACTCGCTGATCCGCCGCAACCAGTCCGAGATCGACGCGCTTTTGACCGAGGCCGGGGTGCCGCTGCTCGACGACATGGGCGCGCGGGCCTTGGACGTGGGGCAGTGATGTCGGGGCCGGGACGCGTCTGGCTGGCGCTGGCGGCGCTGGTCCTTTGCGGTCCGGCGCTCGCGCAGGTGCCCGAGCCCGAGGGCTACCGGATGGAGGAGTACCGCGCGCCGGTGCCCGCCTCTCTGGACGGCGGCACGGTGGTCGATATCGCGCAGGCGCATCGGCTCTGGGAGACAGGCGCGGCGGTTTTCATCGACGTGCTGCCGCGCCCCCCGAAGCCGGACGCGCTGCCCGAGGGCACGGTCTGGCGCGACAAGCCGCGCGACAGCATTCCCGGGGCGATCTGGCTTCCCAACACCGGCTACGGCGCGCTCGGCGCGTCGGAGGAGGCCTATCTGCGCGCGGGGCTCGCGGCGGCCAGCGGCGGCGATCTTGCGCATCCGCTGGTGTTTTTCTGCCTCGCCGACTGCTGGATGAGTTGGAACGCGGCAAAGCGGGCGCTGAGCTATGGCTACGCGTCGGTTTCCTGGCTGCCCGTGGGGACAGACGGGTGGGCCGCGGCGGGATACCCGCTCGAGAGGGTATCGCCGCGGCAGTGACCGGGGCGGTCAGTCACCGGTTGCGAGGATGAAGGCGCCGAAGGCGCGCGGGCCGTCGGCGGTGTCCAATTCGGCGACCACCTCGAGCGATCGCGCGTCGATCAGGCTGAGCGTGTTGTCGAACCAGTTGGCCACGGCGATACGCCCGTCCGAGGTGGCGGCGATGCCCTCGGGGTAGTCGCCCACCGCGAGTTCGGCGAGCGGTTCCAGCGTGTCGAGCGCGATCACGCTGACCGTCCCGGCATACTGGTTGCTGACAAAGGCCCGCCCGGCGGCGAAGGCGACGCCGTAGGGCCGGTCGCCGACGGCGAGGGTCGCCAGCCGCGCCCCCGAGGTGGGGTCGATCACCGTCACATCGTTGCTGCCGACATTGCCGACGAAAAGCCGCCCGTCGGGGGCGAAGCCAAGCCCGAAAGGCCGCGTGCCCACCGGCACCCTGCGGGCAAGCGTCATGGTTTCGGCATCATAGAGGCTCACCCGGTCGGCATCGCGCTCGGCGGCGGCGAGCAGCGCGCCGTCGGGCGACAGCGCCAGCCCGGCGGGGGCGGCACCGGCGGGCAGCTCGGTGATGACCTTCAGCGTTTCGGTCTCGAGCACCCAGAGCCGGGCGTTGTACCAGTCCGACACGTAAAGGCGCGACCGATCCGCGTCCAGCGCGGCGCCCATCGGGCCGCCGTCCAGCACCGCCTTGGCCAGCACCGTGCCCCCTGGCCCATGGCGGCGCACGGTCCTGGCGTCCGGGGCCACGGTGTAGACCGTGCCATCCGGGCCCACCGCCACCCCCGCGGGCTTGCCGGGAACGCTCCAGCGGGCGGTCTCGGCGCCGGTCTCGAGGTCGAGCACCGAGAGCGCATCGCCGTTCTGGCAGGTCACGAAGGCAAGGTCCGCCGCCGCGGAGCCCGCGGCGACGGTCAGCAGCGCGGCGAGCGCCAGCTCAGGAGCCCGGCGCACCGAACCGCTCGACCAGCGCATCGAGCCCGGCCTGGTAGACGCCGGTGACCGCGGCGATGGCGGCCTCGTCGTTCAGCTCGGGGGGCGGGTCGTTGTTGGGATAGCCGCGGTAGAAGGCGCCGCGCCATTCGACCGTGGAGCCGCCACCTTCGCGCGGGAGCACCGTCAGATGCGAGGAGTAGTTGGTCACCGGCAGCACCTCGACCGCGACATCGGTGATCCGGTAGCTGTAGGACATCTTCTCGGCGCTGTACTTGTAGAGCACCTCGTCGATCCTCGGCCCCGAGGCGCCCTGGTCCGACAGATAGAGCGCGCGCGTGGCGTCGATCTCGTTGCCGCCGGTGCCCTCCTGCGAGACCACGGCGGGGTGCCAGCTCATGTCCTGGAAATCGCCGATCGCTCCCCAGACCTCGGCGGGCTCGGCGGCGACATCGGCGGTCACCGTGACCTTCTGCCGGGTCGGCCCGTGCGCCATGGCCGCGGCGGGCATCAGCGCCAGCGCGGCCCCCGCGAGCAGCAGGTTGCGTCTTTTCATCTGGTCTCCTCCCTAAAAATCCCCGTGCGCAGGATGTAGTCCATGCCCCGGCGCCAGCTTTCATCCGTGTTCGAGCGGATATCGACGACCCGTCCCTTGACCGTCTGGCCGCTTTCCACGTCGCGCAGTTGCAGGTTCATCGACAGGATCAGGTTCGAGACTTTCTGAACCTCTCCGACGAGCGCGTAATCGGCCCCGAGCTTGGCGGCCATGCGGGTGTCGCAGCCGTAGCACTTGGCGGGGTTGACGATGCGGTCCAGCTCCTCGGCGACGGGGCCGAGGTCCAGCAGCTCGTAGCCTTCGTCGGCGAACCGCGCGCGCACCATCTCTTCGAGCAGGGTGATGCGGGCCAGCTCGGCCGGGTCCTGGCCAAGTTCGGCGGTCTGCAGCGAGCTGTCGAGGAAGGTGATGCCGAAGAAAGCCACCTTCTCGCCCGCGACGGCGGGGGAGCAGAGCATCAGCGCGAGCAGGAGGGGGCGGGTAAGCATCGCTGCCTTCTTAGAAATTAAGAGTCGCCGACAATCGTGCCGCCGTTACCCTGTGTCTCGCAACCGAACCGAAAGTATCGGTTCACCGCTTCGCCCCGGGAGGGGCAGAGTGGACATGGGGCCCGACGGATGAACGCGGGCATGGAGGAGAACGTGCCGAAGAGTTTTGTCCCGCTGCTGGCCGCGGCTGCGCTTGGCGTCGCCGCCTGCCTCACCGCCCCGGCGGCCCGGGCGGTGGAAGTCCGTGCGGGCGTGCTGCGGGTGGATTACCCGGCGCTGCTGCCGATCTCGCGCTACGACGCCCGGCCCGAGGATCTCGATTTTGCCGGGGCGGTGCTGGCGGACGAGGACAATGCGACCACCGGCGCCTTCCTTGGCCACACCTACGAGACCGAAAGCGCCGCCACCCCGCCCGAGGGGGCCTTGGCGGCGCTCGACGAGATGCTGGCGAAGGGCATCCGCTACGTGGTGGTGGATGCGCAGGCCGGCGACCTGCTGGCGCTCGCCGATCGCGCGGCGGAGATGGGGGCGCTGGTGCTCAATGCCTCGGCGCCCGACATGGCGCTGCGCGGCGCCGAGTGCCGGGCGAACCTTCTGCACATCGCGCCGTCCTTTGCGATGAAGGCCGACGCCATCGCGCAATTCGCCGTCTGGAAGAAATGGCCGCGCTGGCTGCTGGTGAGCGGCTCCAACCCCGAGGACCGGGCGCTGGCCGAGGCCTACCGCCGCGCCGCCACGAAGTTCGGCGCCAGGATCGTCGAAGAGCGCGAGTTCGAGGACACCGGCGGGGCGCGGCGCACCGACACCGGCCATGCGATGGTGCAGCGCCAGCTGCCGACCTTCCTGCAGCGCACCAAGGAGCATGACCTCGTCATCGCCGCCGACGCCACCGACTATTTCGCCGCCTACCTGCCCTATCACCTCTGGACACCGCGCCCGGTCATGGGCAGCGCCGGGCTGCGCCCCGTGACCATGCACGGCGCCCATGAGGCCTGGGGCGCGACGCAGTTTCAGACCCGCTTCGAGAAGCTCGCCCGCCGCCATGTGACCGAAGAGGATTACAACACCTGGCTGGCGCTGCGCGTGCTCGGCGAGGCGGTGACCCGCACCGGCAGCAACGATCCCGCCGAGCTGGAGAAGTATATCCTGTCGGACGCCTTCGAACTGGCTGCCTTCAAGGGGCAGAAGGTGACCTTCCGCGACTGGAACGGCCAGCTGCGCCAGCCGATCCTGCTCTATGACGACCGCATCACCGTCAGCGTCAGCCCGCAAGAGGGCTTCCTGCACCAGGTCTCGCCGCTCGACACGCTGGGGCTCGACCGTCCCGAGTCGAGCTGCACGGCCTTCCAATGAGGACTCCGATGAAATCTCTCATGCTCTCCACCGCGCTCTGCCTTGCCGCTTCGGGCGCTCTGGCCGGAAAGGCCTTTGTCTCGAACGAGCG
Source organism: Salipiger sp. PrR003 (assembly GCF_010500785.1). NCBI lineage: Bacteria > Pseudomonadati > Pseudomonadota > Alphaproteobacteria > Rhodobacterales > Roseobacteraceae > Salipiger > Salipiger sp. PrR003. The sequence goes on from NZ_JAAGOV010000075.1 coordinate 8,774, forward strand.
CGGCAATACGATCACCGTGCTCGACACCGAAAGCTGGGAGGTGATCACCGAGTTCGAGGGCGGCAACCGGCCGCGCGGCATCACCCTCTCGCCCGACGGAAAGCTCTTGTATGTCTGCGCCTCGGATGACGACACGGTGCGGGTTTTCGATACCGAGACCTACGAGGAGCTTTACACGCTGCCCTCCGGGCCGGACCCGGAGCTCTTCGTGCTCGATCGCTCGGGCAGCCCGCTCTACATCGCCAATGAGGATGACAACCTCGTCACGGTGACCGACACGCAGACCCATTCCATCCTTGCCGAGGTGCCGGTGGGGGTCGAGCCCGAGGGGATGGCGATCTCGCCCGACCACAAGTGGGTGGTGAACACCTCGGAAACCACGAACATGGCGCATTTCATCTCGACCGAGGATTACAAGATCAAGCACAATATCCTCGTCGACCAGCGCCCGCGCTACGCCGAATACACCGCCGACGGCGCGCGGCTTTTCGTCAGCGCCGAGATCGGCGGCACGGTCAGCGTCATCGATATCGCCGAAGACGGCACGCCGACGCTGAAGCAGAAGATCGGCTTCGAGGTGCCCGGTGTGCTGCCCGAGTGGCTGCAACCTGTGGGGATCAGGGCGACCTCGGACGGCAGTCGCATCTTCGTGGCATTGGGGCCCGCCAACCGCGTGGCGGTGATTGACGGGACAAGCCTCGAGGTTGTGGACTATATCATGGTGGGGCAGCGGGTCTGGCAAATGGCCTTTACCCCCGGCGAGGAGTTCCTGGTGACCACCAACGGCAATTCCAACGACATCACGGTGATCGACGTGGCCGCGGAAAAGGCGATCAAGTCGGTCCAGGTGGGGCAACAGCCCTGGGGCGTGGCGATCACGCCGAACTGAACGGCAAGGGGAGACGAGGCTGATGAAGGGATTTCTGACCGCGCTGGTGCTGGGCTGTGCCGCCGCGCTTCCGGCCGCCGCGCAGGACCTGCCGGTGGTCCGCGCCGCGGTGCTGAAAATCGGCACGGTGAACTGGGAGCTGGAGACGATCACCGCGAACGGCTTCGACACCGCGCATGGCTTCAAGCTCGAGATGGTGCCCTATGCCGACAATGGCGCCACCCGCATCGCGGTCGAGGGCGGCGAGGCGGACATGGCGGTGGCCGACTGGATCTGGGTCGCCCGCCAGCGCGCCGAGGGCAAGGACTACGTGGTGATCCCCTATTCCCGCGCGGTGGGCGGGCTGCTCGTGCCGGGCGGCTCGGACGCCGAGACGCTGGCCGATCTCAGGGGCGGCAAGATCGGCATCGCCGGCGGGCCGCTCGACAAGTCGTGGCTGATCCTGCGCGCCTACGCGAGCCAGGAGTACGGCATGGACCTGAAGGCCGAGACCGAGCAGGTCTTCGGCGCGCCGCCGCTGATCTTCAAGTCCGGGCTTTCGGGGGACTACGCCGGGGCGATCAACTTCTGGCACTTCCTTGCCAAGATGAAGGCGGCGGGGATGCGCGAGCTGATCTCGGTGGAGCGTGCCGCAGAGGCGCTTGGGCTCGATCCCGACGTGCCGCTGCTGGGGTATTACTTCAAGCAAGGCTTCCTTGCCGACCACGAGGGACTGGCGCAGGCCTTCTACGAGGCGAGCCGCGACGCCAAGGCGCTGCTGGCCGAGGATGCCGCCGCCTGGGAGGCGCTGCGCCCGCAGATGAACGCCGCGAGCGACGCGCAGTTCGAGCAGCTTCGCGGCGACTGGCTGGCCGGGGTGCCGCAGCGCGGGCCGGTGGATGCCGCGGCGGCGGACAAGCTCTTGTCGCTGATGGCCGAGCTTGGCGGTGCCGAGCTGGTGGGGCAGGCGGACCACGTGCCGGACGGGCTCTTCGCGGAGGTGCAATGAGCCCGAACATCCGACCCGAGGACGGGCGCGTCGTGCCTCTGCACCCCAAGCTCGCTGACCCGGGTGCGGTGCGCGTCGAGATCCGCTCGAAGTGTTTCGGCGGGACCGAGGTGCTGTGTAATGTGCATTTCACCGTCTCGCGCGGCGAGACCGTGGCGCTGCTGGGACCGTCGGGCATCGGCAAGTCGACCCTGCTGCGCATCGTCGCCGGGCTCGACCCCGAGTTCGAGGGCGAGATCACCCGCCCCACGCATATGGCCATGGTCTTTCAGGAGCCGACGCTGATGCCCTGGCGCAGCGCCCTGCAGAACCTGACGCTGGTGCACCCCGAGCTGAGCGAGGGGGATGCCCGCGCGGCGCTCGACCGGGTCGGGCTGAAGGGGCGCCACGATGCCTACCCGCGCAGCCTTTCGCTCGGGCAGCAGCGTCGCCTCGCGCTGGCGCGGGCCTTTGCCGGGCGGCTCGACATGCTGGTGATGGACGAACCCTTCGTCTCGCTCGATCCCGAGCTTGCCGAAGCGATGCTGGCGCTCACAGAGGAGCTGATCACCGAGCTGCGCCCGGCGGTGCTCTTCGTCACCCACGCCCGCATCGAAGCCGAACGATTGGCCAGCCGCATCCTGCACCTGCAGGGTCAGCCCGCCACACTGACCCCGCATCTGGTCTGAAGGAGGAGATCCGACCATGAAACCCACCCTGATCGCCGCCGCGCTCGTCGCGCTGGCGCTGCCCGCGGCTGCGCATGAGTACGGCTTTGCCGGCATCCTGTCGCACGAGAACTCCGAGGAAATGCCCGAGATCACCCTTTCGGTCGGCAAACCGCTGGCCGAGGGGCCGATCACGCTGAAGTCGGGCATGGTCTACGAGCTGGAAATCATCGCCGACGGCTCGGGCGAGCTGGGCCTCGAAGGGCCGGGCTTCTTCCGCGCGATCTGGGTCAACGAGGTGGTGGTGAACGGGCTCGAGATCCGGCCCTACGGGCTCGAGAGCGTCGAGTTCGATCAGGCCGGCGAGATGGAGATCGAGTTTCTCGCCATCAAGCCGGGGCAATATCACCTGAAAATCCCCGGCTCCACCGGCGAGAGCCAGCGCGTCGAAATCACCATCCAGTAACCCTTTGGTTGAGTAAAGGGCGGGCGGTGCAATTTGCCTGCCCGCCGTGCCGATGCTAGGTTTTCCGCATCTTGCGGGAGGGCGTGGAATGACGGGCAGGCTTGGTCTTCTTGCGATCGCCCTCGCGATGCTCGCGGGCACCGCGCAGGCGGAGGATCCCACGCGCCGCGCCGAACGTCTGGAGCCCTTGGCGCTGCGTGCCGCCGAGGGGTTCTCGGTCACCCGCTACGAGATCGAGACCGGGGTCTACTATCGCTGGCGCATCGAGAGCGACGGGCTCGAGGAGTACAAGCTGCTCGCCCCGGAGCTGTTCCGCGAGAGCTGGATCGATCAGGTCGTGATCGAGGACAGGGAGGTGAAGCCCTACGGGCTGCACGCCGTGGAATTCGACGATGCGGGCGAGATCGACATCTGGTTCATTCCGCAGCGGCCCGGTGAGTACCCCTTCCACATAGAGGGGCTCGACACCCAGGGCTTCCGCGGCGTGATGGTGGTGAAATGAGGCGGGCGGCGGGGCTGGGGCTCGTGCTGCTGATGCTCGGCGGGAGCGGGGCCCTTGCCCAGCCCGCCGCGCCGGTCTGCAGCGCGCTCGAGACCCGCCTGTCGCAATCCCGCGCCGCGCTCGAGGGGCGCGTTCTGAACGAGGCGCTGTTCGAGGCGGCGGCGCTCGACTGTCCCGAGACCGCTCGCCGGCTCTTGCAGCAGGGCGCCTCGGTCGAGGCGCGCAACAGGGTCGGCGGAACCCCCCTCAACATCGCCGCGGCGCGCGGCGCGCGCGAGATCGCGGCGGAGCTGCTGGCGCGGGGGGCGGATATCGACCATGCCACCCTCGGCGGCGTCACGCCCCTGCTCGGCGCCGTGCAGGAGGGGCGGCGGCGCATGGTGGCGCAGCTCATCGAGGCCGGGGCGGAGGTGAACCTTGCCAGCCGCGAGGGGGTGACGCCGGTGATGGCGGCGGCCTTCGATGGCGATGCACGGATGCTTTCGATGCTGCTCGACGCCGGGGGCGATCCAAAGGCCGAGGACCGTCGCGGCAAGGGGGCGCTGACCTATGCGGCCGGCCGGGCCTTTGCCGGCATTGTCGCGGCGCTTCTGGAAGCGGGAGCCGAGGCCGACCGGGTGTGGGGCCACGATCTGACCGCGCTGATGTGGGCGGCGGGCCATGCCAATGACGCGCCTGCGCCGGACGGGGTCGAGACCGCGCGGGTTCTGCTGGCGGCGGGCGCGCGGATCGACCGGCAGGACGACCGGGGGCGCACCGCGCTGATGATCGCCGCCGAGCGCGGCCACGCGCAGATGGTGGCTTTCCTGCTGGACGCGGGGGCCGATCCCGAGCGGCGCGACGGGCAGGGCAAGCGCGCGGCCGACCTTGCCGCCGGGAGCGAGATCGCCGCCCTGCTCGGGCGCTGAGCCGGGCTAGCGGATCACGAGGCTGGCGAGGTAGCGCGACATCGCCTCGATCGTCGGCGCGTCGTATTGCTTCATGAGGTTGGCCATGTCGGGCGCATTCATCCGCACCTCGTTCTTGAAGTCGTGCATGGTCTTCGACAGGTAGCCCGCCTGCTGACCGGCCAGCCGGGGAATGCGGCTGTCGCCCTGCCACTTTCCGTGACAGGCGCTGCACTGGCCGGCGGTGAAGGCCGTGTTTGCGAGCGCCTCGTCGCCGTCCTGGGCCTGCGAGGGGATCGCGGGCCAGGTCTGCGCGGCAAAATGCTCGGCGAGCTGCTTGGCCTGGTCCTTGTCGTAGTCGGCGGCGATGCCGGTCATGATCTCGTTCTCGCGGCGCCCGGCGGCGTAATCGCGCAGCTGTGTGTAGATGTAGAAATACTGCTGGCCCCAGATCGCCGGGTAGTCCGGGTCGACCGGGACGCCGTCCTCGCCATGGCAGCCGGTGCAGATCGCCACCTCGTCGTCGAGCACGAAGCCGTCCTTGGCGCTGGCGGGGGGGGCGAGGGCCGTGGCGGCCAGGAGCACGAGCAGCCGCGCGGAGCGCAATGTCATGATGGGGTCTCCCTGAAGAATGGGGGCGGACCCGGAGCCCGCCCCGATGTCAGCACCTGCGCCTTGCCTCAGTCGGCAAGCGTGAAGGCGATGATGTTGTTGCCGCGCTTGTAGTTGAGCTGGGAGTTCCCGCCCGCGGCGACGACGATGTACTGCTGGCCCTCGACCGTGTAGCTCGATGGCGGGGCGTTGACGCCCGCCCCGGCCTGGAAGCGCCAGAGCTCGCCGCCATTGGAGCTGTCATACGCCTTGAAGAGCCCGTTGCCCTCGCCGGTGAAGACGAGCCCGCCGGCGGTGGCCAGCACCCCGCCGATCATCGGCTCTGCAGTGCGCACCTGCCAGGCGATGTCGCCGGTGTTGTAGTCCACCGCGGTGATATTGCCCCATTGCGCTTCGTCGGGGATCACGTCGAAAGAGCCGCCGAGCCAGATCTTGCCCTCGGGGTAGGGGGTCGAGCGCACCGTGTAGGTCATCGGCTGGTGCAGGTTGATCGCGTAGGTCAGATGCAGGTCGGGATCGATTGCCATGGGCGACCACTCGACGCCGCCATTGGCGCCGGGTAGCATCCGCGCCCCCTCGGCGGTGGGCAGGGTCCACATGTCTTCTTGCGGGACCATCGCCTCGGAGAAGCGGATCAGCGAACAATCGTCGGCCTTGTGCACGTAGACATGGCCGGTCTTGCCGCCGTGCAGGATGCCCTTCACCTCGTTGCCCGCGTCATCCCTCACCGTGGTGATGATCGGCGGCGAGACCGCGTCGAGGTCCCAGACGTCATGCGCGATGTATTGGAAGTGGCAGATGTACTCGCCGGTATCGAGATCCACCGACACGAGACTGTCGGTATAGAGGTTGTCGCCCGGGCGCAGGCTGCCGTCGAGGTCGGGCGAGGGGTTGCCCACCACGAAGTAGATGCGCCGTTCGGCGAGATCGACCGCAGGGTTCTGCCAGACGCCGCCGCCCAGCGTCTCGTAGGGATCGCCCATGCTTTCGAGCGCGGCTTTCTCGGCCTCGATGTCGCGGTGCATGTCGCGGCCGGTGGCGTCATGCGTCGCCCAGACCCCGACCGAATCTTCGGGCACGGTGTTGAAGGTCCAGATCAGCTCTCCGGTTTCGGTGTCGAAGGCCTTCACGAAGCCGCGGATGCCGTATTCGCCGCCGTTCGTGCCGATCAGCACCATGTTCTCGACCACAGAGGGCGCCATGGTCTCGGAATAGCCGAGCTCGGCGTCGGCGATCTGCGTCTCCCAGAGCTGCTTGCCGGTCTTGGCGTCGAGCGCGACCAGCTTGGCATCCAGCGTGCCCATGAAGACCTTGTCGCCGGCGACCGCCACGCCGCGGTTGTTGGGCCCGCAACAATAGGTGGTGACCGGGCCCATCGAGTGCTTGTGGTGCCAGATCTGCGCCCCGGTCCGCGCGTCAAGCGCGTAGACCTCGTTGAAGGCGGTGGTGATGTACATCACCCCGTTCACCACGATCGGCGAGGTTTCCATCGAATCGACGATGTCGGTCTGGAAAATCCACGCCGGGCGCAGGCTCCGGACATTGCCGGTATTGATCTGGCTTGCGGGGTAGTAGCGCGTCTGCGCGTAGTTGCCGTTGGTGTGCAGAAAGTTGTTGCCGTCGCCCGCGGCCCTCGAAAGCATGCTTTGCGTCACCGACTGCAAGTCGCCGTAAAGCGTGCTCGCCGAGGTTTCGTCTTGAGCATGTGCGGAGCCAGAGGCAATCAGCGCCGCCAGGCAACTGGCGGCGAGTGTCGACCAATCACGCATAACCATATCCTCCCAAGGTTTGCGTTGTAGATCTTTGTTAGCTTACGTAGGGTAAACCAAATGTGTTTAGAAAAATAGCACAGTCTCATGCGGCCGAGTTCGATCCCCAGTTTGCTCATTCGGGCCGCGTTCCTCGCCGCGGTGGCGGGGCCGGTCTGCGCCCAGTCGGGAAGGGAACCGGGTATGGGAACGGGCAGGGCGACCGGAATGGCGATTGTCTCGGATGAGCGCGGCGACACGCTGAGCATTCTCTCGCCCGACCTGAAACTGGTGCGCACCATCGAGACCTGTGCCCGCCCGCGCGGCGTGCATTTCAGCGCCGATCATGCGTCGTTCTACGTAGGCTGCGCCGATGACGACACGATCGCCATCTACGACACCGCCTCGCTCGAGCTCACCGGGCGCATCCGCGGCGTCCCCGCCCCCGAGACCTTCGATCTGCACCCCGACGGGCGGCGGCTGATCGTGTCGAACGAGGAGGACGCCACGGCCTCGGTCATCGACATCGAGACCGGCGAGCTTTTGGCGGAATATCTCACCGGCGAGGAGCCCGAGGGGGTGCAGGTCACCCCCGACGGGCGGCTGGTCTTCGTCGCCTCAGAGGCCGCCAATCTCGTGCATGTGATCGATCTGGAGGCGGAGGCGGTGATCGCCGACATCCTCGTCGACACGCGGCCCCGCCGCTTCGCGCTGACCCCCGATGGCAAGGAGCTTTGGGTCTCGGCGGAGCTCGCCGGCATCGTCGACATCATCGACGTCGAGACGCTGAAGCTGGTCGGCGACGTTCCCTTCCTGCCCACGGGGTTCCGCGCCGAGCAGGTGACGCCGGTGGATCTCGAGATCTCCGCCGACGGGCAGCGCGCTTACGTGGCGCTCGGGCGGGCCAATCACGTGGCGGTGGTGGACGTGCCGAAGCGCAAGGTGATCGACTACATCCTGGTTGGCAGCCGTGCCTGGGGGCTGGCGCTGACCGCGGACCAGTCGCGGCTCTACGTGGCCAATGGCCTGTCGGACGATGTCACGGTGATCGACACCCGCAGCCTCAGGGCGCTGACCTCGATCCCGGTCGGCCGCGTGCCCTATGACATTCTCATCGATGATCGCTAGGGCGCTGCTGCTGCTGCTGCTTCTGCTCTCGGGCCCGCTGGCGGCACAGGAGGCGGTGCGGCTTGTCTACCTCGGCCTCGCGGCGGATCCCTATTACGCGCCGCAGCCGCTCTACACCGGCCTGTCGCTGCGCGACCACCACCGCCCGCTGGAGGGGCTGCACCTGGGGTTGCGCGACACCCGCGTGCTGGGGCGGGCGCTGGGACTCGGCTTCGAGCTCGCGGAGGTGACCGCCGCGGCCGAGGACCTGCCGCAGGCGCTGGCGGCAATCGAGGAGAGCCGGCCCGTGGCGATTCTCATGGATCTGCCGCCCGAGGACATGGCGGCGGCGCTCCGCGCGGCCGCGCCGGAGACGCTCTTCGTGAACATCCGCGACCGCGGCGACCGCTGGCGCCGCGAGGGCTGCGCGGCCAACCTGCTGCACACGATGCCCTCGGACTCGATGCTGAGCGACGCGCTGGCGCAATACCTGAGGGCGCGCAACTGGACCGAGGTGCTCTTGGTGCACGGCACGACGCCGGCCGACGAGGACCAGCTGCGCGCGGCACGGGGCTCGGCGGCCAAGTTCGGGCTGCGGATCGTGGCCGAACGCGCCTTCGAACTGAGCAACGATCCGCGCCAGCGCGCGCGCAGCAATATCGCCCTGCTGACCGGGGATGCGCGCTACGACGTGGTCTGGCTGGTGGATGATCTGGGCGACTTCGGCCGCGTCCTGCCCTATGCCACCTACGCGCCGCGCCCGGTCGTCGGCTCCGAGGGGCTGGTGCCGCGCGCCTGGCACTGGACCTTCGAGCGCTACGGCGCCCCGCAGCTCAACCAGCGCTTCCGCCGTCTCGCGGGGCGCGACATGTCCTCGGAGGACTGGGCGGCCTGGGCCGCGGTGAAAGCGCTCGCCGAGGCGGCGGTGCAGGCCGGCTCCGCCGGGCGGGAGGAGCTGCGCGCGGCGCTGCGAGCGCCGGATCTGTCGGTGGATCTCTACAAGGGGGTGCGCGGCAACTTCCGGCCCTGGAACGGGCAGATGCGGCAGCCGCTGCTTCTGGCCACCTCGAATGCGGTCATCGCGGTGGCCCCGGTCGAGGGGTTCGCCCATGAGACCGACACGCTCGACACGCTCGGCCAGGACCGTACTGAAAGCGCCTGCGCGCGCTGAAAGACTCGATCGGAGGCAGCGATGGGTCGATGCCTCGGGCGCAAAGGAAGGCGAGTCTGCCGCACACTCCCCTCATCGTTGTTACCGATGACGATCGGACCACAAGATATGGTTGAGGACATCGGTCTCGACCCAGGCGAAGGCAGCGAAAGCGGCCCTCCATACCGAAAATAGTCCAGTAACATTTTGATATTGCTAGTTTTTGGAAGAAACTCGCAAAAACTTCCGTCTCTTCGGAAAAATCCGCTTGCAGGCCCCGGGGGGTATCCGTAAAAGGCCCCTCACCGGCGGCGCTGAGGCGCAC
>NZ_JAAGOV010000076.1:0-239507 GCF_010500785.1 Salipiger sp. PrR003
TCGCGGTCTGATCCGTCCAGATCCAGCAGTCTGCGCGACCGCAGGTGCCGCTTGCGGCAGAAAATCCTTGTCTAGCGATCGGATACAGGCGATCTTCACCTCAAACGACACGCCACCTGGGGAATGCAGGTTCATGGGCCCGGCCTTGATCACGCAAATTTTTCGCGGCAGTGATTGTCAACAGCCGTAATTCCGCATCTGCGCTGACAGTTTTGTCGCCGCCTCTCTGCCTCGACACGGAAAGCTCTGCCCATGAAAATATCCAGCCTGTTCCCCATGCTCCTGGCGCTTGCTGCGACCGGCATCCCTGCGGCCCATGCGCAGGACGCGCCCCGCCTGGCCAAGATTATTGAACTTTCTCAGGACGATACGGGCCTTTCCCGGCAGTTCTTCGGGCGGGTCGCCGCGCGTGAGACCGTCGATCTGGCCTTTCAGGTGGGCGGCCAGATTGTCGATTTTCCGGTGGGCGAGGGGCAGGAACTTGCATCGGGCGATCTGATCGCGCGGCTGGATCAGGAGCCGTTCGAACTGGCGCTTGACCGGGCGCGGTCCCAGCAGGCGCAGGCGAACCGCAATCTGCAGCGGCTGGAACAGTTGCAGGGCAGCGCGGTCAGTCAGGTTTCGGTCGATGACGCCCGGACAGAGGCCGAACTGGCCGCGATTTCCGTCCGCGATGCCGAGCGTGCGTTGGAAGAAACCACGCTGATGGCACCCTTCGATGCGCTGACCGCATCGACCAGCACGTCCAACTTTACCACCATCGCGGCGGGTGCGCCGGTGGTCCGCCTGCATGACATGTCCGAGATCCGGATTGAGATCAATGTCCCCGAAATCCTTGTTCAGATGGCCGGAAAGACGCAGGATTTCGAACTTTGGGCAGAGTTTCCGACCGATGATCAACGCTATCCGCTGGAGATCCGCGAGTTCAGCGCGGAAACCTCTGTCACCGGGCAGACCTATCGCGTCACGCTGGGTCTGGAACCACCCGAAGATCGCGTGATTCTGCCCGGCTCATCCGCGTCGGTCACGGTGTCTCTGCCGGGGCACGAAAACTACATCACCATCCCATCATCCGCCATCGTGACGGCAAATGACGGCACGCCGCAGGCGATGCTGTTCGAACCCGTTGGCGCGACGGAAGGCACCGTCCGGCTGGTCGGGATCCAGATCGAAGGGGGCGAGGACGGGACCGTCAGCGTGATCTCTGGCCTGGAACCGGGGCAGGAAATCGTCGCCAGCGGCGCTGCCATACTGGACGATGGCGAGACGGTGCGCCGCTTCACCGCATTTGGCGAGTAAGCGGTCATGAGCATCGCAAGACTGTCAATCGAACGCCCGATCTACACATGGATCGTGATGCTGATCTGCCTGTTCGGCGGCATCTGGGGGTTCTTCAACCTTGGCCGGCTGGAAGACCCGGCATTTACCATCAAGACCGCCGTCGTGGTCACGCAATATCCCGGCGCGTCCGCCGAGGAAGTGTCGCGCGAAATATCCGAGCCGCTGGAATCCGAAATCCAGAAAATGGCCGAACTGGACGAGGTGCGATCCACCAATCAGCCGGGCCTGTCCTGGATCGAAGTGGACATGAAGGATACCTATGACGGTGCCGAACTGCCCGGCATCTGGACCAAGCTGCGCAACCGGGTGGGCGATGCCGCGCTGCCGAACGGGGCGTCGCAGCCGTTCGTGAATGACAGTTTCGGCGATGTCTACGGGCTGTATTTCGCGGTGACTGCGCCGGGCTTCGACAATCGCGAAATCTATGAATTGTCGACCTTTCTGCGCCGCGAATTGCTGGCCGTGGAAGGCGTGGCCGATGTGGTGCTGGGCGGGGTGCCGGATGAGGTGATCTATATCGAACCCGATTCGGCGCTGACCGCCAATCTCAACGTGGCGAACACGGTCATGCGCTCCGCACTGGCCGGGGCCGATACGCTCAGCGATGCCGGATCCATCCAGACAGAGGACGGCCGGACCCTGATTCAGGGACCGGAAGGGAATGACAGCGTCGAAGAAATTGCGGGCCTGACCATCGGCGTTGGCGGGCAGTTGCTGCGGCTCAGCGATTTTGCCGAAGTCTACCGCGCCGAAAGATCCACCCCGGATCTGATCGTGCGCAATAACGGCGCCGATGCATTCACGCTTGGCGTGGCGGGGATCAGCACCGAAAACATCGTCGATGTCGGCCACCGCGTCGATCAGCGGCTGGCGGAACTGGCCCCGGAAATCCCGGTGGGGATCGAGCTGCACCCGATATATCGGCAGCATCTGGTGGTTGAAGAGGCATCGAACGACTTTCTGATCAACCTCGCCACCTCTGTCGCCATCGTCGTGATCGTGCTGGCGCTGTTCATGGGGTGGCGGGCGGCTGTCGTCGTCGGCACCACGCTTTTGCTGAACGTGGTGGGCACCCTGCTGTTCATGGCGCTTTTCTCGCTGGAGATGGAGCGGATTTCGCTAGGTGCGCTGATCATCGCGATGGGGATGCTGGTCGATAACGCCATTGTCGTGGCCGAGGGCATGCAGATCGCCATGCGACGCGGCCTGACGGCGCGCGAAGGCGCGGATGAGGCCGCATCAAAGACCCAGATCCCGCTTCTGGGCGCGACGGTCATCGGCATCATGGCCTTTGCCGGGATTGGACTTAGCCCCGATGCGACGGGCGAGTTCCTGTTTTCGCTGTTTGCCGTGATCGCGATTTCGCTGCTGCTGTCCTGGGTGCTCGCGCTCAGCGTGACGCCGCTTCTGGGCAAGTATCTGTTCTATCGCGGCCATGAGGATGGCGAGGACGCCTATGGCGGCGCGATCTTCCGCGCTTATCGCAGCGTCCTGCGCGCCTGCCTGAATGCATGGCCGCTGGTGATTGCCGGTCTGCTGGCGGTCACCATCGGCTGTTTCATGCTGTTCGGCCAGGTCCGCCAGCAGTTCTTCCCCGACAGCAACACGCCGCTGTTTTTTGTCGATTACAAGCTGTCGCAGGGCGCATCGATCCACGAAACCTCGCGCGATCTGAAAGTGCTGGAGGACTGGCTGGCCACGCGCGACGATGTCGTTGCCTATACCAGCTATGCCGGGCAGGGCGCGGCGCGGTTCATGCTGACCTATACCAGCGAGCAGCCCAATCCCAGTTATGGCCATGTGATCGTGCGCACAGAAACGCTGGACGCGATTGCGCCGCTGATCGCCGATCTGAAGGATTTTGGCGCGCGCGCCCTGCCGCAGGGCGTTCTGAATGCCGAACGGCTGGCCTTTGGTCCCGGCGGTGGCAACCCGGTCGAGGTGCGGTTCTCTGGCCCCGATCCCGAAGTGCTGCGCGACCTGGCCGATGAGGCCATGGCGATCATGGAAGAAAGCTCTGACAAGATCATGACGCCGCGCACCGACTGGCACGAAATGGAACAGGTCCTGCGCCCCAGATACGCCATCGACCGCGCGCAAGAGGCCGGGATTTCGCGCGACGATATCGCTGAAACCATGCTTTTCGCGACAGACGGCGTGTCGGCGGGTGTGTACCGCGAAGGCGAACGGCAGATCCCGCTGGTGGTGCGCGCGCCTGCCGGTGTCGCGCTGACGGATCATCTGATGTATTCGTCTTCGGCCAATCTGCTGGTGCCCTTTGAACAGGTCACCGACGGGCTGGCCTTCGAAGGTCAGAACACGCTGATGATGCGCCGCGACCGGGTCTATACCATTGCGGTGGGTGCCAAGCTGCTGCCGGGCAATCTGGCATCCGAAGCGCAGGCCGACCTGCAAAACCCGATTGATGGCATGGCGCTGCCCACCGGCTATCGGATGGAATGGGGCGGCGAATATGAAAGCTCTGCCGAAGCGCAGGCCAGCCTTGCCAAGCAATTGCCGCTGAGCCTGCTGATCATGGTGCTGATTTCGGTCCTGCTGTTCAACGCGTTCCGCCAGCCATTGATCATCTGGCTGCTGGTTCCGATGTCGGTGAACGGGGTCAGCCTGGCGCTGTTCGCGACCGGAATGCCGTTTACCTTCACGGCTTTGCTTGGGCTTTTGTCGCTGTCGGGGATGCTGATCAAGAATGGCATCGTCCTGGTCGAGGAGATCGATCTGGTCCGGGAAGAACATCCCGAGATGCCCCTGAAAGACGCCATCACCACGGCCTCTGTCTCGCGCCTGAGACCGGTTTTTCTGGCCGCCGCGACGACGATCCTTGGCATGCTGCCCCTGCTTCCGGATGCGTTCTTTCAGTCCATGGCGGTCACGATCATGGGCGGTCTAGCCTTCGCCACCATCCTGACCATGATCGCGGCACCGGTCTTCTATTACGCGTTCTTCCGGCGGGATGAGCTGAAGATGACAGAGGTACCGGCGTGATCTGATCCGGGCGCGCTGACGGGCTGGACGGGTCGCGGCAGGTCCAACTTCGTCAGCTTGCAGCCTGTTGGCCTGCGCGCGCGAAAATCTGCCAGAATCGGCTTGACGCGTCGCCCGGCCTCACATACATCGCCTGCACCCAATGTGGCGCTTGGGGCGGAGTAGCTCAGCTGGTTAGAGCAGCGGAATCATAATCCGCGACTAGACGAAACACTACGGCTTTGGTCTCCCGTGCAGGGGTTTACGCGCCTTGCAACCCAGAACACAAAGGTCGGTGGATTCGACGTGCAGGATGGAGATCGGTTGCTGCTTCTATTCGGATCGGCCAATAGAGATGAAGGAGTCTGGGTGGATGCAGATTCAAAGCTAGTGCCGCGTGAGGCTCATTCCGGCAGTCTCGGAGAATTCAAACCGATACCCGACACCGCGGATCGTCTTGATCGCAGCCGTGCCGTTGATAGGTGCCGCCTTGAGGAGCTTTCTCAGCTGGGCCACATGCTGATCAAGCGCACGATCGTCGTAGTCCGCCTCCCGTCGCAGGACATTGATATAGGCTTCGCCCTTGGGCACGATTTGCCCCGCACGCGCGATCAGATACTCCATCAACCGAGCCTGGGTGATCGTCAGACGAATGCCAGTGGCCAAGCCGCGGAGCCAGAGGCTGCGATCGCTCTTGAGCTCAAGGCGTTTCAGGTCCCCAAGCAGCAACCCATCGCCATATTCCGTAAGTACGTCGACGACTGTCGGGAAGAGCTCGTCGAGAATCGAGTGGCTCTTCTCCAGGGTTGCCACGATCTTGAGATCCTCGCATTGCTCATCACTGAACCCGGCATTCCGCTCCAGCAAGGCAAGAATTCGAACCTTGGGCTTGCGAATGCGGAATGCCTTGGCAAGGTCATCGATCCGGCCATCAGCCAAGATGGTGCCACAGATAAAGAGGTCAGGCATACTGCCGTTCATACTCTGTGTGACAGCTTCAGCGATGCAGGACACCTGTTCAATCCGCCAGTGATCCTTCCTCGACAGGGGGTCAGTCACGACCAGTTTGGTGAACTGATCGTTCCCAATCACCATGATCCTCGCTTCACGCGACGGCAGGGCACACAGTTCCGGGCCTGCATTGGCCAACGTTCCAAACGACATAGACCACCTCCATCCAATACACGGCAGCGTTGAATCCCATGTCTCTCGCTTCCGCTAAAGACAGATGCCGGATACATCGCCGTGCCACGAAAGAAAACCCTAGATGCTTCATGGATACCGTGCTGCCAGCCCGGATCCAACTGAAGATACGTCTGAAACTCCAAATAAACTAACTTGGTATAACGTTTAACCATGGCCAAATGGAGTGTACCATGTCTGCAACACAGCATGCAAAAATCGCAACTGTCGTCATCCCGGGGACCAAAGGGAACCAACTCGCACAGGGGAAACTGATCTCTACCTTTCCATGCGAGAAGGACGGGAAAGAGGTTACCTATGGTCGCCTCGATGTTGAGGGTAAGGTAATCGAGGGGGAACTTGTTTGACGGACAATCCCCTCCCCTCGATCTCTATTCATCATTTTTAAACTATTAGTTGACGGGCTGAATCTTATCCTTTATAAAAGGCTTCATCTTTAGGTTTTAACGAGGATGAGATGAAGGATTTCCCAGCCATTCCCGCAACCAATATTTCCGACTCTATTGTTGACTCAGAGTCCACCGAACACATGATTTGCAGCCTTGTCACCCGTAAGGCAGCCTCATGCCTGAAGAGCGGTCATCCCATGTCCCCTCTCGACATCGCGATGATGACCCTGAACCTGCAGAAGGTGATGGCCGGAGAGCCCGCTCTTCAGCCTGCGCAGGATGAGGTGCTCGAGAAGACCTGGAAGGGCGAACGTGCCCCTGGCGATCCGTTCTGTGCGCCGGAAGACAGCGTGCATCCCGACTACATCATCTGCCTCGAGAACGGCCGCCAGCTTTCCATGCTCAAGCGTCACCTCAAAGAGACGCACGGCATGACGCCGGACGAATATCGGGCCAAGTGGAACCTCCCCAGCGACTACCCGATGACCGCGCCGAACTACACGGCGTCCAAGGCCAAAGCGGCGCGCGCCCGCGGCCTTGGACGGCACAAACGCCCGGAGCCTGTCGCCAGCCTCGTTGGCGCCTGATATCCACACACTGACCTAGAGCTCAGGCCCTGCCATATCGGTGGGGCCTTTTGCTTTTAGACATCCTCGAGAAACCTTCGCCTGCTAGAAATTGAAGGAATGCCAGGAGGTCACCGCATGCCCACGGAAATCGAACGCAAGTTTCTCATCGACACCAGCCATACAGAAGTGGTCAAGCTCCTGCAGCAGGCCCCCACTCACATCCAACAGGGCTATCTCTCGGATGATCTGGCCGCGACCGTCAGGGTAAGGATCATGGGGGATCAGGCTTTCCTTACCGTGAAGGGCCCGACCATCGGCATTGCGCGCGCAGAGTATGAGTATGGGATCCCCGTCGACGATGCCGAGCGAATGATCTCCGAGATGTGCGACAATGTTCTGCGTAAGAAGCGGTACTACCATAGGCTCGAGGGAGGTCTGACCGTCGAGATCGACGTCTTCCCCGACCTCGATCTGGTTGTCGCAGAGGTGGAGCTGCCCGATGCTGACTCCCAGTTCACATGGCCAGAATGGTTTATAGCGGAGGTCAGTGATGACCCCCGCTATTTTAACAGTGAGCTCGCAAAAAATGGGAGCGCCGGCCTCACCCTCTAGGGGGTGAGGTCTATTCTTTTTGCCGTCGCTAGAACGGGATCTCATCGTCTGGGTCAAATCCGGAAGCACGCGAGGGCTCTTCTTCCTCGTCTTCCGGCGTTCCGGCAGCCGACACTTCACCGATCAGCTTCCATTCCTCGTCGGTGATTTCATTCTGCGGCCAAACGTCCGAGAACATCAGCCCGACGCTGCCGTGGTCATCATTCACGACGATCTGAGCAGTGTTGCCACCGTTCAGGTAACCCAGTTCACCCATGACTTTGAGCCAGACGCCGCGGGCGCCTTTCTTCTCGAGCATCGGCTGGGCATCTTGCTTGAAGCAGATCACGCGATGCTCAGAGAAGACCCATGCGGTTTTCCCGGATTTCACCACCGGACGGCCTGTGCGCATTTTCAGAATTGCGTACTTCTTGCCGCGGGCCGACGTCTTGAGCTCCGGCGCAGCCAGCAGTTCACCGACAAGCCGGACATCATTAATGTAGGACAAGGTTGTTCTCCATGGTTTCCCGGCCATCCTACGTCACAAAAAGAATAGAAGTCAACAGACCCTCTTAACCATACCCCTCTATTCTTACCGGATGATCGATGGATGCAAGATATCTGTATGTCTTGAACTGCGGGACCAGTTCAACGAACATCTACGCTCTGCTAAGGCAGGCCAGATGTCCAATTCGCTGGCACCCGCCAGTGAAGCCCTATCTTGCGTGCAAGAAGCCTTGGAAGCGCATCTCGGCCACCTTACGAGGCTTCGCGATCTATGGCTTTCCCGGCCCTACAGGGGAGAGCGCCCGCGCATCCGGGTTGTCATCTCTGCGCATTTCGACGCCCGCGGGAGCTACAGCATACGCTGGGACCCCGTGACCACGCTCCATTCAGACACCAAACCTCTGAAGGATCTCGCGCGCTCTGAGCTGCCGATCGGCTGGAACACCCTGACGATCCCTGCACTCTCCGATCGCACAGAGCCCCGAACACCTGCTGACGAGGCTCTCTTCAGGGCGGCCTTCAAGGTACCTGCCCTACTGGCGTCGGCACTCGGTCGCGTGAGTGAGGCTCATGTTTCCGCTTGTCATGTGATGCACGCCGGCGGCGGCATTACTGCCTGCGATATCGAGAACGTCGAGCGTGCGGAGATCACTTCAGGGCTTGCGGCCATCGAAAAACTTCCCTGGATTTTGCTTGCTGAGGTTCTCTATGCCGTGGAAAGGGGGATGACCGCGGCGGATCTGAAACAAACCTGCCAGAGGGTCAACCACATCGAGAACATTGACCATCATTCTGCAGCCATGGCCCTCGCGATCGGCCGACGGGTTCTCGCCTATAACGCAGCTTGGTGGAGGTCAGCCGCCAAATTCGAGCTTCCAAAGCCGCGGGGGTTCAGACGTCGAGCGAAGCCCGGCCGCAAGCTTGTACGCGTCTCAGGTGCAAAGGCACGACATTCGTCGGTTGCACCCAGAGGAAATGAAGGGCGCCGCATTGCCCCACGCGGACAGATGCAGTCCTACATTCGAAACCGCCTGGCCGAGCGTGACCCTGATTGGGCTTTCACTGCCGGTGATTTTTCAGAGTTTGCCAAGACCTCAGATCGCAAACGCATCACAAGAGCCCTGGACGCCCTAGTGAGAAAAGGCGAATTGCAGGCTATTGCCAAAGGCGTCTATTGCTCAGCTCACTACGAAGCCACCAACTATGCGGCCCTGAAAGCTGTCATGCGCGATCGTGGGGAACACTGCGCGCCCGGCCCCGAGAGCGCAGGTCTCGTCCTCGAAGAGGGGTGCAAGGCCGCCTTTGACTTCTATACCAACGGCCCTCTGAAAATTTTCAGAGTCCGGAATCAAGTGCTGCGGCTCCATAGAGAACCCGTACCAGGATTGTGCTCGGAAATTCAGAGTTTCGCCCAACCAGCCCCTTCGATACTTCTTGTTCGACATCTTACCGGACAGGAGCGGCTTTCCTATGAGAGCTTCGACAGGCTGGCGGGAGAATTTCCTGACCAGCTTCGGCTATCCATGATTTTGACGGGCATGCTGCTTTAACTATCCTTGCACTTCTCTCGCCCCGCAGGTATAGTTTATCCATGACCCATAAAGCCACGCCCCGCGGCAACAAGAAAGCCGCAATCTGCTTCGTTCTGTCTCTTGTTCTATTTTGCCTCATTGCCGTTTCCGCAATGGCCGAGACCAGAATTGCCTCTTGGAACATCAAGCGCCTCTACGATGACGGCAAGGATATCGATGCTGTCGTGGAGGTGCTGAGCTACTTCGATGTGATCGGAGTTCAGGAAGTCATGAGCGAGAAGGGCCTGCAGAATGTCGTTGATGCCCTGCAGGACTACACTGGCAGTGAATGGGGGGTGATGGCGTCCCATGCCATCGGCCGCGGAAGCTACAAGGAGCACTATGCCTTTCTGTGGAGGAAATCTCGAGTCGAGTTCGTCGATAGCGCAATCGTCTACCTCGACGGACGAGATGTCTTCGCTCGAGAGCCGCTGAGTGCCCGCTTCATGGAACGGGAAACCGGCACGAACTTCATCCTTGCCAGCATTCATGTCCTTTACGGGGACAGCAAGTCCGACCGGACGCCGGAAATTCGTGCTCTGAGTGAATACTGGGAGTGGCTCGGAGAAACCTTCCCCGAAGAGCAGTTCTTCCTGATGGGGGACTTCAACATGCAGCCTGATGACGAGTCATTTCTAGGTCTCACGCGCTACGCCCGGCCGGTGATCACCGAGGGCGCCACAACGCTCGGAACTCGAACTGGCCAATTTGCCAACCTCTATGACAATATCTGGATCCCTCGCCGCATGACCGCAAACATCCAGGCAGGCATCTTCCGCTTCCCCGAGAAGCTCGGCATCAGCCATCGCTACGCCAGAGACAAGGTCTCTGATCACGCGCCGGTCTACATGATCCTGTCGGACCTGGACGAGACCACCGGTCACTACGCACCTGCTCACACGGCGCCCGATGCCACCGCTCCGGCCGCGAGCCAGGCCTCTGCCGGCGAGATCCGCGGTAATGCGAACTCCAAGATTTTCCACTTACCGGGCTGCCCGAACTACGACGACATGGCCCGCTCGCGAAATCTGAAATCCTTCCCGACGCCCAGCGCTGCCAAGGCTGCAGGATATCGCCAAGCCTACAACTGCGGCTGAGCCCGCCCCTGCTAAGGACATCGCAATGATCCCGAAAACGACCGATCTTCTCGCAATGGCGACCCGCTTCCAGGTGGACGCCGAACTCCGGATCGAAAAGCGCGGCGAGGACAGCTGGGCAGTATGCTCCGATAGCGGCGCGTGCCTGAATACCGACTACGAGCTTGAGTACGAACCGTCCCCTTCCAACAGGGATGAGGAGTTCATCGCTCGCGCACGCTACACCCTCGCAGGCGCGTTCCAGCAGATCACGGCCTTCCGCACGTTTCAGAAGTCGCTTCCCCTTTTGAAGATGAAGGTCGGGGACTTCCAGACGCCTGATCTAAAGGACCAGATCGACAGCATTACTGTCGGCGATCTCGTCGTTGTCCGCCTCGGTCGGCCTGAGCTGGGGACCGAGGCTACCGTTCTTGAAATCCAAGAGGTCACTTCCGAGGACGGCGAGGTCAGCTATAACGGCGTCACCTCCCACGACATGGTAAGCCCCTGGGGCCAGCCGGCAGGAACGAAAGTTCAGTTCCAACCGATCAACATCGTCGAAATCAGGAAAGCCTCTCCGAAAGACGCTCCTTCCGACACACATCCTGCAATCACCCAGAAGGACAACACATGACTGACCAGGAAAAGATCGTCGCCCTTGAGGCGGAAAACGCACGCCTCCGAGAACTCGTGGACTACACGCTGCAAGACAATCTGCACAACCGGCTGACCCCGCGCGTGATGGATGTCGCCTACTCGGCGTTCATGCAAGCCAAGCGCCCCAATTCCGAAGACGGCGGTGAGTCCGATTGGTACAATGACACCCGGCCGATGGTCGTGAAGGCAATCGAACAGATCCGCAAAGACATTGGCCTGCGGGGGACCGACTTGGCCTCTGGTGCAACGGCTCTCCCGGAGTCGGCCCCCAACGCCGCCGCACTCGTAACCGCAGAGCGTGAAATCTGCATCGAGATCGTCCGCAAGATGGTCCCCAACATTCCGATCGACGGTCCCGACACCAAAGAGCAGGAGATCGAGTACAACGCACTCGGCCATGCGCTCGAGGCATTGCGGGCGCGCCGCGGAAAGAACTTCCGAGCCGCACTGGATGAGATCGCGGACCAAATCGGACACTATATCGAACAAAGGCGAAATTTGCATAATTCAGGGCAGGTCGCCTCCAGCCCGGGGGAAGCGGCCTCGAGCGAGACCGAAGAGCAGGAACTCGCGTCCGGACCTGCTTTCAAGTGACCTCGTCACTGCCTCCTTGCCCGTTCTGCGGCGGCCCCGGCTCGATCTTTCCAGCTGGGCGCCATCCGACCGCTTTCGAAGGCGGTTGCCAGGACGATGAGTGCGCCGGCTTCGAAACGATCTGGGCCCTCACCGAAGAAGAGGCCCGTACCAAATGGGGGCGCCGTGCCCCCATTCCTGACAGCCTGGCGAGCAGGCTCGCGTTGGCCATGCTCCATGCAGAGGTACTCCCTGATTGCAAGTTGCGGGACTATCTCGAGATGCCCGACGAGGGAGACGCACGCGCGTTGGGCGTCACCTTCACGAATGGGACAGGATACAATCGGCTTTCGTATCACCTTAATGATGAGGTCGACGATGCCAAAATGGAACTCCTCTTGCGTGCCCTCGTGACCGCCGACAGAAAGCTGGCGTCCGCCAAGGAATAAACTCGGAGTTAATCTCTATCCTTCAAGATTAGGTGAAGTGCAATTTTGCGCTTCACTGACTCCAGAAGGAATTGAGCCCTATGAATTTCAAACGAACCGTCATCGCGCCGCTTGTGGTTGCCCTCGTGACCGCTATGCCCGCCTTCGCGGCCCCTGACATCATCACCGTGGACCGCGCCTCGGCTCCCTCTCCGGCGGAAGCTGCCGCCCGCCTTCAGGATGCCCTCGATGCCGCCAAGCCAGCAGAAGAGGTCTCGCCTCTCGGCAATCGCAGCCAGTTCTATCTGATGCCCAAGATTGGCACACTCGGCTATGGTGTCGATGTCGGCTATCAGGCAACCGACATGCTGGGCGGCCGGGTGATCTGGCGTGACTACAGCAGTGACTTCGATTTCGATGTGGACGAGGATTCCTTTGATGCTTCGGTCGATATCGGTGGTTTCGGTGCCCTGGTCGACTTCTACCCCACCCGTGGCAACTTCCGCATCAGCGGCGGGATCATGCAGCTCGACAACTCAGCTGAAGTCTCCTCCACCATCACCCGGGACTACACCTCTGGTGGCGTGCCCACCACCGGTTCAGCAGACATCAAGGGCAAGGTCGAATACAACTCCACCTCGCCGATGCTCGCGATCGGCTGGCACGACTATGTCGGCAAGAACTTCTCCTACGACATCTCGCTCGGCGCCGTGTACATGGGCAGCCCCGAGATCTCGCTGCGCTCTGTGGGGGGCGTTGCAGCCGGGGAGCCGGAAGTCGAAGCCGAGATCGATGACCTGGCAGATGACATCGAGGACGATCTGTCTGGCCTCAACTTCTACCCTGTGATCGAATTCGGGATGACCTTCCACTTCTGATCTCCCGGGCCTTTCCCAACGGCAATACCCGTCGGGAAAGGCCCACAAGCTGTCCAAAACTTTACTTTGTCACCCCACTGGGTTGATCGCGACCACACCGGTAATAAAATTCTATTCTTACCGTGTCCAAACTGGAACCAATGCCTGGCTCACGCGTTTTCATCCAAACCTTTATGATTTGTTCATATTTCCCTTGACGTGATGCCTCTATCCTTTTACAACCGGGAGGCCACCTGAGGGAATACCATGAAAGACCAATACTTCGACGTCACGCACACCCCCATCGTGAGCCTTAATGACGTAGTCGCCAAGTACGCCGACAATGCACCGGTCGCCGATCTCTCCGTTTCTTTCTCTGCCGACTTCCATGTCGAAGTTGCCGATGCGCAGGCTGCCACCACCATCGACCACGTGCAGAAGTCCTTCCAGAACTTTCTGACCGGACGGATCGTCGCCAAGGATGAAGACAGCTTCGGGGAAGAAGTGCTGTCAGACCTGGCCGCGGGTGATGCCGTTGCAGACTACGTGATCTCCAACTCGCTGATGAACTCCATCGTCCTCGATCAGGAGCTTCCCAGCGGCGACACACAGTTTTTCAGCATCACCGCTGCACCTGAAGCATTCGATGGCGCCATGTCCAAGCTGCTGGAAGTCACCGACAAGATGAGCTCTAATGAGTTCAAAACCTCTGCTCCCACGGAACTCGCGGTACAGGTGCGCCTGACTGAGGAGGAAGGTGTGCTCGATCCCCTGGTTCTGGCAATGGCATCCAACGAAATCCTTTGGCTGAACCGCTTCTCCCGGGCCGGCCGCGTGCTGCCCAGCGAGGTCTGGATCAAGAAGACGCTGTCGGGGAGCATCATCAACGAGTATTTCCGACTTCCGGTGCGTCTCAGCGCTCAGGATGACCTGAATACCTGGCGCGCTCACCTGAGCGGCATCGTGGAAGACATGATGGCCGATGGCCGTGATGGCGACTGTGCCTGTGTCATCAGCCCGGATCGTACGTCGGTCAACTTCTACCACATCGGCGGTGAGGCTTATGGCAATGACATCGCGCTGCTCTTCGCCACGATCAACGAGATGACCAAGGCCGTATCGGTCGCGACCATGGTTTCGGATCAGGTGACCATGCGCAACTCGGCCTCCCTGCTTCTGAGGGCCTTCGTTGATCGCATCCTGAACCTTCAGGAAACGGCAGAGGAATTCGAGTTTGCGGACTCTGACGAGAAACATGTGGCGAAGGCCATCTCGTCTCATGAGACCGAAGTCGGTGCGGTGCGATCCACGCCGTGTTCGGTCAATGTCGGGGGCATGGCAGTACTCGTCGACGGTCAGGACGAGAACGCCCAGCGCGCCGCGGCGGCCTTGCTTTTGGAACGCCAGGAAAACACTTGAGCCACAAGGCTCAAGGACATTCACATGAAAAGGCATCAGCTCATCTGCTTCTACGGCGTTTTACTCGCACCCTTTGTCGGCGCGGGGGTGCTGCTCTCAATCGGCCCAACGTCTATTGAGAGCAGCGATGCGGGCTTCAAAGTGGAGGCTTCGCGCGTTGTTCGTGGTCCAGAGGTCAGTGCGGCGAGCTTCGCAGATTTCGCAGCAAAAGGCATGCCAGTGGCCTCGAGCCCGGCCCGAATGGCAAGCGAAACCAATGTGCCCGACAGGAAAGTTCAGGAGACCCATCGGTTCGAGTTTGAGGCCGATCGGGACCAGGTGGCGGTATATTTCGATCGGGCCGTGTCTGCGTGTGATCCCGCATGGTGCACGATGCTCGACGGGTCGGTCTCCACTCAGGGCGCAAGCCACCATGCGAGCGTGAACGTACGTGTCGATCCCGACATGCTCGATCCCTATATGGCGGACGTAAAAGGTGAAGGTGTCGGCCTCGAGCTTCGGACCCATAGCCAATCCTCCCAGGATCGCACTACAGAATTTCAGGATGTTTCCGCGCGGCAGAAGAGCCAGGAAGCTCTTCGAGATCGCCTGCTTGAGCTCACCAAGAGCCCAAAAGCCAATGATGTCGGAGATCTGCTGAACATCGAACGCGAGCTTGCACGAGTACAGGGGCAGATCGAGTCCATGGACGCCAGGCTTCGCAGCATCGATGCGCTGACGAACAGGACCAGTGTTCACATCGCCTTCCGCAGTGAAGCATTGGCAGGCCCCGTCAGCCACCCTCCGTACATCAGCAATGCCCTCAACGAGGTTGGCTTCCTTGTCAGCAAGAACACCGGCCAGGTGATCCGTATCATTGCCGCGCTGCTTCCCTACGTTCTGTGCCTGGGCCTGCTCGCCTTCTTCGTTTTTAGAATCCTGCGCCTGAGAAAGTGGAAGCCTGCCAACCCGAGTGAAAAGGCGGAGTGATGGACAAGCTCCCCAACATCTGGATGACCTTCCTGGCGACCACCGCAATTGAAGCCCTGACTGTGCTAGCTGCCTTCGCCGGCATTTTGGCCGACATTTTTGGCTTCTCCGAGGCAGCCGCGACCTCTTATGCCTTCGCGCTTACCAGCCTAAAGGTGACGGGCGCACTGATGATCGTGCTCGCCCTCCACTCGCTTACGGTCGCGACCCTGGAGATGCGCGCGTCGCCGCGCACTCCCCTTCCTTAGCGACCTCCTCGTATAGACGAAGCATCTCGGCCTCTTCGACCTCCTCTTCGTTCACATACCAATTGCCGCCGGGAGCCCGGAGCACGCGGTTTCCCCGGTCGCGGAGAAAGTGGATCGCAGCGCCGATCTCCCCAATCGTGTAGTCATTCGCCATGGTCATGTCCCTGTTTAGAACATGGACATCTGTGCCGGCGGGATATTGCGTCGGCCAACAACCTGATCGACGATCTCCTGCGCAGAAGCATTCCTGAAATCAGGATGTCCGAGATTGATGATGTCTACCGCCTCCCCGAGCTCATCCTTGGCGAGCTGCAAAGCCAGGCTAGTTCCACCAACGAGTTTGCCGTCTTCCGTATAGCAGACGATCGCGCTGATTGGTGTGTCGTTGGGGGTCGTGTCG
Source organism: Salipiger sp. PrR003 (assembly GCF_010500785.1). Lineage (NCBI taxonomy): Bacteria > Pseudomonadati > Pseudomonadota > Alphaproteobacteria > Rhodobacterales > Roseobacteraceae > Salipiger > Salipiger sp. PrR003. The sequence continues at coordinate 15,781 of NZ_JAAGOV010000076.1, forward strand.
TCGCCAGGATAGCCCAGAACCTGCAGAACGTTGCGGGCCAGCAAGCGACGCGAGTTCTCGCTGAACTTCCGCCAGTTCCGGCGATACCGTGCGGCGATGTCGAAATATTCCCGCGGAATGTTGAAGTGCGGCGATGGATTGCCTCGGGCCCCCTTCTTGTGCAAAAAGATCTGCTTTTCGCCATTCGCGAGATCGCAACCTCTTTCGAAGGACTCGTCCGCCCTCTCTGCGCCTCCGGAGCGCAGGCACCACCCTTCAAGGGCAAGGAGCCGCCCTACCTCCACCATGGTCTCGCAGACCTCCAGCGGTGTTTCTCGGGAGCCGATCCCGGCGTAGTATTTCATGTCGTCCATGATCGGACCTCCCCTGTATCGATATGAAGTATGCTTTGTGTTGGAAGGAAGCCAACGCCCCCAAGACCGAGCTTTTCCGCTACGTCCCGAACGCGCTTCATGGGCTGATCAGGGATCGTGAAATCCAGAGCGCGACCGTAGCGGTGATACTCGTCGTCATGCTCCTCTTCGCCGCCTCCCCGGCGCGCCAAGGTGTTTTCAGAGAGTATCGCATCGAAGACCACCACCCTGCCGCGGTAGTCGAGTGCTGATACGATCGCGTGCAGGAAATCCAGAAGCGCCGGATCGATATCACCCTGGCTCTCTTGCTGTGGGTCGCGAAGGAATGTGGAGAGGTCACGCAGGGCCTGCGGGTTGTACCACTCCCCCCGCCAATAGGTCACCCGGATGGCTTCTCCCGTCGCCGGGCGCAGGAGCGAGAGAACCTTGTTGCGCGACGCATCATTGACGCCCGCTGCCGCCACGAAGCCCGGTTGCAGCGAGACGGCAGCCAATGCAATGCCACCAATGAGGTCACGACGCGCGATCATCATCTCTTCACCACGTCCTGACCCGACCAGTATCGACATGGACAAAATTGGACCTTGGATAGTAGCCGACACCACCCAACTGCAGGTTCATGGCGGTTTTCCTCAGCGTGTGCAGCTCGACTCCAGGAATGCGGATATCACCGGCCATCCCCTCCATGTGCAGAGAATGCTTGGCGACCCCGCTGGAACGGCTGCGCAACATCGCGTTGGTTTCCGGTGAGCGATAGCCCGAAATCAGATGAAGCCCCTCTCGGGCGCGGAGTTCGGTTTGAAGCGCGTAGAAGATGTCAAACAGTTCGGGGTCGATCTTGTGGACCCTCTCGTTGCGCCAATCGCGCATCATATGGTTCAGCAATCCGAGCCCTCGGGCATCATACCGACCGTTGCGCCAATAAGGCACTCGTGCATGTTCGATCCGGCCGTCGATTGGGTGCGTGTTCCGCAGCTCCAAGACCCGGACCGAATTCACACCGAAAGCTGTTGCCGCCTGAGGCAGAGCCGCTGAAAGCGCGCCGCCAGCCAAGCTGGCCAGGAAACTTCGTCTATTCATGAGTGAAATCCTTCCATCTGCTGGTAATGCGCGATGGTTATGGGACAGCAAAGTTTCACAGCCGTTTACGCGGCGGGCTGTCTTCGGACAGATCGCAGTGACGTGAACCCCTATGGAGCCGTTCGACTGAGCTCCGCGTTTGGCGCCACTTTATTCTTCTGCGCCATCTCGCTGACACGGCCCAGGCTGAAGGTCAGCGAAATGGCGACGGTCAGGGACACCAGAACCACGCCTATGGAGGAGCCAACCACGATCATCTTTCTGCGCCGGGCGGTGAGTTGACTTTGCCGCCTGAACTTCACGCCTTCCCGCGCCGCGCGGTCGGAGAGCATTTCGTAGGCGTGGACCGGGGCATCGATGTTCTTGAGCTCAACAAACCCAAGATCGGCAATCGGGAGATCAGAGACAGACTTCTCCGCAATATTCAGGAAGGTCTCCGACATGCACACAGCTCCGGGCTGCGTGTAGCCCTCGAGGCGCGCAGCGATATTCACACCAGAGCCGAGCACATCAGACCCGCGGGTGTAGATTTCCCCCATGTGCAGGCCGACTCTGAAAATGAGCCTCTTGTTCTTCGGGAACCTGGCATTCTCCTTGGCGAGCTTCTGCTGAATTTTCAGAGAACATTCGAGAGCTTCAGTGGCGCTCTCGAATACGGCGATCACGCTGTCGCCGGCCGTGTTGGCAATCCGTCCTCGATACTGGGCGATCGTGCTGTCGATGTACCGTCGCGACCTCTCAAGCAAGGCAAGGGTCCGATCCTCATCGTCGGCCATCAGGCGACTGTACCCAGCAACGTCTGCTGCAAAAATGATGGACAGCTTCCTGCCCTCTTTGCGGACCGAAGATTTGCGCGCCATTTCAAGTTCTCTTCACTGCACCTGAATACCTAGCTGGCACGCCCAACTTAAGAGAACGCGAACTGGCCATGGCAAACCTGTCCAACGTGAACTTCATGGATTTGTACATCCGGGTCGACGAGTCCGCTCCGACCTACATGCGACCATTCGCTCGGGATAAGGTCCTCCCGCCGCTTGTGATGGTGCCCGAGAAGTTCGAGGCCTGGGTTTGCGCCCTGCGTGAAAAAATCAGAGAGTCCGACAAGCGGGACTTCTCCATCATCTTCGATGGCATTCGCTACCGGGTGTCATGCAATCCCACCGCCATCGGCGAGACCTGGGCCAGCTTGAGAAAGGTGCCAACCGAGATCCCCCGGATGTCCGACCTGCGCATCCCGGGGCACATCCAGAAGCGCCTCAAGTTCTTTGCCACCAACTCAGGGCTCGTGCTCATCACCGGCCCAACCGGTTCAGGCAAGAGCACCTCCGCCACCGCCCTGCTCAGCCACTGGCTTCAGTCCCATGGCGACGTCTGCGTGACCATCGAGGACCCGGTCGAATACGACCTGCAATCCAAGACCTGGGGCGATCACGGAAGGTGCTATCAGTTCGAAGTCTACGAACAGCACGAGTGGGCAGAATACCTCAAGATGTCCTTGCGCTGGCATCCCCGCTACATCTTCCTAGGCGAGCTCAGAACACCGGAAGCCTGCGCCCAGGCTCTACGGGCGGCCACATCCGGTCACCTTGTCCTGACCACGCTTCACGCCGGTACAATTCAGGATGCCCTGCATGCCATGCGCCAGCTCGCCACGCCTTTTGCCGGGGACCGAGCTGATCATCTCATCGCTGACAGTTTCCTGGCTGCAACCAACCAGGAGCTGACACCGCACGGCCCCAAAATGCAGGTCCTCTACTCGGAAGGGAAAGGTCTTGGAGATCCGGTCAGGGCCAATCTGAGGTCAGGCAAGATCGAGCAGCTCGAGACCTGGATCGAAAGGCAGAACCGTGGGCTATAAAGTTAAATGTAACAGTTAATAGGTAATGGATGAGTTCGAAAAACAGGAAAGCATATATATGAGAATAGAAGCATGCAGATGGTGCTTTAAACATCGGGAGCTCTGCAAGTCGCACGCCATACCAAACGCCTTCTTTAAGAGTCTAAAGACGGCCGGTCAGTACTGGCGCCTTACTGAAGGCCAGAGTGGCATAACCAAGGGTCAAGATGGAGGCTCTGATAGATTATTATGCAAACAGTGCGAGCACCTTTTCAATGCGCAATACGACCAATATGGCGTGGAATGGGTTCGCAGCGCACGAAATCGTCTTGAACATATTGGTTCAAACTCAACTATCCAGATTGATGCTCGACGCCTATTAGGATTTATTGCGTCTATCCTGTGGAGAGCGACACAGTCAAAGCATCCCATCTATCGCCACATGCCCACAACTTTCTCCGAGAGAGACATTCTCACTAGAATCTGTTGCGAAGGAACCAATGGATTTGCTTCAGCAAGCTTAAGCGTTGCGAGGCTGTCGGATAGCCACGGCGTGCTCTCTCGAAGTGCGATTCGAGATTTCATCGCGCCACCGACGATTTGGGAACCACGGAATGCATGGATATCAACCAAAAAGAAGTCGTTCGTCTTCATTGCACATGGCATCATGTTTTCTCTTACGATCCCGCGAATGACAAGACGTGAGATGGGTCGATGGCCATACATTGGTAGCCAGACAAGGAATATAAAAATCCCTGCCTTTGAAGTGTCAAATTTCCCCCCACTTCGAAAAGCTGTCAAACAATTAGCTGGTGGGGCGCACTGTCATAAATTTTAGCCCTTCATGCCCATCGACATCTCACTCTCCAGCTCTGCCATCAATTCGTGGTAGAGCTGGTCCACCTCTCGCGCTTGGACCAGATCTCCGTCGGCCTCAAGGAAGTCGGTGCCGGCAATCATCGATGGCCGAACCGGGTTGTCGCCGCCATCGTTGAACTCCGGGGTCGTCTTCGTCAGGTACTGATGATCTGAGAGATACTGCAGGTCCATGATCCAATGCTCGATCTCGTCGAACTTTGCGAGTTCCGCTTTCTCGCTCGCTAGCTGCTGCTCGATTTCAGGAAGTGTCTGGTCGGTGACCACCGCCATCCGGTTTCTCAGAAACTCTCTGACCTCTGCACCATTCTTCCCGTTGTTGACGGCTTTCTCGATCGCGAGCTCCTCATGGAACATCATGTGGCAGTCGTTGCACACAACGAGGATTTCCTTGAGCCTCTGAACACCGATACCGCGCTCCTCATCAAGTATCTGCCACTCCCAGACCTCATGACACTCGACACTGTCTGATTTGTGTCCCTCGCCCTTGAAGTAGTCCGTGATCAGTCGCCCCCCGCGATTGCCGCAGATCATGCACCTGTTGCCGGACATCAGATTGAGATCGAAGCGGATCATCTCCCAGTAGTCAGGTTTGAATGCCTTGCGTACGTTCTGGCGCCAGGCTTTGTCCGCGATCTCGAGGAAGCTGTACTTGGTCTTCACACGCCGGGCTCCGGTCGGCAGAGCGCCCTGCCATTTCTTCACCAGGCTCATATCCCGTGTCGGGTCGAAGTAGATTTGGCTTCCCTTCTTTACGCTCTCATCGATCCTGAATCCATGGGAGCGCATCTTGTTGCCATGCAGTCGGTTCATCGGCAGGTAGATACGGGGTTCGGGGCGGGAGCCCAGGCCAGATGCGTGGGTCGCAGCCTCAGAGATTGATTGCGAGGGTTCCCGCCGCGTGGGGGCCCAGACCTTTGCCAACCGAGCTTCCGCGTCGTCATGCCAAGCCTCGATCGCTCCCCTCTCCTCACGAAGAACCGTGATGACCTCGTCGCCCTTTCGAAATCCGGGAGACTTGCTGATGTGATCGAGGCGCGAGAACAGTCGATGCCCGAGACGCTCCAGTTCGGAATCCGCCAGCGCGGGGTTTTCCTGCATGAAGGCAACCCGCATATGGAGCCAGGCAACATACTCCTTGTACGAAACCAGCTTTCCACGCCGATGGGCGTCCTTGCTCCTGAGCTTCTTGAGCGCATTGACCTTCTCGCGGCGCGACTTGCGCAGTTCAACGCCCGTCGCCTCATGCTTTTCCTGCACCGACTTCCCCAGCACGGGAACGTATCGAATGGCCCCGGGCTTGGAAGCCTCATGTTCTCTGATTTCGTCGCGTAGACGCGTGATGTCCGCCTGATACTCTGAAAAGCTCTTCGTCGCCTTCTTGAGCGCGATCTTTTCCTTCGAGACCTCCCTGCGCAAGAGCGAGACAGCCAGCTTTTCAGCTGCCATCATTGTCTTGAGCGGATTCATCTTGAAGCTCATTCATCGAGACCTGTCTTATCCACCGAGCAGGTAATCCCCCGAGGTGAAAGACGCGGAAACGAACAGACGGTCCCGACCGTTAACCTGGAGGGAAGGATGATGCGGTACCACAGACCAAGTACTGTTCAGATTTCGGCCGGAGCCCTCATGTCCACCCAAGAAAATTCCAATCCAAAGGCACGCACCTCGATCGTTTCCATCAACCGGGAGCTTCGCCGACGTCTCGTCAGAGCCGGGCAGCTGCTGATGGAAAAGGATGACGTTATCCAACGGCTGTCTGCGCAGGTGACCGGCGCGCCCGAGGAGGCCAAGAATGGTTCGGGTGAATACGTCCGCATGACGCGCCGGCTGAACGTTGTCGAACGTGAAAGAGATGAGGCCAATCGTCAGCTTGATGAACTCCGTCAGGAGATGTCCGATCGCGATCGAGCAACCGATCTGAAGATTTCAGAACTCTCTGAAGAGCTGCTCTCCGCGAAGCAGGAAGTCCGCAAGCTCGAGCAAGCGCTTGATCGCGCCCGAGAGGCACGAGTGCAGCCTGAAACAGCAGCCCAGGATGGTCTGTGGAAGCAAGTTGTTCAGGCCTCGATGCACGCTGCAGGTCTGGAAGCTCAGATCAGTGCCATGCGCCTTGAAAACGCACATTCCGAGCTGCTCAAGCCTGATGAGGCCACTGGAAAATCCCGGCTACGTCAAATCTACGAAGAAGCTCATGACAAGCGTGCCAACCAGCTCAATATCTCGGTCGCACAACCGGTGCCTTCCTGAAGAACGGTGTTAAATTGAAGAGTGGAAGGCATCATGTCCTTCCTCTCGGAACGCATAACCCAACTTAAGCATCTTTCCCTTGATCGGCCCGAGGTGCTCCCAAATGCTGGTGAAGCTTTTGGGGATCATCATCTGCAGAGGGACTCCCATCATGTTTGCGGCGGGATGCCCGAACCTGGTCTTTTTCAGAGTGCTGCCTTCGAAGGGGTCAGGGAAGCTGGGCAACTCGTCCCAGATTGTTGCCTCCGTCGCGAAGCGATCGAACCAGTAGACATTGCGCATGTCGCACTCAACGATCTCGCATTCCACGAATTCGCACTCGAAGAACTTGCTCATGACGAAGTCGCAGCGGAAGAACTTCACACGCTCGAACCGGCATCCCCGGAATAGCGTACCGCGGCTTTCAGCACGGTCGGAGCGGTCGGCGAGATGATGAAAACTTGTCTGCCTTATGGTGACATTGCGGAATATGCACTCAGTCACCGCCGACCGTTTGAGATCCTCGAAGTCCAGAACGCAATCCTCAAAAATGATGCGAGATAGCGTCAACTGTTCCTTGATGGCCGAGGAAAAATCGTAGTCTCTGAGCTGTCCTTGGTTTTCCAGAGCCAGGTCGAGGAAAATCGTGCTCCAGCTCGGAATTTTGCCAGTCTGAGCACAGGGGAAAAAGGTTCGCTTCACCTTCCCTGCACGGTCCTTGATCTCGATAGCAGAATTCGACATGATAACTCCCTGCTACAAAGGGTTGGAGAGGAACTTTGAGAAGTTTTTTCTTCCGCTCGCCAGATGATGATGACCGAGGACATCGATGAAAAATTCCCAGACACTCCCGAGCCGGTTTTCTACGGAAGCTGCACCTACCGATGGGATCATAACCATCACCGACACAAAGACCGGCCGCATGACGAGGGTCGGGCTGTCGACCTATCCCAAGTTCGTGCAATCGCTCAACGAGCTGTTTGATTTCTCCTCTGAGGCCAGTGCAGCCGAATTGGTATCCCAAGAGGCGCCCAGCGCGGAGCCGGCAGACGTCGCACCTGTCGCTGAAGCTCCCGCAGCCCAGGAAAAACCCAAGCGTGGTCGACCCAAGAAGTCCACGGCTTCAGAACCATCCGCGGCCGGCACTGAGACTTCCGCAGCCGTCACTCCGCCCAGCGAAGCCACGGCAATCGAGGAAACTCAGAAACCCAAACGTGGCCGCCCCAAGAAAGTCGCTGCTGAGGCCAGCTCTGTTCCGGAAGTCGCCGCCGAGGCACCGGCCGCTGAGCCGGCGGTTGCCGCAGACACAGCTAAACCAAAACGACGGGGCCGCCCCAAAAAGGCTGCAGCCGAGGAGCCCAAAGCCCCAATTGCGCCTGCGGCAGAGGAGCCCGCACAGCCCAAGCGCCGTGGTCGGCCGAAAAAAGTCGCTGAAGCCGAACTCCCGCTCGAGCAAGCAACGACAGTCGCGCCAGAGGCGGAAGAGACCGCACCCAAGCCCAAGCGGGGCCGTCCCAAGAAAGCTGCGGCTTCAAGCGATGCTGCTGTGAGTTCGGACGCTAAGACAGAGCCCGTGAAGGCAGAGACAAAAAAGAGAGAGCCTCGGAAAGCGACGACTAGGGCCGCTAAGGCGCCAGCTGAGGCTGCCAAGACTCCGGCCAAGGTTCCGGCGGCTACCCCCGTCACGGCCCCTAGCATTGAAGGCAAGGGCTACGTACTCGTGCCGCAATCAAACGACGACTTCCCGCTCTACGACATCGTTGCGACGTCGGGAGAAAACCTGGGCACCGTGCAACAGGATCCCAAGACAAAACGGGTCTATGTGAAGCCGATCGACGAGAAAAAATTCAAACCCACGGACCACACGAGTTTTCCCGCGGCCAAGGCCAGGGTCTTCGTCATCGCACGCTGAGAGCGTCAGGTCATAGCTCGATCCCGAAGGACAGCTCCTCGGCTGCCTTCGGGGCAAACACCTCCAGAATCTCGTCTGCCATCCCGGTCAAGTTTGGGTTGTCCGAGATCTCGGCAATGGCGTCCCGTGTTTCCGGGCGGGCCTCGAGCAGGCGCACGATTTCAATCTCCCGCACGGCGCCTGCATCGATTTTTTCAGAGAGTTTGCTCCGCAGCTCATTGAAGCTCTCTTGCAGACCTTCTGGCAAGCGATCTCTCTGCCCCTCCGACAACGCGACATACTCGGCCACCTCGATCTGGGGCGCAATCTCGTGCCAGTTCCCGGAAAGACTGATTTGTGCATCTTCTGACAGAAGCGCCTTGCGTCCGGCCAGCGTCACTTTCAGGGCACCATAGCGCTCAGGCTGAATGGCAAGGAGGCCGGTGCCGATCATCTGCCGGATGATCGACTTCCAAACGTCCTGAGACAGCGCCCGCCCGGCACCATAGCAGTGCAGCGTGTTTGCCCTCTCCGCCTCATCCATGCCAGGGGCCGGAGACAGCAGACGCGCGAGCGTGCTCGAACCATAACGTTCATCCGTTTCAATCGCGGCACGCATCACCGTCAGGGCCTGCTCTCGAGCATTTCTCGTCAGCGGCGGGCGCTGGCAGTGATCGCAGTTCCCGCAGGCTGCGGCCTCCACTTCCCCGAAGTAGGCCAAGAGCGGCCTCATCCGGCAACCGGGAGTTTCGATCACGGAGATGATACTCTCGAGCTTCGAGCGAAGGACTGCCTTCCGATCGGCATCCATATCGCGGTTGGCTTCAATCTTCTGTCGCTGCTTGCCAAGCGCCTTCTTGTCGAACAGCATGAGCGCCTTCGAGGGAAGCCCATCGCGCCCCGCCCGTCCGATTTCCTGGTAGTATCCCTCCAGTGTCGAGGGCGGCTCGAGGTGGACAACGTAGCGCACATCTCCCCGGTCGATCCCCATACCGAAGGCGATGGTCGCCACAACGATGATCTCAGGCTCGCTCAGAAACCGCTCCTGCGCCCTCTCGCGATCCTCGACTGGCATGCCCGCATGATAGCCGACAGCATTCAGTCCGGCCTTGGTCAGCTCGAGAACCGTCTCGTCGACGCCTCGCCTGCTTGCCCGGTAGATAATCCCCGCGTTGCCGTCCTGCGTTTTCAGGAATTTTCGCAGCGGTCCGAACGTATCCTCCTCAACTTTCCTGATGTCGACCGAGAGATTTGGGCGACTGAAGCTGGATTGGAAGCAGCGTGCCTTGGCGAGACCCAGAGAGGCAACGATATCTGCCTGGGTTGCGGGGTCTGCCGTCGCGGTCAGAGCAATCTTCGGAACATCCTGAAAATCTTCCAGTACCGATCCGATCGCACGGTAGGCATTTCTGAAGTCATGACCCCATTGCGAGACGCAGTGCGCCTCGTCCACGGCAAAGAGCGCCACCTCCACCTTTTTCAGGAACTCCCGAAATCTCGGCAACTGCAGGCGCTCTGGTGCGACGTAGAGGAAGTCGACCTCACCGGCCTGGATACCCCTGAGGATCTCCCGATGTTGGCCGGCACTCTGCGAGCTCGAGATGTACTCCGCCCGTACGCCCTTTTTCTTCAGGGCATCCACCTGATCCTTCATCAACGCAATCAAAGGAGACACGACGATGGCGACGCCTGGTCGGATGAGCCCGGGCACCTGGTAGCAAAGTGACTTTCCGCCCCCGGTCGGCATCAGGACAAAGACATCATCTCCTGAAGCGACAGCCTCAACGATCTCCTGCTGATTGAGACGGAAGCCGTCGTACCCAAAGACAGTCTTCAATACTTCCTGGGGCGATCGCCCCTGCAACTGACCGGCATTTTTACTTGTCATGGGTCTCCCAACTCGTGCTCTGCTCAATTTGGCATCGTTTACCATGAACCCATTGCTGAAATCTCAACGTATCCCCGGGCTCAGCGATACCTGCTGCCTCCCTTAGGTAAGGTAACAGGAACATATCGGGAATAATAGAAGAACATCAATGAAACACCGGTGCGAAACCTCAATTCTAACGCGCGTGTCAGCAGATTTTCCTTAAAACATGGATAAAATCTTGACGATACTCTCTGAAAATTTAAATATAGGCCCACAAACGCCCCCGAAACTCCCAGACTAACGGAGTACCTCATCTCATGACATCCGATGAAAACAGCAACGGCGCCGACAAGTGGTTCCGAATAGCGGAAGCCTTTGCAGCAAAGGACTCTTCCAGCGCCGACGACGTCATCAAGCTTGTCGCTGGCCTCAAACCCTTCATGGATACACCCGCGCCCGCCGCACCTGCTCCAGCGGCTACGACAGCAGAAGCGCCTGCCGCGCCTAAAGCAGAGGCCGCGCCTGCACAGGTTGCTGTTGAGCCAGCTCCAGCCCCGACGCCTGCTCCCTCCGCAGAGCAAACCACCGCGTCCGATCTGTTCGAGCAGGCTACCGACACCGCTCCGGAGCCCAAGGCCAAGCCTGCGGCGCGCAAAACCAGGGCCAAAGCGCCTGCAGAGGCCAAGCCCGTCGAAGCACCGAAAGCCGCCGAGCCCAAGCCGGCGCGCAAGAAGCGGGCAACAAAGACTGAAGAAGTCGCCGATGTTCTGCCCGCGGTTCTGGAAGAAGAAGAACCCGAGCCCACCGTCAGCGAAGAAACCACGGTCGAGATGCCCACGGAGCCGCCGGCCGTTCCGATCGAGGATGCCCTGACGGACGAAGAAATCTTCTGCCTTGAATGCGGGCGTGGCATGAAGATGCTCAAGCGTCACCTGGGCTCTGCACACAAGCTCACCCCCGAAGAGTACCGCATCCGTTGGGACCTGCCTGAAGACTATCCCGTCACGGCGCCAAACTACTCGGAGTCGAAATCCGAGTATGCGAAGGGCATCGGCTTTGGGCAAAATGACTCCCCCATCGCCCCGAAGCGCCGGGGTCGCAAGAAAAAGAGTGCCGCCTGATCAGGCTCACTTCTGACTACTTCGCCGGGCCCAGCGCCCGGCGATCTTCTTTTTGGCGGCCACTTCGGCAAAATTGGCTCCATTTTAACGCGCGTGTGCTTGGTTGCAGGAAAGAACTGCGGAGCACCCATGCGTACCAAGACTACCCTTCTTGCCTTTCTCCTCTGTGGCGTTGCCGCCTGTGCGTCAGACGACCATCGTCCAGGATACCAGGCGTCAGACAGCATTTCGCCCTTCCCCACAGAAGCCGCTGAAGAAGAAGCCCTGACCGGCGTTGACGCCTTTGCGCGCGGCGTGGCCTACCACCATGGCCTTGGCGCCCCCATGAACCACGAGATCGCCGAGACCTACTATCGCGAGGCGATCAAGACCCGCAGTGACACCCGGGCCATGAACGAACTCGGCGTGCTGCTGCTCACCGAAGACACCCGCAAGGCAAGGACCGGCGAGGCCTTTGATCTGTTCGTGGATGCCGCGGCGCTCGGCAACTCGTCTGCCCGCTTCAACCTGGGCCTCGCCTACTACTACGGCTTCTCCGGCGTGGCGCGCGACCCGGCTCGCGGCCTGGATTTTATCGCCACGGCCGCCAATCAGGGCAACTCCAGGGGCCAGAGTTTCATGACCAACTATGTCGCCATGGCTGCAAAGACTGAAGCCCAGCGCTTTAAAGCTGTCGGAGAGCTTCTACATGGCTGGGCGAACGAAGGCGATGTGACCTACTGGGAGATCGCCTCCATGGGGTCCCCCTATGGATCGCTCTGGAAGCGCTTCTTCGACACGCCCCTCGCGGACAAGTCGGCAATGCTCTCCGACATTCTTGCGGTGGAAAGCAGTTGTGAGGAATGCCAGTCTCCGGATGTCGACACCGTGGCCCGCAAGCTCAATGAGGTGGAAAGCTGGCGTGAGGACGCGGCCGCGGGGAACCGCACGGCTCAATTCAATCTGGGCCTGGCCTACCTGCAAGGTGAAGGTGTGCCTCGCAACCTCGAACAAGGTGCCCGCAACATCATCCGGTCGGCCGAGGCTGGCTATGTCCCCTCCCAGTATCTCCTTGGAAAACTCTATCTCGAGGGCCGCGGCATCGAGCGAAACCCCTCCATGGCCTATGCATGGTTCAACATCGCGGCCTCGAGCGAGACCGGTTACCGCGAAGAAACCTGGGCTCGGGCCATGCGTGATTGGGTGACCTCCTACCTGCCGACCGAAAACGTCAAAGCCGGCCAGAAGTGGTCCACCGAATGGCTGATGCGTCACTGAACATGCCCAGGTCACTCCTGAGGATAGCGGCTGTTCTGGCCGCCTCCCTTGCCCCATCGGTTTCCTTCGCTGATGGGGCAAGGGCGTTTTCAGAGTTTATCGCTGGTGCCCGGCCTCTCGTTCAAAGCTGCAGTCGCGAAGCATCCGCGATCGATCTGACCCTGCAGAACCTTGCTCACCTTGGATTTCCCGAGCAGGGAAAGTTCGTGCTCGTCAACATCGCTGCCGGAACTCTCGTTGCCTATGAGGACGGCGTTCCGGTCAGAGAGATGAAAGCGATCGTCGGCAAGCCAACCCATGAGACCCCGAGCTATGTCACCGAGATCACTTCTGTCCGCCTGAACCCGACCTGGACAGTCCCGTGGTCGATCGTCAGAGAAGACGAATGGCTTTCCCGGCTAAAGACAGATCCTGATTTCTTTCGGCGCAACCGGTTCGAGTTCCGAGATGAGGAAGGTGGCCTGCTTACTCTTCCGCAGGCGGCCGCAGACCCGTCGAGAGTTGCCAGGTTCATCCAGGCGCCCGGCCGCTACAATGCGCTGGGCGAGTACCGCTTCAACATAGGAAGCTCCCAGTCGATCTACCTGCACGACACCCGCAATCGCGAGAACTTCTATGACGGCAGCCCCTCCACACTTTCCCACGGCTGCGTGCGTCTTGAGGAGCCAAGATGGTTCGCGTCCTGGCTTCTCGACACCTCGGAACAACACATTGAGGCCATGGCGCGGGACGGCTGGACGCGAGACATCGAAGTTCCGGGGGATGTCCCCGTCATCATGGACTATTTCACCGCCTGGCCGAACAGCGTGGGCGAACTCGTGATCTATGACGACGTATACCAGCGAGAAACACCTGCCTGCCAATCTCCCTACTAAGGACAACTGCAAGGGCAGATCGATGACGACACTTCGCAAATGCTTTCGCGCGCTCGGCATGATGGCCGATGCGTTTTCCATCAGTTTTGCGGCAGCGGTCGCCTTCCTGTCAGCACACCTGGCGATCTATTGCTTCACGTTGGTACGAGATGGCTGGCAGGTGCTCGCATTCCCTGTGCGGAACTGGGATCAACACCAGGTCGTACTCGCATGGTTTCAGGGCGCCCTGATGACCGGCCAGGGCCCTCTGATCATGAAGACCTGGGGCGTTACCGGCCTTTTCGGCTTTTTCTGCATCGTCGCCGTCCTTGCCGCTCACGACGCCCTTCTGAAACTACGCAGCCGGATGGGCTGATCAGGATCCAATCGCTCTGCAAGACGACCCCAAGAGTTAGTTGAACAGCCCGAGATCAAGTTGCCGGGTGTCCTCTGGCGCGGATGCCACCGCACGCATGTCCGCAACGCAGGCGTCGATCAACTCGATTTCTTCTTTGAACTCCTTGCGCAGCCGCTGAAGCATTTCTGCGCATTCCTCGCGCAGCACAGGGTCGGACACGGTCTCGAGTTCTTTCTCGGCAATGGCGATCGTCTGGATCGTGCCGCTGTCGTCTTCGTCGTTCAGGCGGATCGCGTACTGCTCTCGCAGGGCAAGCAGGTGTTCTTCGCACACGAACTCCTCAGGCGCATGCATTGCCACAAGCCTGCCGGCAAAATCTCTCAAGCGCGGATCCGTGAGCTTGGCAATCTGCTTCATGCGCTGATCCCATTCCTCTTCGCGGGAAATGATCCGGCAGAGGTTCCGATCAGCATCCCCAACGAACTTGTTGTAGAGTTCGGACTCGCGAGCCACCTTCCGGCCGCCGAATTTCTCCCGGTTCTCGGCTTCCATGATCTGAGCAACCTGCTGGAACTTTTCCACGATGTCTGGGCGTCGAATGTAGCTGGCACGCCGCTCGAAGAGCTCGTAGTCGCAACGGTACCTCATCTGCTCCAAGCGCCCTCGAAGCCTCGCATCATCAGGGCTTACGATGATCGGGCAGGCATTATGCTTTACGATACGGAAAGGACTGTCTGCCTTATAGAGATTTGCCGCGATCTCTTCTGCCGACATTGCCATCCACTCACGGGGATGGATGGCCAGATCGACACCCAAGGTCTTGTGGCCCTTGTGGCCAACTCGAGCCATGGGCGCCAGAGGCGTCACCTCCGGGGATCCAAAGTGAGAGAACTCCATAACGAACGAAGACGATCGCATGAGCTCGGAGAGCGTTTTGGAAACGTGCCGCTTGTCGGACAATTCTACGAACATCTCGAAGACGCCCTGTGCGCGCTCCACGAAAAGTTTCAGCAGCTCGGCAGTCATTAAAGTGTCGGCCTCGGCATCATGCGCGTTTTCAGCGATCATACCATTTGCGGCCATTACATCGGACAACTTCCAACTGAGCGAGCCATCCTCTTTCCTTCCGGGCTTGATGAGGCCAGGGGAAACGAAATGGAGATACTGGAAGGCGGGAAAGAGATCCAACCTTCGTTCGTTCTTGCCCGTTGTGAGGTAGACGTCCTGCAGGTTCCGAAAGAGGAAGTACCTCAGCAGACCTTCATCGTAGGACAGAATGTTGTATCCGAAGAAAACCTTTTTCCTGATTGCCTCAACTGTAGGCGTCCTGCCAATGACATTGGCAATCTTCCGGGCAGCATCGAACTCTGTCATGCGATCCGAGGAATGCAGGCAGGATGGCCGCAGGCCTGTGACCTCCAACGCCTTCGGCCCTGGCACCGCGTAGGGATTTCTCATGATTTTGAGATTTAGTGAGCGGATAACTTCGAAATCCGGGTCAAGTTTGACGAACGCTGCCTGTATGGGCTGGTCAGTGTCACAAAAAAGGCCTAGAGCCTCGAAGTCATAACCGATATAGTCGTAGTCAGGCAGGGTGCGTTTTTTAAGCGCTCTTCTGCCCATGAGTCTGATTGCCATGATGTTGGGGCTTCCATTCGCAGTAGGGCGTGATAGATCGCTACCTCACATCAGTTTCGAGAACGTTAATCGCAGGGTGAAACCGTCGCATGAGACCTCAGTTCAAGACGCAGGGCCAGTTCCGTGTGGAACGCAAGAAGTCGAAGAGCATCCAACAAAGCTTCCAGGATTTCGATCAAACCAGCGTCTTCGATACGACCGAACCAAGCCAGGGCAACGTCTTGGCGACCGTCGTCAGTACCGGCGATCCGGTTATCATGCGCGTGCGATCAGATGCCTTTGGCGACTGCGCTCAAGAGATCGAAGTCAACTTCCGAAGTGAAGAGGCCGCCAGGAAGTCAACGCCTGCGGCAGATGTCTATTCGAGTTTCGCGGTAAAGCCATCATGTCATGGCGAAGTGCCGAAAATTTCGGACAGCCTCAAACCAGGTGATCTTGTCGAGTTACAAGGCATGATCGTTGATCAGATGAACTCCAACATCACCTTCCCCTGGAGCTCACGTCCAGTATGCTCAGCCACGGAAGCTCGAAGCACGCTGTCGCTTCCGGAGGCTGTCTGCAGCATCCTTTACGCGACAAATGCGAAAGACGAAGCCAAGAAAGATTTTCGCATAGTCATCGCCACACCCGCGGAAGCAGAGCAGGTCACTGACGTTCTGGGAGACCTGCCTCGCCTCAAAGAGTTCCTGGGCTTCAAGAACGGCGCGGTGAACGGCTTTATCATTCGAGGGACAAGACGGCCCAACGGCAGAGAACTGCATGGCGCTGTCTGCTATCGCTCACTGCAGGACGATGAAAAAGGTCTCTCCGACGAGGCCGTCATCCTGAATTTTCTGAGAACGAGAAGTCAGGTTTTCGCACCCTACATGTCTGCGGAAAATCCCTGGGAGATCATCCCGCTGCACATGGTCAACATTGCAAGCAGTGAAAATCACCGCCTTGTCAGCCTGGCCAAGCGCTACTCGTTCATGGCGCAGCCAGACGGGTCTTCACAGGATCTCGAGTTTTCGCACGCAAACGTTGTGCTGGACTACAAGAACGGCTCGCATCGTCCGGTCTGTATTTATTTCAACCTTTGTCGACAAAAGCCCATTCGTCTGGAAACCGGACTGCCAACCCGGGCACGGCCGCGGCGGATAAAAACCAACGAAGAGACCACAGACAGCAAGGTTACCCGGCTCTTCAGTTAACGGCTCAGAAAGCGGCGACTGCCATTTCGTTCCCAACAAGGTGGAACACATGGCAGACAAAGACAAACGTCCGATCATCGTCAAGAAGGTCATCGAGGAAGGCGGTCATGGGCATCATGGCGGCGCCTGGAAGGTTGCATACGCAGACTTTGTGACTGCGATGATGGCATTCTTCCTGCTCCTTTGGATCCTCGCTTCATCCGAAGAGGAAGAACTGAAGGGACTGGCAGATTACTTCACGCCGACCATGAGCCAAGCCAACGGCGCAGGCGGGGATGGCGCCCTGGACGGGGACACCATTGGCCCTCCGGGTACACTGAACTCCTCGAACTCGCCGATGAGCACGGTTGCCATGCCGATGTTCGGGCAGCAGGACCCGATGGGAGCTTCATCCGCCGGCATCACTGAGACTGTCGTCGAATACGAAGAAGTCCCCGCAGAGGGTGAAGCGTCCGCGGAGGCCGCCAAGATGCAGGGCGAGCTGGAACAGGCGCTGAAAGCCAAGGACGAGCAGAGTTTCAAAGACCTCGAGGAAGACATCGTTCAGGCAATGAACCAGGTGCCAGACCTCAAACCCCTCATCCCGAACGTGATCTTCGACCAGACCGAAGAGGGTTTGCGCATTCAGATCATCGATCAGGACCGCCAATCGATGTTTGCCAGTGGCAACGCGGCCGTCGGTGAGCGCACGAAGTCACTGCTGAAGCTCATTGGCTCGGCCATTGCCAAGCTGCCAAATGACATCCTGATTTCCGGCCATACCGATGCTGTCCCGTTCGGCAATGAGGCGAACGAAACCGGCTACGGCAACTGGGAGCTCTCCTCCGATCGTGCCAATGCCACCCGCCGCGTCTTCATCAACTCCGGGATCGAGAGTGAACGTGTCGTCCGAGTGTCTGGCCTTGCCGATACGGACCCCTTCGACATCGAGGACCCCAAGGCGCCAACCAATCGGCGGATCAGCGTCGTCCTTGGTTATATGAAAGCACCCTCCCCTACTGAGATCGAAGGTGCGCTCAATGGAGGCCAGGAAGTGGCCAGTCCGCCGCAGCATGAAGGCGCCGGCAAACACGAGCAGGAGCCCCACGGGACTGATGCCAGCGAGGCACACAGAGATGAGACCTCAGCTCACCCCGAAACGATTGACCTGGAAGGGTTGAAAGACTTGGCGCACTGAATGTCCGTGCCCATAGGACTTCGGTAATGCGCGGGTATGTGTCCGGCATTACCGGGGACCTATGGGCTCACTTCGAGGCTGATCGTATGCCTGCATTTGCGAAACGTACCTACTTAATGATACTCATTGGGCTAAATTCTAAAAATAAGTATCGCTTCAACGGTACATGCGTGAAGCCAAATCCAGAGCCAGTGCACGACGCACCCATTTCAGTCTCACGGGAAGGCGCGACGCGCCCTCCTGCAGAGCTGCTTTGGGGTCAGATTGCGGCGCTTCCCAGTGAACCAGAGCGCCGCGATCCCTAGGATTAGGTCAGGCCACCAATTCGTTCTCAACCGGAATGTCAGCGTCACCGCTGACCGATGCCTTGAACCTGCTCACCATATCCTGAATGACCTCCCGCACATCTTCAGGCGTCGATTGAGGCAGCATGGCTTCTGCGACAGAGAAACTCAGGTCGCTAGCGAAGTCTTCTTCACAAGGGCAGTCTTCACCCAGTCGCTCCATCTGAATGTGCAGAGCGATAGGGATGATGCGGTCAAGGCCTTCAGAGACGCCCTCAGCAGCGGCAGTGAGTTCTGCTACGACTTCTGGCGAGCCAGGGACAATGGCGAGGCTTACCTCGTGGCTATCCTCCGGGGTCATATCAACGATCGCGGTACCATCCCACAGCAGGTACATCGTGCCGCCGGTCATGCCCATGTCTTCGTCGTCCTTGTCTGCCAGGTCTTGTAGGAACTCAGCAAACAGAGTGCCCTCGCGAACATGCATCGGACCGAATGCGAAATCATTCGCGTAGCCTGTGAACATCCCGACTGCCGCATAATGACTGGGCCGCATGATCGATGCCGATACCAGCTCGCCGCCGTCGGCGTTCCAGTACCACGGCGCGTCTCCGGCCATGATATCTTTCTTGTCGAAGTCCCATGCAATGGGCACTTCAAGGCAGACTGGCTCACTGCCATCCAGCAGCCGCGTTGCCAGCGCATCCTGAAGAATGCTCCATTGGTCCAGACGCTCCCATTGAACGGCTGCAGTTTTCCGCAACGAACGCAACATCATTGATACCCGTAGCCGTCGTTGCGGTGGACCGCCTCGAACTCACGAGCCGGGAACGAGCGGGGTTTCTGCCCCGCGGCGCGGATTTCAAAACTACCTGTGGTGCGCGGAGAGATGCGACCCATTAGCCCGCGCGCCTTGGCGATGTCGCCAGAGCGCCAGCCATGGATTGGCTTGAGGGGCCTGATCTGAACGTTACCCTCTTTGTTGCGGCGAGGCTGTCCGTGTTTGTCAAACACACCTTTTTGCCGACCGCCATGACCCTTTGCCTCAATGAGCAACGGATTGTCGGTACGAAGGGTGAGCGTATCCACGCTGCCGACAGCGGCAGCATCGAGCCAATGAGCTTTGGGCCAGCCCAACCTCTTGCGGTTGAACTTGGTCCTGCCGCCTGTACCTACCGTGACAGGCAGGCCCGTCTTCTTCAGTGCGTTGAACAGGTACCAGCGTGTCGAGTTGACCGATGCCGCGTCTCTGAGAGGCGCTTTCGCCTGTTTCATAATACGGGCCAGAAGGTCTGTCTTGCCCGATAGGAACTCCTCGACAGGCCTGTTGCCTTTCTTCTGGTTGCACTTGGTACAGGCCAGCGTCAAATTGCTGACCCTGTTCGACCCGCCGCGAGACCTGGGTTGGATATGTTCAACTTCGAGCGGGCGGTTTTCGGCAGCGCAGTAGGCGCACTTGCGGTCCCATTTGGCGAGCAGATATTCCTTGACCTCAAGCCCTGCCAGTTCGCCCTGATGATACTCAACTCCGCTGACTTCGGGGTTCTGCATTTGCTGCATATCGAACCTCACAAGTTCCATAGAGATGGAACCGACAGGCGCGTAGCGGCGGAACTTGTTCGTCCAGGTCACGATGGTTTCGACGCGGTGCATCAGGCTCGGTGCAAGCCAACCCTTTCCACGTTTTCTGTCGGCGTTGTTGCGCTGAGCCTTGGTCATATAGCGGGGCTTGCGGTAGCGCAGCTTGTTCCTGCGTCCACGACGGCGCTCACGGCGCGTCTGCAACCGTTCCCTGATTTGGTGGCCGCGATGCGTCAGTTCCCCGCCCCAGATAACCTTTCCACCCTGAACCAGAGCCAGGCCCGTGGTCTTGGAGCCGGGGTCGATTTTCACTTCAACAGGGGCGGGTTTCGCATCAGGCACCTTTCGCTTGAGGATAATGGTGAATGGGTAACGACGAAACACCGCCGCCTTCCCATCGCGCAGCAACTGCCGCGCTCGTGCTGGCGACGTGGGCGACAAGGGTCGCCGGCCGTCATCAAGCACAAAAACATAGTTGGACATTTCTGTCTCCTTGCTGGCCCGAAGGCCGTTACGTTTGCCTCGACAAAGTTACTCGCGCTTTCGTGTGTCCAACTCACTGGACCTTTCGGCCCCTCTCGCTCGCGCGAGAGACTTAAAGCTGGACGAAAGAGGCTCTGGCTGGCGTTCACCCGAGCATTTCATCACGCGACTAACGTAGATTGGATTTCTCCTTTCTTAGTCTGCACCTCACCCGGCTCTCAGAACGCGATGTTGCGTTCGTTGCGCGTTAGGGTGAGGGAGCTCATGGAGAAGGCTGTGATCTGAAAAGGTGCTTTTGTTATGGCCGTATCTTTGGACATACTTGTCCTCCTTGGTGTGATTGCAGAGGAGAGCACGGGCTGCGCCATCCTGATTTTGTGATGCCTCTCAGGCCGCTCGGGTTCAGAGAAAACGTATGTCTTCGGGCTTGATCTGGATTTTTGTGTTGCCGTTCCACTCGTTGAGTTCGAGCTGGCCGTAGAGCTCGACACGGGCACCCTTCTTTGCCGCCAGAAGAGCATCGCCAATGGGAGTGCCGCAGGCATTGAACATGATGATGTCCACATCCCCAGCTTCCCCTGAGAGCTTGCCCTTCACGTGCGCATCGTTGCCTTTCTTGTCCTTCAGAGCTTTCACGAAGGTCAGCACACCGTCAGTAATCACGACGCGCGGACGACTGTTTTCGGCACCGAACGGGGCGAGCAGATTCAGGCTCTCGATCACCTTCATCGACAGGGCCCCGCATTTGACTTTGAGGTCCGCGGTGAGCGGAGGCCGTTCCATGACCTGCCCAGCCACATCCATCGCTTCCCGGAAGTCCTCGAGCTTGCCGGGATCGATCGTGACCCCCGCCGCCATTTCGTGGCCCCCGCCCTTGATCAGAATACCCTCTGCGGCCGCTTTCTTGATCGGACGGCCGATATCGAAGCCATCGACAGATCGCGCCGAGCCCTTGCCGCCCTGACCGATCACGATGGACGGGCAGTCATAGGCTTCGGTAATGCGGGACGAGACAATGCCCACAACGCCGGGGTGCCAGTTTTCGCCATAGCAGACGATGATGTTCTTGGACTTCTGTGCTTCTGCCTGTGCGAAGGCCTCAGCCTCCATCTCTTTCTGCTTGGCTTTGCGCTCCTTGTTGGTCTCAAAGAGGTACTGAGCCCTCTCCATGCACTGGTCCTCGTCCTTGCACGTCAGAAGTTCGGTGCCGAGCCAAGTGTTGTCGATACGGCCACCAGCATTGATGCAAGGGCCAAACACGAACCCGCAGGTGTGCTCGGAGAAGCTCGCCGGGTCGACTTCGTTGCATTTTGCCAGAGCCATGAGGCCACGGTTTTTGGCCATATGCTTAAGGCCCAGCTTGACCAGTGCACGGTTGAAGCCCACGAGCGGGACGACGTCCGCCACAGTGCCGAAGCAGGCCAGCCCCATCAGTTCGTACATCGGGTGCTCATCGCGATCTTCGAAGAAACCCGCTTCCCTGAGCGCCCTCTGGAGGCCCACAACGTACATGAAGGCAAGCCCGGCCGTGCACAGGTAGCTGAGGTCGCCGGTTTCATCGTCACGGTTGGGGTTCACAAGGATGCCGGGGGGATGTTTTTCATCCGAAAGGTGGTGGTCCAGCGTGATAATGTCCATTCCCAGCTCGGCGGCTTTCTCGAGGGGCTCGAACGCGACGGTTCCACAGTCCGCGAAAATGATCAGGTCCGGCTTGTGTTCCTCGTAGATCTTCTCGATCGCCGGCACGTTGGGCCCATAGCCTTCTGACAGACGCTGCGGGATGTAGAAGCTCATCTCGCACCCCATGTACTCCAGAAAGAGCATCAGGATGGAGGTCGATGTGGCGCCGTCCACATCATAGTCGCCAAACACACACACGCGTTGCTTCTTCTGGACAGCCTCGAGCCCTCGCGCGACCGCCTTGTCCATATCCTTGAGCACCAGGGGGTCCGGCATGGAGCCCTTCAATGATGGCTTGAAGAACTCACCGAGATCATTGATCCCTCGAGCCAATGCGATCGAAACAACTTCTTTTGGAATGCCGGGATGAGCCCCCTCAACAGGGTCAGCCACCTTCCAGCCCAATCCTCGAACCGAGAGATCAGCCATATCTATCCTTCCTATGTTGTCGCCACTCTATTGCAGGCCGGCGAAATTTGAAAGGATAAATTCCCTCACCCTTGCCCCCGCTCCTCCGGAGAAATCAGAGACTTTCCTCCGCGGTGGCGGTAGGTGCGCCGACGGGAGGTGTCATGTCGGGTTTTTGCAGGTAGACTATCCTTGGATTCCGACTTCCCTGTAGCGATTGCGTCCTTGGTATCGGTAGGGTCGCTCCACTTGAACACGCCAACATTCTTCTCGGTCGGCAAAGCGGCTTCCTTGAGGAACGGAGACGGCTTTTTCGCCTTGTCGTTCCGCCTTCGCGCGTAGCTCATGACAAGCTGTCCTCTTGCTCGGGTCATCCCGACATAGAAAAGCCGGCGCTCCTCCTCGACATTGGTGCTCTTGAAGTGCGGAAGCAGGTCGTGCTCACATCCGGCCACGAACACCATATCCCACTCAAGGCCCTTGGCTGAATGCAGAGTGCTCAGTGTCACGAAGTCCTCGGCCCTCGCAGTCTCCTCGTTGGTGCGCTCGTGGACGTAGTCCAGGAATCCCTTGGTGTTGTCGAAGTCCAGCAGCAGGCTGCTGGCGGCTTCCACCGACGCCATCCAACTCGCGCCACGCTCCGCATCGAGACTTCTCGGCCGATGTTCATAGAGCACCCGTGCAAGCGGCTCGGCGACAACCCGTGCGGGCTCGCCGGTCAGGTGCTCGGCCAACGAACGACATTTGAAACCCGCCTTGGTGCGACCGAAGCCATTCCTGATGTCGAACCGACGATCCCCTGCGATCGCAGCAACAGACGTCACATAGAGCGAGACCTCCGGCAGCGTCCAGAAGGAGCCTGCCCCCGAGAGGCGGAAGGGGATCATCTGCTTTTCCAGCTGCCTCTGAATCGCGTTGGCCACGCTCGCTGTTCTGAAAAGTACCGCGGTCTTGGACAGCTTGCCGCCCTTTCTCTGGTACTTCGCCAGCTGCTTGGCGATCCAGTCTGCCTCAGCATCATGGGTCGCAAACCCCTTGAAGAGGACGAACTCTCCGTTGCGAGCCTTGCGGGCTGGCTTGAGGGTCTTGTCATAGCGCGAGCGGTTCTTGGAGATGACCTGCGAAGACATCCGGATGATCTGCGGGCTGCACCTGAAGCCCTCGTTGAGCTGGTACAGCTTGGCGCCTGGGAAGATTTTCTGAAATTCGAGGCAGTACCTCGGACTGCTGCCACGCCATTCATAGAGAGACTGGTTCTCGTCCCCCACTGCCCAAAGCTGCCCATGAGGGCCCAGCGCGGCCTGCAGGAACTCGATCTGCGTCCGGTTGCTGTCCTGGAACTCGTCCACCACGAAGTGACTGAAGTTTCCGTGGAACCACTTCTGTCCGCGTCCGCCACATTTCAGGATCTTTGTCGACAGCGTGATCAAATCAGAGAAATCGACACGCGCCCGCTCCTGACGTGTCACCTCGTAGCGCGCGTAAGCCTTTGCTGCCCCGACGGTGAACTTGTCATTGAGCTTCCGGGCCTCCTCGAGTGCCTGCTCTGGGGATCGGCCCTGATCCTTCCAGCGCGAGATCATGTCGACGTAGTTCCCCTCCTCCTCGTCCCACTCGATCTCCAGATCGTAGAGCAGCTGCCGCTGGTCCTCTTCACCGATGATCTCGAAATCATATGGAAGGCCGATATCGGTCGGAAACCGTTTGAGCAGGCGGGCGCACAAGGAGTGGAAGGTGCCGATGTGAGCAGATTTCAGGATCTCATCGCGATTGACCGTGCCCTCGCCGCTTCCTGCCAGAGACACACGCAGACGATCACGGATCTCCGTGGCTGCCTTGGCCGTAAAGGTGCTGACAAACATCGCGTCGAGCGGTACTCCAGCGCGAACAAGCACGCGGCACCGCTCGATCAGCGTCGTGGTCTTCCCTGTTCCCGGCCCCGCCAGGACAAGAGCGTGTCCCTTGGAATGCGTGGCCGCGGCCTTCTGCGCGCGTGTTACCGGCATGGCTACCCCCTAGCGAGCTCTTGGGCGAGGTCTTCGATCACACCCTCGCCGTCGTCATGATTTGCGCCCTGCTCTGCAAGACGGGCCTTCCGACGTTCAATTTCAGGAACTGCGCTCCCGTTGGGGAACTGCTTTGCCAGCCGCCGGCGCGCTTCGAGCGGACCGACCATTTCGTAGAGGCGGTTCCGGACACGGGCATCGCTTGGATCGGTAGAGAAGGCCCACAGCTCCATCGGACCAAGCGTGTTGTAAAGAAGGTGCTCGTGCGAGCCGTCCTTCATGTTGAGCAAGGCCAGGAAGGGCGCCCCTTTCGGCCCCGGGCCGTTCAACTGGGTTCTCAGCACACGGTTCGCGGCAGGGGACAGACCGAAGACGCCGCTTGCCTTCTTGGCCGCCCTCTCGGTGCCCACACCCATGATCCAGACGCCAGTGGCCATGTCCACCATATCATCGTCGAAGTCATCCAGAAGCTGCGAAGCGAGCGCGATGTGAACACCCCACTTCCGGCCCTCGCGAAGGTCGATCATCACCTGGTCCCGCACCTGGGGCGTCGCCTTTGTGCGGTGGAATTCGTCCATGACGATCTTCTTGGGCATCTCGCGAAGGGCGCTGATGCGCTTTGAATGGTGACGCCGATAGTCCTCAGGCATCAGATTCACGACATCCTCATTGAGGTAGAAGTCTCGAGCCAGGACAAAGCGCGCCAACATGTAGACAAGCGCCGTCTGCTTCTCCGCCGGCGCGCCACCCTTCGGAGCTGCCTCATCGATGTCCAGAGACACCACCCGGCTGTCACCGATGTCAAAACGGGTCGGGATCGTCAGGATGCTGTATTCGGTCAAGGCCGAGGAAATCATCCTCTGGAAGACATCAACCAATGCTTCACCGGTGCCTGTCCTCGCAGAACCATGGACATCCTGAATCTGCCGTTTGCGGACGACGACGTTCAGGTCTTCAACCAATGGCACCGCGAAGCGCTGGGCAAGCGAAGCGACATGCAGCTCTCCCACCTCGAACAGGCGGTCCACCACTTCCCACCAGGTTGGCGCGTCACTGAGAACGATGTCATGCTTGGCAAGCGTCGCATCGACCTCTAGATCCTCTTGCGAGGTGTAACGCTTGGGATTGCCGCGTCGCTCCTTGTCGTCGAACTCTTTGTAGACTTCGTCGACCACCATCCCTGCGAGGTCTGAAAGCCCGCTTGGGGGTGTTTTGTCCCCAACCGGGGTTCCGAGGATCGACAGGAAGTTCACGAGGAAGGCACGCTCCACCGGCAGCGGACGACGGCATCCAAGCTGCGTGTCAAACGGGTTGATCGCGTGATCCTTGATCATGCGCAGGCGCTTGTACTGAGCCAGGTGCCTCTTGCTTGGCGGCAGAGCCTCCTTGATCAGCGAGATCAGACCCGACGAGCTCGGCCCCACGTCGAGGATGGCGATCCGCGGCAGCTGGGTGCCGGACGAAGAGGTTGTCGCGCTGGGCGACAGGCAAAGCGCCAGGTTGGTCGTATTCAGGAACACCGACTTTGCGTAGCCCGGCGGAGCAAAGACCAGGTCGATATATGTCGTCTGCTTAGAAGACCCGGGCTCATAGGGCCAGGGGCGTCCGTCATTGGTACGGAAGAGTACTGAGCCCTTCTCCCAAGGCGAGGCATCCCGGTTCCAGGGCATCATGTAGAGGGCATCCTTCATCGGCGGGGCACCTGCATTCGCCGTGGAGGCCACGTCGACGCCCAGCGCGGAGGACATGAACGAGGCCAGAGGGTCCCCTGAACCTGAAGACACACCGCAGTAGCCCCAGCTCTCCACCGATCGCTGCAACTGCGAGACCCGCTCCTCGAGGAGCTGGATGTTGTCGACCGGTGCCCAGGTCGCGAAGGAAACTCTGAAACGTACGACAACCTCGTCACCGCTCTTCTTGAGCGCCTGCATCGCTTCGATGGAGTCCCGGATTTGCTTGTTTTCAGAGTTCGTGAAGCCGACGACAGCGGCCAGGGTAGATTTCACCTGCATCTCACCGGACAGGCCATTGCCCTCGAGCAGAAAGCTGGTGCGCCACGGAAACTCATTGCCAGTGATCATCCGGTTCAGAAGCTCTGAAAACGGCCTGACATCCTGGGGTCCCACGGTCATATCGAGGGTGGCAAAGTTGTAGCGGCCGACCCGAACGATCCTTGGCGACAGCACCTCTCCCCCGCGGGAGAACATCTGGTCCCTGAGCGGGGGCACGAAGAGGTGGCTGGCATCCCCCTTGGCCCAGGCGGGATTCCTGACAGAGACATTGTCGCCGGGCAGCGCAGGCCTCCAATTGGAGCCGAGCAGGTCCGGGTAGAGCGATGTCCGCACTGCAGCCAGGGCATCATGCGCTTCAAGGGCCTCTGCCCTCAGAGACAACTCCCTAAGGTCGCTCAGGAAGGAGGTCACGAAGCTGTCGTGACGGGTCACGAGTTGCCGGGATGCTCTGAAAATGTCCTGAGTGCTGATTGCCATCGGCCATTTATCGGGCCGCTTGGTCTCATGCTTGATGCTCTCGAGCTCCGTTTTGGTCAGAACCGACGGACGCGTCCAAAGCGCCAGGTAGCATCCTTCCTGGGTGATGAACTTGGAAAGGTGGGTTTCACGCTCGTCGAACAGGTCTCCCAATTCCAGCTTGAGCTTTTCAGCAACCACCCGGGCGGGGTGATTCAGGGATGCCACCAAATCCTGCGAAGCATCCGGATCGCGAGAAAACCAGACCTGAAGCGCGTGCCCCGACTGATCGAAGTAGCTGGACAGCTTGAGGTTCATCTTGTCGATGACGCCAACCATCTCCTCGGCGCCCGCCATCTTCTTCAGACCATCGATGCGGATGATCGACATGATCGATCCGTCGGCCGATACCACGTACTTCGTGCCCGAGATGCCGGTCTCGAGGAAGAAGAACGAGTCCATGTTCTTCTTCATCAGGTTGCCAAAAGCAGACGCCAGTCCGGCCTTGATCGTCGCGATGCCCATGGATGCTTGCTCTCCGTTCTAGTGAACTGGAGATGCGCGTGGATCATGAAGAAGAGGTTTTCTGAGAAACAACGCCGACTGCCACAGAAATTCTTGATCGACTTCGTCTTCTGGGTAAACTTTGCCGAACGGGAATTTTCAGCAGCGGCATTTCTCGAAAATGGCCATCTTAGATCCTCAAGACTTGATTGAGCTGCTGATCGAAATTCATCAGCTCGAAATGAGCGGCAGGCACGTCTCTCGGTCGTTGAGCGCTGATTTCGCTAGCTCAATGACGGCTTACGCTGAAAGTGACCGGCTTCAAAGGGCTTTTCGCAATGCGCTCTATGAGCCTGGCGCACTCCATGCCAACTACCTAGTGGACCTTCTAGACTATCTTGACAGGTACCTCACCCGGGTAATCTCAACTGCCAAGGAGGATGCCGAGAACGCCGAAGGTGCAATTCCTAGACTAGACATCGTAATGACAGCTTCAGGTGCAGCCATGTTCGGGACCGGGGGCCTAGCGGGGGCAGCTGTCTTCGGATCAGCACTGGTTCCGGTTGCTCCTGTCGTCCTCGGGCTCGGCTTTATTGCGACAAGTGTCATCTTCGCAGGCGCGTGGTCTAACCAACGTTTGGCTGTAAAACTTAAGGCCCGAAAGAACCGCGAGGCTCGAGACGCCCAAAGTTTTCTCAACTATTTGATCCCCACTCGCGCAAACGGATAGGGCTACCCATTGCACACTCGACATCTCATGCTACGTTTTTCTGAAAGACAGGTAACCGCTCGGAGTATCCGATCATGATGACCGACCTCCCCACTTCGCTCCAGGCCAGTGATCTTCTCGTCGGGTTGATTCTTCTGATCGTGGTTGCGGTTTTGGCCTTCATGATCTTGATGGACAGGATGCTCCTATTGCGTCTTAAGGCGCCGACCTTTCATGAGGCACTCCCCAGGACCGACTATTTCGATGTCCAAGTTCCCTCCAGACCCCCTCTAAGCGCTGCCGTCTTGAAAGCTGCTGGTGCTGGGGCGGCTGCAGGTGCCACCGCTTTCCTGCTGACAGACGTGGTCCTTCAACTCATCCGGAGTTTGCCCGCAGATCAAAGATCGGCACTTAGAAAGGTGATGGATGAGGACGAAGAAGCCAATCGGTAAGCTCTCGTCTTCATGGTCTATTTCTACACGCAGTTCAGCGTGACCGTGGCAGCGTTGCGTTCATAGCAAGCCAGACGCACCCGTTCCCGAACCGGCCCATAGGAAGACAGGCGAAGTGGCAAGCCGGCAATCTCCGCAAGCTCGCCGGCGATCACATCTCTCGTCACCTGTCGCTGGACGCCGCCAACACCGACCACGCCAATGGACTTCAGTTGATCCAGACAGGAGACGCCAAGGCCCGCGTCGATCTCGATGCCCGTGCCTTCAGCAAGCGCCACGTCCCGTGCGATCGTTGCAGCAAGAAGATCGGCATCCAGAGGCGCGTGTCGGATCACCCCCTGCCAGTCGTTGGGCGCATTGGTCAGGTCCACGATGTCCGCCCAACCGATTGTCCCGTCGGCCTCAAAGGGAAGTGGCCCGGCTCCGTGGCGGGTGGCATAGGCTCTCGTCATGTAGAGCGGCTTGATCACATCGATACCAGCCTCCCCGGCGATCTCCAGCATATTGCGCAGACCCGTGTACGATCGCGTCACGTGCGGGAACACACCATAGTCCATGTCGAGCTGAAGGCCTTGGGCACCTTCAAAGAGGACAGTTTCATTGTGAGAGATACCTGCATCATCCATCAGCTCGACGCTCTGCAGGAAGCGGTCGCAGTCCTCGAGGAATTTGTCGATCACTGGCAGACTGCCATCGAGGACACCGGACACCGGTGAGTTCTGCAAATCGATACCGAGTTCGATGGCCCGCTCTTTCACCCAGACATTCTGAATTCCTTCCAGTTTCCCCCGCAGGCCCCCTACCCAGAGATCGCCGGCAAGAAGCTTCGGTCCCCGTTCATGTCTCTCGAGCGTCTCCCCAAAGCCAAGCCCTGTAGATCCATGGCGGCCACCAGCGCGCTGAAGTTCTACGGCTTGATTGAGCGCCATATCCCACGGTGTGGTGACCGGCGCCCGGGGGTCGATCGTGACCCGACGCGGGGACGCGCCCAACACCCGCAGGTCAAAGAGCTCAGCCGAAAACAGCATCGGGTGCGCCACGAAGAACTGCGAGAGGTGCGTACTCGCTCCAGCGAAGGTTCCTGCCCCGACGTGGTGGAACACATGCCGCCTGCCGTCTGGCCGCTCAACACCGTGGCCGGCCTGCGCTCCTCCGTTGGAGCGTACGACGAGGACGTCTTTGCCCTCGGAAGCTAGAGACGCCGAAAGCGCATCAACTGCGAGCCCCTTTCCTTCATCGCCCCAGTTTGCCCCAATGACTGCATATGCGGGCTTGGTCATCATCTATCCTTTCCAGAGACGGTTGCCGCCCAATCGCGCTGGGCGGCAACCCTGTAGTCAGCGCAGGCGCTGGAGACCACCGCCGCGGCCGGTGCGAGCAGGCATCCCTTTCAGGGCGTCTGCGACTACCATGGCGGTGGAGCCGGACCAGCTCGCAGCGACATCGGCTGGCCTCGCACCTTCGTTCACCTGAATCAGGGAAACGACGGTTTCGGCAAGCGCGTCCACGTCCTGCAGTTGGATAGTGCGTTCCGGCAGGAGCGGCTTCCAGGTGTCGAGAACACGGTCGACGCGTCCTCGGGCATAACCCTCATTGGCCAGCACAATGTGGAAGACCTCCCAGTTCCGTTCTGCCATCGCGAGGATTTCCCGGGCGGAAAGGTCTGCTTCGGCCGAGATGCCCAGCACGCGCTGGATCTCATCTCGGGTCATGCCGTCATGCACTGGCTCATCGCCGATTGTGACGAGGTACCCTTTCCGTCCATGCTTTTCCCAGGCATCTGCAGAGACCTTTGTCGCAGCGAAAAGGTGCGCCGCCATGTAGCTTTCGCCGCCGTTGCCTCCCCCGTAGCCTTCGAGCCAGAGTTCGCGGGCCTGTTCAGCAACCCGAATGTCTGCCTCGAATTGGGTGACCTGAAGCGGCGCCTGGTCAGTTTTGGCATCTCCGACACCCATGATCATGATGTGCGGATCACTCACCGGCTTGCGATCGTAGATCTCGGTCGCAAGGGTGTTGAGACCTTCGCGCATGAGCTTTTCAGCAATCAGACCCATCGAGCCGGTGACATCCGATGCAAGGATGATCGGCGTCGCCTGCGGGTTGTCCGCGCTGTCACGGCTTTCACGCATGGTGATCAACGCCGGATTGTATTGATCCTGCATATGGCGCGAGGTGAAAATCTGTTGTTGGCTCTTACCCGCGACCGAAGCCGAGCTGTACGTTTGCCAATCCTGTGCGCTCCAACGTCCGTTTCCCATATCGGACCTCCTTCACTTGGTGTGTTTGTAACATGGATCCAGCGGCATCAAGTTGCAAGATACATTTTGCACTTTGTTAGATTTCTTCACCTTCCCTTCACCTTCCCTTCACCTTCCCTTCACCTTCATCAACCGTAGATCGAGGCCGCCCGAAGATCCCATTTCACGAAAGTCCTCGGCCCCCACGCTGCCTCCAGCGCTGCCTGCCAGCGGGAATAGTCGTCCACCGCCTTCGCGGTCGGTGCCATTTGCAACCACCGGCTCATCTTCTCCGGCAGAGCGGCTACTCCGCCATTGGTTCCCCTTGGATCGCCTGCCGCCTCACGGATCGTCTGGCGAACCAACTCGCGATCGAGAGTGGTCTCAGCCGGAGTACCCGGAATGCCCATGCGTGGCATCAGATCCAGCGTACGCCCCGGCAGAGCAACAGGACGTTCTCCTACCGAAGTCGCGAAGCACCAGCCCCCGGCCAAACGAACGCTGTGCTTCACGGGGTCGACTAGCACATGCTCGGTCGAGATCGCACCATGCACCAGAGCGGCGTACTCAAGCCACGCCGTGATGTTGAGCAACCCCGACGCGATCCAAGCCAAATGCTTATCCGGAATCGCCCCGCGTAGCCTCAGGACATCGGAGAGCAGAATTTCCTCAGCCGTCTTGCGAACCACCACTAGCCCTCCCCCATCCTCGAGGTCTTCCTTCCGAACCAGGTCCGGAAGGCTGAAGGACATCTGGTCCCTCATTGCCTGGTTGGCGAAACGGAAGCCCTCAATCGCTCTCAGCTCGGCTTGCGCCATGTCGCTGAAATCAGACCCAAAGAGCATGGCGTAGCTCTCTCGACCAACGAACACCTCCCCTTGGTCGACGGTCGTGGAACTCAATGGCACGGTCCGGATCCGGTGTCCCGACCGCGTTTTCAGGATGCGTTCCCCGAGATCTGCATTCGCCACTTTGCCCGAGTTGGCTTGCCTGTCTCGGAGGGAAACCACGTGTTCAAACACTTCCTCAGCACGCGGGTCCGTACTCACGTCTGGGTGCCATGTCCTCAAGAGTTTCGTGAGCGCCTTGCGAACGTCTGTCTTGGGTACCGACAATCTCTCCGGTACCTCCGACAAGGTCATGTCGAGAATTTCTCGTGCTGTGAGTTGCTGCATGGCAACCTCCTTGGTTCCGGTTGCAATGTGCAAAATGTATTTTGCAATTTCAAGAGAAATTCTTCTCCACCCGCGGTGAGAAGAACGGTCCTCCAAGTCTGGACCGTCTCCTGTCTATTCTTTCTTTCCAAGGAACGGACGGGTTCAACAAGCCTACTCTCCAACACAGGGTGTTATGAATGGCTTGGCTTTTGGCATCTTGCCTTGTAGGAGGGGTCCGCACGACACGAGCAGCAGAAATGAGTCAGTCATGACCACGGCGGAACCGCTCTCAAAAATTGCGACTCCAGGCATGTTCCCTGAGTGGCCTGAACACATAGGTCGCTTGAAGCGTCTCCGTCTCAAGCAAGGACGCATGGGCCAAATAGCCCTCCTCGATGTTGAATGCGGCCCTCAGCGGCACATGGCGTTCACCTTCAACCCACGCTTGATCAGCCAGATCGAAACCGCAATCAATCGATCGAAGATCTTTGACTTACATCCATGGCTCCTTCTAAAAGGACCGCTCGAAGCGATAGTTGACGGCGGCAAGGTCGAGCACCGGATGCGTGTCGTCTATCTCACGGACAAGACCCCATACCCGCTGGGCGCTCCGCTTCCCATGGCGGCCGAATAACCTCACCATAGCCTGCGCCTCATAACGTTCTTGTTGCTCTATAGTGGCAAACAAGGTGCAATACTCATCTTGCAACTTCATAATCTATCCAATATCTTTGAGGTGACTTCTGGATAGGCCTTCTCATGAGCGCGAGCCAAGACTACTCACAGCCCATCGCTACCGTGGATGCGGTCGTTCTTACCATCGAAGATGGCCAACTTAAGCTATTGGTCCATCGTCGCACCAATAACCCGTTCAAGGGTGGCTGGGCCCTCCCCGGCGGCTTCATCCATACCGACGACGATCGTGACACGACCGCTTCGATCAAGCGTATCCTGGAAGATAAGACCGGCACCTCAGGCTACTACGTCGAGCAGCTGGCGACCTATTCTGGCCCGGATCGCGATCCTCGCGGCTGGTCTCTCTCGGTAGCGCACCTGGCGCTCGTACCTTTTGACCACCTTGGTGTTGAAGTAGGAGAAGATCTCCGGCTCATGGCAGTAAGCCACCTCCCCCCGCTTGCTTTTGACCACGCCCAAATCGTGGCTGATGCCGTCTCGCGTCTGCGTGGTAAGGGAGCGTACTCGAGCCTGCCGGCTTCCTTCCTCCATAATACCTTCACGCTTGCGGAAATGCACAAGGCATACGAAATCGCTCTCGACACCCGCCTTGCGCCCAGCGCGTTCCGGCGCAAGGTATCCGACCTCAACTTCTTGGAGGACACTGGAGAAGTGAGCCAAGGTGTCAATCGCCGCCCTGCGAAGGTCTACCGACTTAGAGATGGCGTCAGCACATTCAACCGAAACCTGGCCTGAAAGCTGTCAGATCAGGTCGGATGCCACCAATCCCATCTCGATGAGCGCCATCGTGACCTGCATGCAGTAGCGTGCGTCATCCAACGCATCGTGCAGATCATCATCGGTGATGGTGCCTGCTGTGAGGCAGTTCACGGCCTCAACCAGCGATGGCCACTTATACCCGCCCCTATAGGGTATTCCGACAATGGGCGCCGAGAGCTCCATCGTGCACACGCCCGGAAATCCAGGCAACGCGATCCCCGGATTGTGGGCCTTTTCGATTTCCAGAATCCGCCGATCGAAGGCCAGGTGGTGGGCCGTCACCAGGTCGGCCTCTGCGGCCATGCGGGAAAACTCTGAAATCGCATCTGCCACCGGGATGCCGAGGAATTCACAGTCCTCCGTGGTCCAGCCATGGACCAGTTCGCTGTCGTAGTCGACCTCCCAGCCATCGGGCTTGATCAGAGTGCTCATCGTCTTCAGCTCCCGGCCCTGCAGATCACATAGAACCGCACCGAGTTGCACCATCCGCGGCTGAGCCGGGTGGTCGAGCGGTAGGTTGGTGTGCGGAATCCCGGTGGTTTCGGAATCGAATGCAAGAACTAGCAAGGCAGATCACAGCTTCATGGTTGGCTGTGGTACAGCTGCCTCCTCCTTTTTAACGTGCGGTTTCCGAGGCCGCTTCAGCATCGGCCTCGAAGCCAACATCGGTTTCAGAGATGGCCTTGCCGGGGTCGCCTTCTCCTGAGTGACATGGGTCGGCTCAGGTTTGGCATCTGGAGCATGGCGGACCTCGGGCGCGGTCTCCCCTGTCTTTTGCGCTGGCACGACCACTTTTCGCCCCACGAGACGCGCCCCTGAAACAGCAGGTCGACGGGCCGCGATCACCGGCTGAGCGCGCCTTACTGGCGTGGTCCCCGCGTTCTCATTTGCCTCAGGTTCCGCGGTCTTCGCAATCGGCTTGGCCAGCGACGACAGAAGCGGTCGACTTCGCTGAGTTGCGACCGGACGCGAGGGGGTTTTCAGTTTCGCCTGCATCCCCTCGAGCTTTACCGGCTTCGGCAAAGGACGATACTCGCAAGCCTCGCCTCTTGGCCTGACACCCTTTCGGCTCGCCATGTGCTCGGTCATCGCGCGCAGAACCGTGAACCGCTCCTGCGACTTGGTCGACTTGATGAACTTTCCGAAAGTCTCCTTGCTTCCAAGGCCGATCACCATGTTCTTCGCCCGTGTCCACCCGGTATAGACCAGCGAGCGATCAGCCATCCCTTCGTGCATTTCAGAGAATGGCAGGATCACGATCGGGTATTGGCTACCCTGGGATTTGTGGCATGTGATCGCGTAGGCCAGCATGACATCGCGCCATTTGCTGGTGGGCATCTCGACGACCTTTCCGTCATCGTACTCCACCTTCATCAGGTAGGAGTTCGCGCGCTCTGGGTTCGGGCGGTATCCCTTGATGAATCCGATATCCCCGTTCATCACCTGATTGTCGTGGTCGTTTTCAGTCAGCATCACCCGATCGCCGACCCGCGGCAAAGGCATACGCTCGTCATCATAGCGGCCCCGATCAACGCCGGGAATGTCTTCGCCCTTGGGGTTAAGCTCCTTCGACAGTGCCGTGTTGATTTCCCATGTGCCCCCGTAGCCTGGAGCCTGCGGGACGATGACCGCGACATCCCGGGTCGGATTGATCCCTTTGGGCACAAACTGGTGCCGAACCATCGATATGATCTCATCGGTGATGTCCCGGCTGGAGCACGATTTGAACGTCACGCCACCCTTGAGTGTCTCATCGACGTCAGGCATCTCACCCTGGTTGATCAGATCAGCGTCCTTGCTGATTTTAGAGTCCTTGTCTTGGCGGTAGACGTTCTTGAGCTCCGCAATCGGCAGGATCGACTTTCCGTCGACATTCATCTCAATCATGTCTGCCAGGACACGCCCCACGCCCACAGAGGCGAGCTGATATGGATCCCCCTGCAAGACGATACGTCCATTGCTCGGCATCGCCGCAAAGAGCGCTGCCAGCAAGGTGTTGTCCATCATCGAGACCTCATCGACCACAACGAGGATGTTGTCGGGGAGTGTGTTCTGGCGGTTGTGGCGATACTCAGTGGCTCCGTTCTCCTCGTTGTACTGCTGCCCAAGCAACATCTGCAGGGTTTGCCCAGTCTCTCCGGTCACCTCCTCTGCTCGCTTGGCTGCTTTCCCCGTAGGCGCAGTTACCACGACGTCACAGTCCTCGACGCGCTTCGAGACCTCAATGAGTTTTTCCAGGATCGTAGATTTGCCAGTGCCCGGACCGCCTGTGATGATCGAGATCGGATGGGTCACCCCGACGCGAACAGCCTTTCTCTGATGCACGTCAAGGGACGTGCCTTCGAGTACCTCTTCCGCCACCGCAGCCACCTTGTCCGGATCATTGCCACGCCCGTTCTCGATCATATCCAAAAGGCATGACGACGCTGCGACCTCAGCCCGATAGCATTCCTCCGACATGAGGTGGATGTCGCTCTCTCCAGGGATCTGGAGAGCGAAGACTTTTGGTCGGTCATGTTCCTTGACCTTCTTGCTGATGACCTCCGCCACCGCGCTTTCTTCAAGCGAGAACCAATTCGCCACTGTCTTGACGGCATCACTGAAAAGCACGGCCGAAGACCCCATGTTCTCTGCCTGCCCTATAAACTCCCAGACCGCGGCCATGATCCGCCGGCTATCGGACTTTGAAACTCCCATGTGCTGCCCGAGTTTGTCTGCGTTCTCGAACTTGATCGCGGGCACAGTCATGATCTCGTATGGATTACGCTTGATGCGCTGGTAAGCCTCTCCCTTGAACGCCGAGAGCACACTGTTGATGGCCCGCGTATCGAGCTTTGCTGAGTTCATTAGGTCGGTCGCTTGCTTGGACGATGTCCGAGCATCAAGAAGCTTGCGGATCCTCTCCTCAGAAGCGTTGGGATCGCGAGCTTGCGCAATCAGTGCAGACGGATCGTTCAGGATATCCTCGACGCACCCGTCTTCCTTGACGACACGGCGAATGGCCTCGAGATCGAGACCTGTCTCTGATGACGGCAAGATCGCCTTCAGCCAAGCGACGGTCCCTGCCTTGGTCTTCGGAAGGTCCGGACGCAACGCGCTTGCGTTGAAGACGTACTGAGGCTTCCCCTTGTAGATGCTCTGTTTCCACTCGCCTTCCGCAGAAAAGAAATCTCCTTCACGGAGGCTTCCCAAGCGACCGCCAAGGCGCACCTCTGACAGCTCGCCGTTCTCTTTCTCGTAGATCACGACAGAAAAGCTCCGGCCGCGCGGACCGTCGCCTTGCTTGAGTACCTTCCCGATGATGCCACGCATTGCGGCCATGTAGATATCCTTCTGGGCTGGCTCGATGCGCTTGTCGCCCATCCCTGTTCGATGGGTAGATATTTGACAGACTGCAAGAAACGCGGGGATCGGCCACAAATCAGCGCCCCTCAGAACCCCTTGTTGAGAGAGTTCTCTGAAATGCTGATTTCGCGGATCACCCGATAGGGTGATGGTCAGCCAGGACCTCTTCGCCCTCTTTCTGGCAATGGTCTCACTGCCTTTAGCAGCGGTGTTCCGACCGTATGGACGTCGGTAGGCGCGCCTGATGTCCGCGCGGCAAATATTATGTGATGCTCGTATAGTCTCCGCACCACTTACCAGCACCCATTGTATAAGGCGTGCCCACCCTCGAACATTTCTTCAAAGGCTCAGAAGAGCCCAACCTGAATTCCACTGACGATCGCGGCAGCCTGTAGCAGAAGCCCCGCCGACAGGGCCGGACCGAAGGGCACCCACCTTTGTCCTGTCCGATAGAACACCACTCGCTCGTGAACCACGAAGATCACCGCCGCCATGAAGATCAGTTGGATAACATTCTCAGGTCCCATCCAGGCCCCAGCCATCATCAGGAAGGCGACATCCCCACCGGACCACATCTCGAGCATCGACTTGCGCGACATCACGGAGACGATCGCGACTGCACCCCAGATGATCATCCCTGCAGCCGCGGCCCCGATTGCCCGTTGCATTACGTCCGGCTCCAGGGGACTGCACAGCAGCCCGAGCCAGAGCATCGGCGTCGTGATGACTGCAGGGATCCAATGATGCCGGAGATCGAGCATCGTGATAACGAAACCGCACCAGGTGAAGAGCATCAGGACAGCCGCCTCACGCAAGCCGGGCGCCAGCAGATATGCGCTGGCGAAGGCAGCTGCCAGCAAAGATTCTGAAATCGGATAGAGCTTCGGGATGGGAGCCGCGCAGGAACCACACTTTCCCCGCCTCACAAGCCAACCGAGCACAGGCACGAGATCAACAGCTGAGAGCTTTTTCTGGCAGCTGTTGCAATGTGACCTAGGGCCCCAGATCGAGAGCGTCTCGTCCGGTTCCTCAAGCCATTCAAGTTGATGCGGCAGCCGATCGATCAGCACTCCTCCGAACGAAGCCAGCACAGCGCCCAAGAGCCCGAAGTAGGACGCAACAAGCCAAGGGTACTGCGCGTCAACGACCCAGAAGTCGCTCACGAAGCCGGAGAGTATATTCATAGTCTTCCACCTGTTCTTTGCCGGAAGAAGACTAAACGGGAGGCCTTAAACCTGGATTTCGGTCAGGATGTTGCAGCACTGTTACCGCGGTAACAGTCAGACGGGATCAACTCTCCTGACTGGCGAGATGCTGTTCTGTCGCGATCCTGATTGTCACGCTGTGATGGTGAAGGCGCCCCTCATCGTACTTGGACAGCCAGCGATCGAAGATACCCAGCAAGCGATCGAAATCGAGGTTCGCCCCGGTATCCGTAACCCGAGCGACACGGGACAGCGGCATGTAGAGCAGGTAAGGAGAGGAAGCCAGGACATCTGCGACCCGGAACCCTACCAAGGCATCAGCATCCCGAGAAAGACGCACGTCAAACCCTCCAGTTCCAGCCTTGGCCACAACCGGGGACCATTTTTCAGAGGCCGCAATCAGTAGAACCGGGAGAAGCCGCGCGCCGTTGGCCACATATTCAGGCTTCACGGGCAGCCCTCCCGCCAATATCTGCCGGCCCTTCGCGAGGCTCACCAAGATCGAGCCCACCATGGTTTCAAGGTTCTGGACCCGCTTTGGAGAGCCGTCGTTGAGCCGGAATTTCTCGGTCTGAACTTGGGCCGGCGAGACCACAGCAGCTTCGTCAGGGGCATCTGCCGACGGGATAGATTGCTCGGCCGATAGAGACGTCCGCCAATCAAGCTGTGTCTGCGTGATTGCGCCCGGCACGAACGCCGTGGCCCCGGGGGAGTGAACCTGCAGGATCGCATTGATTGCCTCCGCGGTAATCGCGCTGCCCTGAACGCCGGATGCCTGCCACACCTCTGTAAGATCGCTCGTCACGACGGCTTCGGCGACGCCCTTCGCTCGAGGCAGTGACCGCCGGGAACAATGGACCCCGGACAGGACCACCAGGCCGACATCTCCGAGCGACAACCTGGAGGCCACCTCGATCACGCTTGCCATGATATCCGGGATTTCGACCTCTCCGCCGGTTGTCGTGATTTCCTGGGCATCGAGATCCACTGAGCTCACATCAGGCAACGGCTTGACGAAGACGGGAAGCTTGCCTGGTGCCATCATCAGCATCCACTCAGGATCAGGCATGTTCTGAAAAATGATCGCCTCATCCGAAATCTCTCCCTGCAGCTTTGCCAGCGCCTGGGAGGCATGAGCGGTCTTCAACTTGGGTTTTGCAGGTGCAATCCTTGCCATGGAAATCCTCGAGCGTTTACCCGCGATATATCCTCGAAGAATAACTGGCGCTTAAAACCGAAAGGCGCGCCCCGTGAAAACACCGAGACACGAACACCCATTCCTCATCTGGTATGCCTACCTGCACAAGAGGCGCATGGCCTCCTTGTCGCGCAAGGACCTCCACCTCACCGATGATGCCGCTTCTCGGTTTGCCATCGGGGTCGAGGAAGACAGCTCGGCCAAGACGCCGGTTCTCGGAGTGGGGGTGTTCGATGCCAGGGCGATCAAGACAATCGAATGGGCAAGCGCAGGGATCATCGTGGGCCACCGGAACAGAGATTGGATTGCGCTGGCTGCCAAGGACATCCGACCGATCGACAGCACCGCTCCCGAGCCAGTGCCGCTCCGCATGTGGATCCCCTTCCCTACCGGCCTCTTCGACGCCTGGCTCAAGACATCACCGCACAAGCTCGAGCTCAAGAGGGTGAAGAATGGGAAAGGGGCCCTCCCCGTCTTCGAGAAGAGCCCCTTCCTGTCTGTCGCGCTCCAGCTGAAAAACAACTGGGGGGACCTGCCTGGCTGATCAGCGGCTACCGACTGCAGCCAGGTAGGTTTCGACTTTCATCTCGAATTCGGTCGACTCGGACTCGCCCTTCTTGCGGATTTTCAGGACCGCATTCAGGATTTTCGGATCAAAGCCGGCCGCCTTGGCCTCCGCCTTCACGTCCTTGACCTGATCAGCGATCTCCTTGATCTGCTCGGCGATGTTCTCGAGGCGCTCGATAAAGCCGGAAAGTTCGCTGCTGCCACCTTCCAGCTCTCCGATGTCACCAATCCGGTCGGGTGTCTCCATGTTCAACGCGGCCAGGTAGACATCCAGCAGGGAGTTGAACTCTTCGTGTTCTCCCTGCGGCTGCGCCCTGATTTTCAGGACTGCCGAGATGACACTTGTCTCAAAGCCCATCGCTTTGGCCTCGGCCTTCACGTTCTTCGCGTCTTCCGCGTGCTCCGCCTTCTCGGCCTCGAGGCGCTCGATCCGCTCTACAAAGCTTTCCAGATCAGAGGGGTTTTCAATGGTATCGTGCTCGCTCAAAATTCTATCCTTGGAATGAACTGAGTGGAGCTAGTATCACCAAGGATAGATGAAATCAACACCTATCCTTGGTGATGCGGTCTTTACGCCATGGGAGAAGGCGTTGGGAACTGTCCGGGCGCCGGCTCGGGCGGCTCCATGGTGTGATCATAGGTCTCGGTCATATCCAGACCGGGAGCCGCGGGCGCGAGTGTCTCGGC
The DNA here is from genome assembly GCF_010500785.1 of Salipiger sp. PrR003. Taxonomy (NCBI): domain Bacteria; kingdom Pseudomonadati; phylum Pseudomonadota; class Alphaproteobacteria; order Rhodobacterales; family Roseobacteraceae; genus Salipiger; species Salipiger sp. PrR003. The sequence continues at coordinate 55,938 of NZ_JAAGOV010000076.1, forward strand.
CAGGAATGTCCCTTCGATGGCCCTGATATCATCGTCTCCAACGAACTGCTGCGGGTCCAGATCTCCGGTTACCCTGCCGGGGAATGCGCGTGTGGTCATGTTGTCCTCTTCTCTTTCAAGCCATGTTTACGTTGAAAGCCAAAGTCATTTGAGAATTGTGACGGCAGGTGAAAGAAAGATGATCTCGCTCGATATCGAGAAGCTCGCGGAATGGTACTCCAAGCTTCCCAGCGACTTCCAGAAGGCCATCGAAAGCGACCTTCCAGACCCGGATGATGAAGTGCTTAAGACCTTTGCGAAGGACCTTGCGGAGCTCGAAGTCGTCGAACTCAAGGAATTCTTCGACGAGTCCACGGCGGCACTCACCAAACTGGGCCGGATCGGTCGTATCCGTCTCCTGTCGGCGCTGAGCAAACGGACCTACCCTTACCAGGTGAAGAGTTTCAAAGAGATTGTCGAAGACCCAGAGGAGGGTGAAGACGGGGCCACGGGCCAGTCCCAGTCTCAGGTTCTCTTTATCGAAGATCTGAAGGCGTTTTCGGAAGCGGTCGCTGCCCGCACGTTCAAAAACCAAAACCTCGATACGATCGCGCTTTCGGCACTTAATGAGGCTGCACTTGAGCACGAGGCGGCCCCCGCCCCTCCCTCTGGTCCGCCCACCTCATAAAGAAAAGTTGAGCGAAAACCCCGGCAAGCCGTTTGCTCGCGCATATATCAGGACCAAAGGATAGATTTGATGAAGAACAAGATTTTGCTCGCAACCGCACTTTCCCTGCTGGGGACGGCAGCCTTTGCGCAGGCCACGGCCGTTCAGTTCAACAGTGGCGACAACGGAGGCGCCCTGAAGGTCGCCCAGTCAAAGTACGGTCGCTCGCAAGCTCTTTCTACCGCGATTGTCGACATTGACGACGACGGAAACGCCGAAATCGCCGTACGGTTCGACGAAAGCTGTTCATCTGATCGGTGCGATCACGCCCTGCTCTACTTCTCCGGCTCACGCTGGCAGGAGGTGCTCGAGACCCGGACATCGTATCTGGCTGTCTCACGCGAGCAGCAGCAAGGCGTGCGGCACCTGCTTCAGGACCACAACGTCCGCTGGTCGTGGATGAACGGAGTGTACGAGCCAAGCCCCGCCGAGGTGACCAATCTCGAGGAAATCAGTGAGCCATCCGGCGCCCTCGCCCGCTATGAGGCGGCGGATACAGATGTGCGACGCCTCACCAAGGTCACCCGCGAACTTGCCGATCTCACCGGTGACGGCGCGACAGAAAGTGTTGTGAAGTCCAGGATCATTCCTGACTGCACCGGCACCAACATCTGCCCGGTACTGGTCTTCGACGAGAGCGGAAAGAAGATCGGCGACTTCTATTCCGAGGCAGCCCAGATCGGTCTGTTCGGAGACGAGCTTTACACCTTCGGCCGCTACGGTTTCTCGTCCTATGCTTTCGACGGGCAAACTTACTCCCACAAAGAGACATTCATGTCCCTGGCCGCGCCGGGAAAATAAGAGGTTTTGCCCATGAGATTTCAGAACAAGCAATTGATCGCAGCCGTTTCAGCTCTGGCGCTGATCGCTGCCACTCCAGGCACCGCGGCCATTTCGGACTGGGGTAACGTCACAGCAGGCCAAGAGAGCAAGGGCTGGCCAAACGACGGGTATGGAGCCGACAACGGTGCAGGGGCATCGGATGCAGTGGGAACGGGTATCGGCAGTGGAACCACCGCTGTCGGTAAGTACCAGATCCTGATCGAAAACTGGCAAAACCTCGGCTACATCGAGCCCGGCGCGTCCGATTGGGATCAGGCAGTTTTTACCGATAAAGCGAAGAACATGGGGGTCAACTCCTACAACGACCTGTTGATGACCAATGCCGGAAAAGTCGTTCAGGATTCCATGGCTTCCGAGCTTGCGAGCAACATGTGGGGGTCCCTCAACAGCAACGCAACCGGAGGTATCGGTCAGACGATTAACGGGGTGAAGATCAACGAAGCGGGGCTGCTTGGCGGAGCATGGTTCCTTGGACCCAACGCCATGAATGAATGGGCTAACAGTGGTTTCAGTGAAGCCGGCTTGGCCAACTTGGACAACATCGGCGAAATTCTGTCCGCGAACGGTTTCACCTCGACCGATCAACTCCAGAACTACCTGATGGGTCGCATGGAAGACTTCGAAGGTGTCGACATTACGGAGATCACGGATGGTACCTATGTACCTGGTGACGGCACTGCGACCGCCTTCCTGGTGGAGTGTGATCCCGAACTAGCGGCAGCTCTTCAGAAGCAGTCTCAGGCCTATGTCGAGGGCATCGTAGCCGCAGCGCAAGACGACACCATGGGCTTTAGTCAAATGCAGGAGTCCTTTGGCAAGATGTCGTGCATCGATTTTGCATTCACCGGCGGCCTGGACGTCCTGTTCTCGGTCCCCTCGCTGTCCGACCTGGCAGAGAAAGCGATGGAGATGGCGTGCGGAAAGGTCAATGGCATGGTTGCTGAACAGAGCGGCAAGCTGACCAACGCAATGCAGCAAGTCGCCAGTGAAGTGGATGCTGTCGGCCCCTCCATGGGCCCGCTTGGCAACTTTGGCTCTCTGAACACGTCGATGAACAACCAGGGCTCATTCAACATCGGCGTGAATGACGCCAACACCGGAAGCTATGGCGGTGGAGCCAGTTACGGCGGCTTGGATACCGGCGGAAGCTCTGTCAACGACGTCGCAGAAGGTGGCCTTGGCGGCCTCTTTGCCAAGAAGTGATTTCAGATTTCAGGACGATTGATATGACCAAAAAATTCAGAACCTACGCCGTCTCCAGTGCGCTGATCGCAACGATGAGCCTGACCTTTCCAGCAACCGCCCTTGCCTGGGGGATTGGTGGCGGCGGGATGCCGTCTGACGCAGCAACCAACTCGAAGCTGGAGGAAGGCTTCTCCGACATCGGCGCCGACCTGAAGGACGCCATCGAGACGCTCGAGCTGCAGACAGGTCAGCTGGGGGGCAACCTAAAGGAGACCTTGGCGTCGACAGCCAACATGAACCAGCTCATGGACGAGAGGCAGCGACAGAGGGAAATCGAGAAGCAGAAGTTCGAGGCCCTGAAGAATTCCGCGGTAACGCAAAAGAAGTGTGTCATCCTTTCGCGGGCCGCCCGCAGCAATGTATTCAACCGTCCTGACCAGCGTTTGAGTGCAGAGACACTGCAGACCCTGGAGCAACTCGCGTCATGGAACTTGGGCACTCCACTGGGTTCGACGACCACTCCCAATCCGGCGCGTAGTCCGGCGGAAAAGGCCGAGATGGAGATGAAGGTCCAAGCGGATCAATACTGTGATCCGGGAATGGTGGCGAATGGCCTTTGCGCAGCCCCAGTGGAGCCCGAACTCCAAGGCGCAACCTATGTCGCCGGCAAGAGCATCTTCTCGAGTGACAACTATAGCCGGGAGGAGATCGGACAAGCCTGTGCGCCCTACGTCATGAATGTCCTCGGGGAGTCCAGTGTGGGGCTTAACAACACCTCCACTGCTCAAACCGTCGACTCCGCGGAACAACAGCGTGCGATGTACAGTGACCAGGCACGCAAGTCTCTCGCGGCTCGTGCCATTCTGGACTACTGCATGGACCGCGACCCTTTCTCTAACCAGAACGACTCCTCGCAGCAGCGCGTGATCGATACGGCGGCAAGCATCGCTGGCTACGATCAGGCAGAGCTTGAAGCGACCGGCATGAGCTACACGCTCGGAATGCAGATCCGCTCTCAGGAGTGGCTCTCCAAGCTCGATAACGATCAGGAGTACACGGACGTGCAGCTCCTCGAACGCGTGGCATTGACCGTCGGCTGGATGGCTCACCAGAACAACGAGATCTACAAGAAGATCGACAAGCTCAACGTCCTGCAGGCAGCAACCCTGGCGGCTGCCAACGAGTCCGTCACCATCCAGCGCCAACAGCTAGACGCCCTGACGAACTGAGATCGCTGATGCCAAAGTCATTGTTTATCATTGAAGCGCCCGGAAAAATCCGGGCGTTTGAAGCCATCCTGAAATCTTTGGGACATGACGCTGCTGTTCAAGCCACCAGCGGACATCTTTATGAGATGCCGAGCGATCTTCGCGATCTCGGGATCGACAAAGGGTTCTCCGACCACAAGCGGACGGCGCGCCGGGACAAGACCATCTGGTACCTTCGCAAGGCCGCCCGGGAAGCGGAGACGATATACGTAGCAACCGACGCTGATGCCGAAGGCGATGTCATCGCTTGGGACGTCCACGAGCTCCTAAAGGACATCACCGATGACATTTTCAGAGTAAAGCTCAAGGGCATGGACAAGGAGTCCGTCGAAGCCAGCCTCACCGATGTCTACCCCGTTCGAAAATCAGATGCCGTGCCCGGCCGCACGAGAGCCATCATCGATCGTCTGATTGGCCACACCTTCAGCAAGGACGGGGTCGGAGTTGGCCGTGTCTCGACCGGTCTCCTGGGCATGCTCTCAAAGTATGGAGATCAGATCGGCACCACCCATGTCCGCTTGGTCGCCCCAGCCAAGGATGGTGATGCCCCGTGGAGCACGGAGTTTGATACCAGCAAGACAATCTCGCCCGAGGTCGCCGAGAAGCTCGCTGCTCTGAGTTTCCCCGCGATCGACATGAAGGGGCGCAAGCCTGCCCCCAGTGATGCCATGCACATGGGTGAAATCATGGTCCGCGCTGGCGATGACCTCGGCATGACGCCCAAGGAGACCGCCAAGAGCCTCCAAAACATGTATGAGACCGGCCAGATGTCCTATCCGAGGTCGAACTCCAAGGGCGTAAGCAAAGGGGCCCAACGACGCCTTGAGCGGCTCATCAAGAAATCAGGATTCCGCGGCAAGGCAGCTCGCATCTCTGAAAAGGGCTCTGAAGATGTGCATGACGCCCCCTACCCTATCGGCGACGTGGACGTCTCGAAGGACCCAAGGAAACTCGGAGACGATCATGGCGTCCGAACCCTCGTGGCTCGCAATATGGTAAGGTCTTCGCTCCCACGTGAACGCCAGGTGGCAAGGTCCTCTGAAATCGAAGACTTCCTGAAAAGAAGCGGGTTCACTGATCAGGTCGCCAAGTATGTCGCCGGCAGGAACTGGACCCGCGAGATCGGGCCGAGGTTCCCCGGCGAGAAAACCTTTGCAGAAAGTTCCACGACCCAGCGGATGCCCGAGACGGTTCTGCTAGAGAAAGCCGTGGCTCTCGGTCTCGGACGGCCGAGCACTTGGGCCAACCACATCGAGAACTTTATGGATCGGGAGCTGTGTGACGACAACCTGCAGCTTACGGAGAAAGGCAAAGCCTGGGCAGCCGCGTCGCCGGATGAACTTCTCAATCCAAAGCTCTCGAACCTCATCGAGAATGCCTGTGAGCACGTTCTGCCTGGGATGATGGATGATCCCGACCGAGAGCCTTGGAGCATACTTGCCGAGAAGATCGCCAGCTCACTTCCCGAGGGCCTCTCTTCGGCTATGGGCAATGAGCTTGAGGCTCCGAGCCAGGACATGGTTGAGAACCCCTACTCTTCTGTCATCGCCCGCATTGAACAAAGCGAAGAGCCTCCAACCGCTGATCGCGAGAGCAGGCTCACCAGCGGATGACTTGTTACGGGCGGCTGTTACCATGGTAACAGCCGCTTCGAATTCCCGAAATCGCTCTCTGGAGCGTGGCCAATCGGCAACCTCGCGCTCAAGCCTCAGGCATCTTGGGGCTAAATACTGAATTCTCTTGATATTTCGACTCAATGCAGGCCATTTTGGGAAAAAATACAAAAAACCCAAAGCATAGAGCAGCTATCAAGGACAACGAGATGAGACACACGGCTATCGGGCAGATGCCGAGCTTTTTCCGTCGTTTGAGCGCGATGCTGAAGAGCATCGACAGCGTTGGCCGACGGGATGATACCGTAAACCGGCGCGTGGAACGTAAGTTCTCTCTGAAAGAGGTCGCGGAACTCCTGGACGTCGACCCTGCCACGATTACCAGAGCAAGCGCAGCGGACTCTGATTTCCCTCAGGTCGATAAGATTGGACGCGAAAAGCGTTTCGACATTGAAGATGTCATGAAGGTTCGCGCGATGCTCTCCAGCGCTCCGAGAGCCCGCAAGAACCATCTGTTCTGGCGTGATCCTGGGGATACCTCCCCTATCCCCGTCGTATGCTTCTCAAGCCTCAAGGGTGGGTCCGGAAAATCGATCTCCGCATCGCATTTCGCACAGTACCTCAGCCTCTACTACGGTATGCGCGTCGGGATCATGGATACGGACCCGCAGGCAACAACCACGCTCTACTACGCAAACCAACAGCTTGAAGTGTTCGATCGCAAAGATGGAACCGTTGCAAGCTTCATGGGCGTTCGGGACTACGCATCCAACGACGTTGTCGATGAGCCGGCTGAAAAGCTGAATGCGATGTGGCAACCGACCCCGTGGCCAGGCATTCGCATCATCCCGGGCGGCCCAGAGATCCAGCGCGGGGACCTCGTTCTCTACAACTTGAGCCTCAAAGCCGACAACCGCCGGCGCCTCGACTTCATTCTGAAGGACGCGATCGAACGCTGGAGCGCAGCTTACCCATCGAAGACCCAGCCCAGTGATCTGCGGCGTGCAGACGGGAGCTTTGACAACGAACGGTTCAAAGAAGCGCTCAATGAAACCGTCGACATCATCATCATCGATCAGCAGCCGAGTCTCACGACGACGCAGATGAATGGCATCATCGCTGCAACCAACCTTGCTGTCGTCATCGGATCGCGCGGCTTCGATCTCAATTCTCTCAGCGTCTACGTCGAGAGTGTGCGGAGCATCATCGATACTCACATTGAGCTCGATCCCAATCTCGAGCTCGGCCAAGGCTCCCACAGTGTGCTGGTAACAAATGTAGATGAGACCAACAGCACCGATCGCGAGCAGTTCGCGGAACTGATCGAGCGCGCGCCGACTGACTTCTTGCCTCTCTATGCGATCCGAAGTGTCGCTGTTCCGAATGCGGCCAAAGAGTACAAGAGCAACTACGAGTGGACCCCCAACCCCGGTGGTCGGGTTGCCCAGCAGCGCTTCATCAAATACGTCAACGCGGTCAACGATGCGCTTTTCAAGCGTGTGTACCCGAACCAACCTGGAAGAGGTTTCCAAGAGATCGTCGAAGCCGAACTGTGGGCTGACGATGACGAGGAGCAGGCAGCATGAGCAAACTTTCCCGCAAAAAGCCGTCCGCGGCTCCTGTTACCACGGTAACAGCAGAGATCGAAACCGCCCCCCAATCCCAAGAGGCGGAGGTCACGAACCTGCACGAACAGCCGTCAGGTCAGCATGACGCGATGCGGATGAATGCCATCCGCCGAAAGACGCTAGACCAGATTTTCTCGCGCCAGCAGACGGTTGAGGTCCCGGTATCGCTGATCGAAGACGAGGTTGGTACCGACAGGTCGCATGATTGGCAGAACGATCCGGAAATCGAGGCGCTGGCATATAACATTCAAAAAGAAGGCCAGATGACGCCGGTCGAGCTTCGCGTTTCCGATCCCAAGTGGGTCCCGAGCGTGGGGCGCTACGAAGTGCGTGACATACAGGAAGATGAAGACATCAAATTCCTGGTTCAGGCAGGTCGCCGCCGGATCGAAGCTTGTCGGCGCCTGGGCATCAAAGTCGTGGCATTCCTGAATGCTGGTGATCTCTACGACGACCTTCGCAAGCGGTTCTTTGAGAACTCGATGCGCCAGGACCTGACGCCCATCGACTTCCTGCGCTCTGTGGGCGGCCTGGCCAAGGAAATGCAACAGCGTACGGAGGGTGTTTCCGGCGAGACGATAGCCAAGGAACTTGGCGTGAACCGGCAGTACGTCGTGAACGGCCTAAAAGTGCTTAACCTTGATAGTGAGATCAATGCACTGCCCAACCAAGGTCGTGATCTCACCCATACGGCACTTCGGAAGATCCTTCCGCAGCTGTCTGCCGGCGAGCCCATCGATGCTGTTACCACGGTAACAGGTCAAGAGCCTCCCAGCGATGTCGCGCATGATGACGTCGTGATCGGACAGGAAACGCCAGCCCGGAACCAACCGGCCGCGAAGCCAGCCCAGCGGTCTCCTGCTACGCAGCCGGTTCGGCAAACGCGCCGCTTCGCTGGGTACCAGTGCCACATGGACAGTCTGAAGTCCGGCGCCGACGTGAAGATCCGCGGCGGCAAAATAAACGACGAGACGCTCGAGAAGATCGGTGCGGCGATCGAGGAAATCCTCCGTGAAACCCTCGACTGACTAAGTCAGCAACATCACGCAACCTTAGAGCCCCGGGGAACCGGGGCTTTTCTTTTGGGCGAAAACCCCCGTGAACCCATGAAGTTGTTACCACGGTAACAGGCCTTTTGGCATCACATACAGCGCGTGACGACCAACCAACCTTTCATCCAGTAGGGCCTAGGTTCGCATACCCCCCTTTTAAGGGACTGACTGAATAGGGGGTAAAGCACCTCTTCAGCTCTCAAAGTGGGGGGCTTCCACTTTGAGCACCCAAACGAGGTCAGATCAGCAGAGCTCCACACTCTGTTGCCACGGTAACAGCCAGCCACCGTTACCAGAACGCCTTCAACCAGTGCGCTTCGCCAAACCCGGCTCGAGAGAGGAGCAACCGCGAAGCCTTGAGAACTCCAGCTGTTACCGTGGTAGCAAGCCTCGCGCGCTCAACCGCCCAAAGGGATTTCTCGATGCTCATTGTAGAACTCACCCTCAAACAGCCCAAGCAGACTCTCAGCGGCCTCACTCTTGTTCGCGGATTCCGGCTCACGCTCTTCTCGCCCGCGATGCCCGTCAGTTCCCTCGGAGGCTTCCAGGCCGCCATCACCCGCCATTTTCTCCGCCTCAAGACGCTGAGCACTCGCAAAGAGAGACTCTTTCAGCAACGACAGATTTTCCCGGCACTCCTCATGCAATGAGAGCACATCATCAGCCAAGGTCCCGCAAGCTGTTGTAATACCGCAGTATAAACACCGATCCTTAGGATATGGAACGTCGAGTGAAGCCCAGAAATCCTCAACACTCATCTCTGTTACCGTGGTAACAGGTGAGGAGGCGATCCCCTTAGCACGAGAAAGTACCTGCACAACACGGGCCAGGTCTTCATCAAATTCACTCACCACAAGTGGCCAGGCAAAATCGCTATAAGTTCGATCGACGCCAAAGTCTTCGAACAGCGCTGGTTCCCAGTGCGTTCTGACCGAACTCCAGAGCGCCGAACGGACATCCGCCCCGCGCCGTATCTTCCGGGCGGCATCCGCCATGACAGCATCCAGGATACCATCACCCATGGCCTCCCGCACATCATCCGGCAAATGCCCACCACTCAGCACGCGGTAACTCTATCCTTATCTTCACCGCCTACATACCGATCCAAGTAACCACGTACAAGGATAGAATACCAGTGACCAAGGATAAATTCGTCCCTCTAGACTACGCCGACATAAGAATAGCCCAAGACAACGCCGTGCTCATCGCGGTTGACTACGCAGGCCTCACCTCCAAAAAGCCCGTCATCATCAGGAAGACCTCTGGCCAAATACAGATTTTGCAGGACGACACCGTCCGTGTTCAGTTCAAGTTGCCACTGCCCGAACTCGGGCCAGTCTACTCTCGCATCAACCCCGACAACGAAGTGATCATCACCCAGCTCAGGAAGAGTGGAAAAATTCAAATCTTCGAAAACATAACCTTCGAGGAATAAGCAAGAGACCCAATCAGATGGCCGAACACCTGGACAACGAAGCATTCGATGCCGAGCTGGATCCTTCCATGGAGCGAGACATGGCGGAACCAAGCTCTTTTGATGAGAATGATCCAGACGCTCCTCGAAAGAGGAAGAAGAAACTCGGCGGACGCAAGAAAGCCGCGAGCATCGCACCCGTCACCAAATCAGCCTCCACAGCGGAGGAAGGCCATGACTTGGGTGCACCAAAAGTCGTGCGCAACGAGGACCAGGCGGATGACACAATGCCGCCCCCCTTTGAGCTCCATCACGACCAGGAACCCAACGAACTCTCGGTCGCTGACGAGACAGGGGAGACCGTCGAGGATTCAGAAGCCCCAGACGCTCGCTCAGAGGCCGTCGACGACGATCATGAAACCGAGTATCTCACTGTGGAGGATCTCGATGCAGACATCGCTCTACAGGCGACCGAAGCCGTTCTGGATGAACACGACGCTCCACGAGGTCCCAAGCTTACCAAACGCCGGCGCGCCAGGAGAAACGCCAGTGTTGAGTTCAACCTGCCACCTAGCGAAGTCTCGCAAGGCATGTCGTTTTTCCAGCCCGCGAATACAGCAGGCAAGAAGGTCGGCATGGCACCGGTAGCGCCGGATGTGGCTTCGGCTGAGAACTCTGTCGAAGTGTCTCCTGCTCCAAAAGCAGTGCGACCAAAGCTCAGGGTATTGGAAGCTCCCCAGGCGACAGAGCCTCAGCCGAGCATCCCAATTCCGGCGCTTTCTGATATTGTAGAAGACGTGCGTCCCCGTCAGGTCACCGCAAGCCGCCGCGTCATCCAGCGCGCACATATGTTGGCTGCGCGCATCGACACTGGGGCGCTTGAGCCGTTGCCCCAATCAAGACCGCGCAAGCTGGACAAGTTCTTCTCCGGCCGAAGCCGCGGCTACATCGTTGAAAGCCCCAACCGGCGGAGCCTTCCAATGGTCGCTGTCGCGCGAAGACTGGGGGTCGCAGCCATCACGGCTCTGGCGGTCGTGGCCGGAAGTTTGTTGGTCATCGACCACACTGCCGGGCAGGCCGGTCAGAAAATCTCCTCCATGGAGCGCCTGAAGACACAGCTTCAGGACCTGGCTGATGCATCTCTGACTGGTCAGGAACTCCGCCAGGCCAGAGCGACCGTCGAGGTGGAAGACCTGGCTTCGGTTCTGCCGTCCAAAGCCGACCGTGCCGATATGGCACCCTTGGCGAGTAAGAGGCCACAAGCAAGGCTATCGGCCCCTGACGAGCCCCAGCACGAAGTTCGACCTCCCCTTATTTAAGGATAGGCGAAAAGTTGACATCTATTCTTCCAGAGGCTAGAAACGTTTCTGGAGTAAGAGGCCATTTTGTCCAGCAACTATCTCGATCTTTTCGATGGAGAAGAGATCACGTCCTCACCCCAGGAGCGGGGCGAGAATGTCGATCTCATGTTCCAACCTGCAGAGCCTGTTTTCGGTGCCGTCGCCGAAGACCTCGTAGCCCATGGTTGGTCGGTCTTCCCTCAGACAATGGACCGCTTTCCCGGGCGCCTGGCCAATGGCGACATGATCAACTGGTCGGCGGATCACAAGCTACCGTGGCAGCTTCCGAAACCACACGCACTGAAAACCTGGATCAACCAATGCGCGACGCTCAACGTTGGCGCCGCAATGGGGCAGGGGAGCGGCTACACATTTGCTCTCGATATCGACGTCACCGACGAGGAACTGAGTTCCAAGATCGTCCTGCTTGCCGAAGAGATGTTCGGCGAGACACCCTTTCATCGTGTCGGCATGGCGCCCAAGGTGGTACTGCTCTATCGGTATCCCGAGGATGACAAGGTCTCCAGCGTCTCTCGACATCTCACGGACACGACTCCAGACGGCAAGGTCATCGCTTCTGACCATGCGATCGAAGTCGTTGCCGAAGGCAAACCCATCACTTTCATGGGCAAGCACCACAAAACCGGTCGCTACTTCCAGTGGCTGAAGGCGAACCCGACCGAGCTGGGGCCCGAGGCTGCGCCCGTCGTCACATCACATCAGCTCTCGATGTTTTTCGAGGCCGTCGACGAGAACATTCGGCGCTTTTACCGCAACCCGACCGCTTTGCTCGCCCCCGCAGATATCGAGTGGGATCCAAATCAGGAAATCCACGTGCCCAAGCTGCGCGCAGGAGGGCAGGGGACCGGTTGGGTTGAAAACGAGCATGGCAAGGTCGTGGACGGCCGTGAAGCCTACCTGTCCTGGCTTGTTTTCGAATTTGCCCGTAACAACCCCGGCGCCCGTGAAAACCTGCGCTCTGCGATCTTCGACCAGTTCACTCTGACCGCAGAGGTCAGTGGTCGCTGGGCAGGCACCCGGCTTCTGCGAGAGATCGACAGCAAGCTCGGCCGGCTCATTCGCAAGCACGATGCGGGTGAACTCGACCTCACCCCGAGAACCTCCAAAGACGATGCCGCCGCAGAGGCCGCATCTGGCCAGTTCATTCTACCCTATTCTAGTGAGCAACTTGCGGAACGTGGATTTGGCTTTCTTCCGGACAGGTTTCGCAGGAAGCCCCTGAAGGGCAGCATTGTTAAGACCGAGGATCCCGTGGTCCTCACTGATGAGGACCGCCAAACGCAGATCGATGCGATCGGAGAGGGGCTCATGAGTGCTCTCGACACGTTTTTCGAAGATGTGTTCATGGCCGACTGCGGCCGCACGGCAGGGGAAAACAGGGTCCACATTGTCAAAGCGCCTACCGGTGCGGGGAAAACCTCGAGAACCATCCGATACATCGGTGAGAAGAAGGCCGAGCATGAAGCCCGGGCATCCCTGCCTCGACTCGATGGTCGCCGGGATGAAGATGGCAGGATCATTGCTCCGGCACAGGGGCTGACCACGAGCTACGAAACTCAGTCTGGCGCTATGGTGGAAGGTCGAATGCCGATCGTCTTCTTGCTACCGACCTACGCGAACATCGAGGAAGTGCGCATCCGTGCAGAGGTCCTCAACCTCGACCCCAACCTTGATGACGAACAGCTCAAAGCCGCAGCGTCCGCAAAAGGGCTCGTGCCCGAAGCCGAACTCGAGTCCCGCCTCGAGGACATGAAGCGAGACGCGATGAATGCAGGTCTCGACGTGCTCGTCTACAAGGGCAAAGTCGCTGCAGGTTGCCACATGGCTGACAAGGTGATGGCAGCCATGGAGGCCGGCGTGGGCACCTCTGGCTTCTGTAAAGCCCAGATCACGCGCGAAGACGGCGAAGCCGAGACTGTTTTCTGCCCTCACTATGCGGGCTGCCCGGCGATCACCCAAAAGGCGCGGATTCAGGAAAGCGATCTCGTCTTCACTCCCCATCCGTTCATGCAGCTGACCATCCCCGAGGAGTTGCAGCATGCCCGTGCCGTCATCGCCGACGAGCGCATTCACCACCTCTTCCTGCACACAACCGAGTTTCCGCTCGTTCACCTCGATCTTCCTCGAAAGGCGGCGCGTCTCAGCCGCAGAGAGCGTGATATGGGCCTCACCCCCGAGGACCTCATGCAATCGCGTCAGGAAGCTGTCGCCATCGTCAAAGACGCGCTCTCAAAAGACATCTGCCCAGCCGAGGCTCTGTTCGACCATCGACCGGCAAACCACGATGTGGAACGCCCGCCGGTAGCCAACGAATACGGGGAAACGCCCGCGGTCTCACGCGGCGCCTCGCTGGTGCAGGACTGCATCAGGATCTGCTCCAACGCACTGCGCAAAGACACCAACCTGAACCCGGAGATGTCGCTCGAAGAGGTCGTGGAGCTCTGCCGCAAGCCATCGGGTCTGCACGTTCGCGAAGAGAAGCAGTTCTGGGAGATCGTGGCGGACCGGATCGAACGGCTCAGCATGGGCAAGATGGCAGAGCAACTTGAGCGGCTTATCGAAGAGACCCCCAACGAGCTGATCGAGCAACGCCTGAAGCTGCAGCGGCATCTGATCTGGTTCAAGGCGCAATCCAAGATGCCCCACGGCGAACGCGAACTCAGAATTCAGAGAGTTCAGGATTTCCATCCCAACGGGGCGGTGCGCAACAGCATCCGGATTTCCTGGCGCACCAAGCCAAACTGGGAAAACATTCCCCTGCTTCTTCTTGATGCCTCCGCAGCTCCCGAGATCATCACAAAGATCTGGGGCGGCGCTGACGTGACCACGCATGACATCAGCGGACCTCTGCACATGAAGGTCGTTGGCATCGTGAACCGCACGTTCTCCAACGCCTCAATCATCGGTGACCCCGAAGGCAATGAGGTCGAGAAGCTCACGGCAGCAACTCGGCTCACCGCCCTGCGCGAGGCCATCTCATCGGTGAGCGCCTGGTTCGGAGACAGCAGGGTTGTTGCCGGCTCCTCCATTCTCGTCAGGCGGACTCTGAATTCTGACTGGATGGGCCCTGAAAATGTCGACTGGTGTCACTTCGGTGCCATGAGGGGGCTCGACTTTGCCAAGTTCCACGCAGCGGCAATCAGCATCGGTCGGATGGAGCTTCCCGTTCGCACGATCGATGGCCTAGTCGCTGCTCTGACATTCGACGATGAGAACCCTGAGCTTCCTTTCGATAAGCTCGGCACGGGCTTCAAAGGCAAGCCAGATGAGAAGGGTGGTTCGGAGCCACTCCTCATGCCAAACGGCATCCAGCGCCTCAAAATGCGGTCTGGAGAGGTTGTCGAGATCCCCACACCGAAGCACCCCGGTGTCTGGGGTCGGATGATCCAGAAGCAGTACCGCGAGGAAGAACTCCTGCAGTTTTGCGGCCGCCTACGTCCCGTCTATCGGCAGGGCGAGGCGCCCATCTGGTTCGCCATGAGTTCCGTCATCCCCGACAACCTGGTCATCGACGACCTGATCCATATGGATGATATCGTCACCAAGAAATCCTTCTTCTGGGATGCGATCCGCCGCTGCAATGGCATCGTACACCCAGACCTGCTCGTCGAGGTGTGCCCAGAGCTGTTCTCGGATCGCAACCACGCCATCTCCGAAATGTCCACCGCCGGCTTCGGCTTCAAAGATGGGATAAAGACCGGGGCCAAGTCCCAGGGGTTCACCGCTTATCGGATCCAGTCAGATCGCGCCGACGCCTACACATTTGTCCGCACCAACCTCGATGATCACCAGAAGAAGGTCGCTGCTGCCCTGGAGCGCCTCGAATTGTCGTTCGATCGCATTATCCCGGTCGACCCAAACGCCGCGCTGAAGTCTCTTGCCCGAGCACGAACCCCGGACAACATCGATATCGAGCTCGGCAAGATCGAAGAGCGCGAGAAGAAGGAGCAGCAGACAATCGAGGCCGCCGGACGCGAAATCATCCGCCGCGGCTCTGAACGCGCAGACATCGTCCGCGGGAAGAAGGAAGGCCGCCACACGCACCCGCTCGAATTCACTGCAGGCAGGACAGACATTCTGAAACGGAAATCCCTTCGCTACGCTGATTTCGAGTCTGCCCTCACTCTCTCGCAAGTTTGGGACAAGATGGCTGATGAGAGGTCCGCCCAGCGCGACACCCTCCTTTGGGAAACCGGGGAGGAAACCTACGAGGCGCTCGGGGCCCACACGTCAGATGGAAGATAAAATGACCCTACACGAAGAAATTGCACAAAACTCCCTCGCGGCGGCCTTTGACACTCTGAATTTCTCGGTCGGAGAAGTCGTTGCTCTCTACCGAGAAGGCGACATCGCCCTTCCTGAAAACTGGGAAGAGCGCTTCACGTGGTCCACGGAACGCAAGAGCGCCCTGATTGAGTCCCTGCTTGTCGGCATCCCGGTATCTGACATCTATCTGGCGGTGCAGGAAGATGGCACTTGGGAGCTCGTCGACGGGGTACAGAGGATCGCAACCATCCTGGAATTCATGGGGCACCTTCCGGGGCCCGGTGGCCACGATCGTTCACCTTTGGCCCTTACCGGAACCGACCTTTTGCCCTCGCTCGAGGGAATGGTGTGGGCCTCAGAAGAGCCGGATGCCAAGGTCTTGCCCACCAGGCTTCGGTTCGAGTTCCGCCGGCCCAAAATCGGCGCCCACGTTCTGCATCGCGGAGCTGCACCCGACGTCCGGCAATACCTCGATCGCATCGTACATGGTGACCGCGAGCCGGCTTCCCTGGAGCCTTGCTTACGGCCGTAACACATCTTCCGGTCCGGCCGCTGTTACCGTGGTAACAGCGGCACTCCCTCAGGAACGCTTCTGAATCCAGTCGTCATCGACTTTGAGGTGAACACCAATAGCCTGAAGCTTGTTCTCGGCGAAGGCACGCCCGCTGAGATGCGTATAGCCTTCAACCGGATCGACATACTCGAGCTTCACTTTCAGAGACGCATCATCCTGGCGCCGCATGCTCAGGACCTCAAACGCAACCTCTCGCGCCCCTGACGAGGCCATCATGGGATCTGCAATTTTCAGGAACCCTCCCTGCACGGCCACATAGGCTTCCTTCTCGAGGCCGTAGGCTTCCAGCTGGTCTTCTCCGACGTCGATCTTGCCGATGATGCAGCGCTCTTCGGTGGCATCGAATGCCTGGATATAGGCCTTCCGGTCATCCTGAATGATCCGTGCCACAGCTTCCTGAACGGGCTTTTCAGAAAACTTGGCGGCCGGGATATACCAGGTGTCCCGAACGCTGCTCAGTCGATCAATCTTCTTGAGGTGATGGTGACAGGGATGCCCAAGCGGCATCCGCAGGCGAACTCCACCAAGCCCGGCGAAGATCTCGAACTTGTGCATCACGCACCCTTGCTTTCGGAGAACCGAGAGGTTGTGGTCCCAGGACTTCGGCGCCTGCGCCTTCAGCTGCCTGGTGATTTTCTCTATGACCTCGGAAGAGGTCGCTCGGAGGAACGCCGGCTTGATCTGCCATGCCCTACGCTGAGGCATCCAGCGCCCCTTCAGCTTGTTCATGAAGGCCGAGAACTCCCGATCATACGGGAAGACGACCTCAAGCAGATCCTCCATTTCATAAACCTGAACTGTGCCAAAATCCACGAGCGCCATGTGTTCACCTTGATTATCCTTCCCCATAAATACACACACGACTTTCTTTATCCTTAACTCAGCGGCCACTTTAACCGAGAATTGTTGACCTGCGCCCGAGAAAATAGGATAACCGCATCAAATTGACCCACAGGACGTTTCATGAGTTTGACTGCAGACCAGATTTTGGAGCTACCAGAAGACCAAAGACACCTCGCCATCGAGAAATCCATCGAGAAGCTCTCGCTGTCGGACATTGGCAAGCTTTCGGATGCACTGACCGCAAGCATCGAACAGGATGTGCGTGCGATCGAAGGCTTCGCCAATAGCCAGGGAGCCATTCAAGATCGCAAGAAGCACTCCCCGAAGCCGAAGGCTGTATCTCAAGAGATCGCGGAGCCCATCTACACTGGCGCCATCCCAGGCACCGAGCAGACGGAACCGTCGCCCGCGGCGGAGGCCCCAGTTGCGCCAAAAGAACCCCGGCCCACCCGGGGGGGCAAAGAGCGCGCTGCCCAGCCGTTACAGCTCTCGCCGGACATGCGCATTGAGGAAAACCTGGAAGTCTCCCACGACGACCTTGACGATGTGGATGAGCCCCCCGTCTTCGATTTAGATGTCGACCCAGCCGAGCGCCATGGTCTCCCCGAGCTTGCCCCGGAGGAAGACGAGGACCCAAGGCAGGGCCTTATCGCTCGAATGCAAGCGAGTGCTCTTCAGGCGAATGAGGCCAAGCTCAGAGCTCCCAAACGCACACCAAAGGTGGGGCAGGGCGAAAAGTCATCGACAAAGAGCTTCACCGACAGCTTCGGCACCATCCAGGCGAAGGCGATGCCGTACCTGTGGGGTCTTGCCGGCGGATGGCTGGCAACCAATGAACTCTCGTCCAGGCTCGATAGCATGCAGGCGTGTGTCCTGGGCATCTTCGCCGGTACTTTCGCCGCGCTGCTGCTTGCCAAGATCAACAAGCAAGCTGCCTCTATGCCGATGCTTACCACCATGTTTCTTCTGAGTTGTCTGGCTCAGTACCACATCGGCATCCCGGAATTGGCAGCTGGAGAATTCAGTGACAACGCGATCATCATGGGGGTGTGTTCGATCATTTCGGGTGCAGCGCTGCTGATTGCCCTGCTCGTCAAGACAAAGCGCCGCAACGCATAGCCGGAGTGCCTCCAACCTCACTCAGGTCTCTCTCTGAGATCATGATCTCAAGACCCCAGTCCTGCACGACTGGGGTTTTCTTTTGCCGAGCCAACGCGAAGTGCCACCACCCGCACCGCACTACCCGGGGAATGTCCGAAAATGTCCTGAAATGCCTTACTCCTCTCTAGGCGCAGTACCTGATGGATAGATTTCGATCTATTCATCTGGATATCATGACTTCAATGGTACCACGGCCCAGCGCCAACACACTCAATCTCGATGTCCGCAAATGCCGAAAGGCAGCTGAGGCAACACCTTTGGAGCGCGTTTCCTCCCTGAGAACTCAGGATTTCGTCCGTTAGGCTCTCCTTGTTTCGGTCAGCACACAAGCTGTAGATAGGGCCTTAGCCGGTCCCACATGTACCAGCACTCAAAGTCACGGAACCGGACTTTGCAAGGGGAAATGGCTCCTCCGAACAGGGCCCATTCCACGATTATACCCACGATAGGGGGCTCCCCCATATAAACGTCGACCATCACTCTCTGGCCGACCCGCATCACGCGCCACCCAGTCATAGTTCACCTCGCTCCAGACAGCGCCTCGAGCTGGTACGTTCATGACCAACAAGGCTGATCGCGAGATCTCGAGCGCCAGCCGTATTCCGAAAACATCCTGAAAATGACAGCATGAGCAGACCGCTACCACGCCTAGGCAACCCGAAGAGGGTCGCGCCACAGTCATGCTTGGATTTTTCTAAGGGGTTGTCCGGCGGATCAGCGGCCGGAAGAGCCACCCGGGGTCTCACCGGGCCCTTGCGCTACCAGATCAGTAAAAGCGATTCCCGATCACTTCTCAAGATCCAAGATCACCTCGCTCCTGGCGCGAAGGGGTCCCTTTGATCGTCCTCGTCTCTCTCCCGTTCTGCTCGGGCCTCAATATCGCGCTGTGCCTTCTCGAGAGCTCGGCTTCGGAATGCATTGGACGATGACAGTGCATCCGTGAGACCGGTTTTCTTCTCAGCAGCCCGACCGGGTCTCGCGCCAACCCAATCCTGTTCTCCGTACCTCTCGAATGCCTGAGAGAGCACCTTTACCGGGTTCCCCTTGATCTGCCCGTTGCCTGCGATCTGTTTGAGAATGAGATGGGTGGCCTTGTAGGCGCGGGAGATGTCGCTCTCATCCAGCTCACCTTCAGCCGCGTCGAAGGCTTCCAGGGCGCGCTGCAGTGAGATCAAGCGCTGGGGCAGGTGTTCAGCACCTCCCTTCACCTTGAGAGCCTCCTGTCCCTTACGTTCGACGACATCCATCTGGAGTGCCCGGACACACCCCACGAGATTGGCCACGTGCTGAGGCAGCATCGTAATCTCCCTTTTACTGCATGCCTGGTACCTATGTTTCAGATATGAAGACCGATGAAATCACCAAAGCTCCCCAGCCCCAAGAAGACACCAATTGGTGGATGAACGCCATTCTCGGGAAACCGAGCGGGATCGCCGAAGTCGACAACATGCGTGAGGCCGCGGCCATACGCGTGGACGAGGCTCACGCCGGTCTTGCAAACCACCTGCGGGCGGCAACACGAGATGACACGAATTCTGACAGCTATCGGACGTTGGCTGCCACTCTGATCGTGTCCTCCGCGCTTCACGTACACCGTGAGAACCATCCCAAGGGCCACAGCGCTCTGATGAGCGCATGCTTGTCGTCTCACCCGGACCTTGAGGAAGCCCGGGGCCGCCTATTTCGGACAATAGATACCCAGAAAGCCCATCTAAGAGAGCTGAGGATCCAACGAGCCTGGCTTGCGGCAGTCTTCTTTGGCGCCGGCTTGTTGGCCGGACATCTTCTTTTCTAAAACATCGTCACGCTACAGCTCGACGACTAAAGCAAATTCAGAGCGCAGACAGTAGAATTCCGACCACTACTATCGCAAGCAAGGGAAGGCCCCAAAGGAGGGGGAGGGGGAGGCGATTCACCACCGGAGAGGGCTGGTAGCAATTGCCGCATTCGCTGGCTCCAAGACGCATCTTGTGACCGCAGGATCTGCAATGAAAAAGGCGACCGGATTGTAAACTCACGTGACCTCCACAATTCGGCGCCGAAATAAGGAAATAATAGGGCGCCATGCAGTAGCCCTATCGATTATCCTACGACACTTCAAGTGAGTCGATTGGCCGACTTGGTCAGCTGTCAGACCGCTCAGACTTAGGCCAGTCCCATCCGCGGCTCACTCACACCAGCCATGGCATCGGCAATGACCGGCGCAAGGCATTCTGTGAGTTCTTTAACCGTCGAGTTGACAACGTCACTGCTCGCCACGTCATCTCGGTAGACGTAGTACCTGCAGTCGCCTTCAAACGTATGGCCATCGCGATGGAGGCGAACCAGCGAGGTATTCTCGGCGCCGAAGTACCTGACCAGGTGCTCGGCCTCGTAGTCCATGCCGAGGTCGGTGTTGATCACGATGTCCGCATCAAGTTCACGGACACGATCGACAAGCATGCGAGCGACGATGTCGTGGCCATGCTCTGCACGCAGGCGCTCACTCTTGTCGATGTAGGCCTGTCGCGGGGTCAGGCCGCGGAACTCTTTCAGAGGTGTATCCTTGAGGGCCTCAAACGTGTCTGCTGCGCCTTCCAGGCCATACTCGGCGTGGGTTGCGTCCTTCACCGCCGTCGTGAACTTGACGAATGCGACCGTGGCACCCTTGTCGATAAGCCCCCGGCAAATCTCTCCTGCGGTATCCTTTCCCGCCCGCGGAGGGCCATTGAACATCACGAGTTTCTGCATGTCGTCTTCCTGTGTCTTGTTTTCCTGCCTTCTACATGGACAGGCTTAAGCATGGTTTTCAGAACCGGCTCACTCGTCATCCTCGTCGTCATCGATGATGAACTGCGACAGCAGATGTGTCGTGATGTCATCCGACTGCGGAATGCCATCATCACCGTCATCCTCGGCGCTGCCGGGATCGCGGGTATCTTCGCTGCCGCCCCCAAGTTCAACACCGAGATCATCGAGTTCATCGAACAGTGATCCTGCCGCTCGGGTCACATTGTCATCCACATCGGACGTCATGATGTCTTCCGGCTTCGGCATGTCGTCATCATCCATGAGCGACAGCGGATCGAGCGCATCGGAGATTTGTTTTTCAACCTGTTCACGAGAGGTGTCGGAATCGTAGTCAACTGCCGCCAGAGCGCTCAACACATCATCGGACGCAGCCATGTCGCCAGCCATGTTGATTTCGCGCTCATCATGCTCCGCATCTCCTTCAATCAGAACCTGGTGCGAGATACCTCTCTTGATCGGATTGCCGCGCGGACGGATCGGCCGGCGCTTGCCAGTGGATCCGTCGTCCTCTGACGCCGGGGTGTCAGCCCCCGCCTCAGGGTCCTCTTCACCAAGAATCCTCTTGTGGAAGCCTTTAATGGCTTCGGACTGCTCATGAATGATCGCCGCCACACTGCACGCGCCAGCATCAGTTGGTTTCTGCCGTGTCTGGATCATGTAGTCAAAGACCTTTACCGCGGTCGCGATCTTGTCCTTGCTGCCCCGAGCTTCCTCGATTGCCTGGGTGGCAGCTGCCTTGTTCTCGGCGATGAACTCCTCAGAGAGCATTTTCTCGGAGATGATCGGCAGGGTGCGCGCGCGCTCGAGGTCTTCATAGTCGGGTTTGGGCACCTTGATGAAGTGGTTGGCCCGCAGCTTGAGCTTCTTGTTGTCCACCGCCCCTTCGGGGTTGGCATAGAACGACTTTGCGCGAACGACCTTGTCCTGGAACATGATGTGCATCATGCCTTCGGTCTGCGCTTTGAGGTCTGTCCAGTTTACCCGGTCCGCAGCCTCGATCCGAGCGTCCATCCCATCGGAGTAGCCCACACCAAACTCACCGGATTTCCCCTGGAAACCGCCGGTTTGCGCCTTGAGGCCCTTGCCGCCGGCTTCTACCGCGAGCTTACCTGTGGTCTCGGCCTCTTCCGAACGCATGAAGATCTTCGTGTTCGTGTTCGCGATGATCGATGCAGCCTCTTTCTCGTTGAGGCGTTTCATCGCGGGAATATCCTGAGAGGCATAAACCATGGTGAAGCCCAGCGATCGCGCCTGGGCCGCCATCAGCGCCATGCCTTCCACCGTATAATAGCCGACCTCATCGAGAACACAGATGAACGGGGATGGCGAGTTCGTAGGGCGGTTTTCCACGACCTGCGCCCAGCTGCCCTCGAGGCTTGACCCCAGGGTCGCGCCCATCATGCCCTTGAGGGTTGCCACCACGATCTTGCCAAGGTTCGCGATCTCGTCGCCGGACTTTTCGAGCGCTGGCAGCATGATCACGAGGATCCTGCGGTTGAGAACCACGTCGAACATGTCCACTTCACCGTTCGGGGTGAAGAAGATGTGGCCATAGACGTCAGCCAGGCTGCCCAGGATTTTGGTGAACTGCATTTCCAGATAGCCGTGCTGATCGAGCGTTGTCTGAGCCTGCTTGTAGCCTTTCTCTGGTTGGAAGCCGGGCAGGGAGGTCAGGTAGGATTTGATCGTCTTGCGGATTGGCTGCGGCATGTCGGGATACTTGTCGACATCCCCGAGGTCGACGATCTTCCTCAGCGACATGAACTCACGGATCTCGCCCACGTTGAGATCGACGTGCCCTTCATCACGCAGCCAGCACAGAGCCCGCATGACACCGGTAAGCATCGCGGTTGCGCGGCCTTTCCACATGGCGCCATCACCGCCGGCATCGTCCATGAGGGAGACGACCATCTGGGTCAGCGAGTCCGACGAGCCGTTCGAGAACGGATTCAGAGTGTTCGACATGATCTTGCCGCCCATGGCGCCAAGGTCCTGGTTGCCGGTCATGAAATTCAGAACCAGCAGGTCGTCTTCGCGGCCGAAACGGCGGGCCAGGGCATAGACCTTCGCAAAGAGAGCAACGTCCCCCTTACCATCGCAGAAGAGGAAGCCCGAGCCCCACATCAGCGCGTTTGCGGCGAAGCCCAACAAGGATTCCGTGTTGTGCGTGACCACGTAGTCATCTGTGACGTAGAGATGGTCAGGGTGATCGATGTAGATACACTGCGCCTCCTTGCAGCCCGCAGGCTCAATCGAATAAATCAGAATCCCTGCACGCCCAGCGCGATCCCCTTCTGGAAGGTGGATACTGACACCGGTCACCTTGCCGCCCGCTTCCTCGATCCTTGCCAGGCCCCCGATCGAGCGAACGAGAGAGGCCAACTTGTCCGCGGTAGCTGCGCATGGGCACTCGGCCATGACGTAGGCGACGTTTACCCGTGAGATTGCGCATCCCAGGAGCCCCTGCAGGAAACGCCCGCGTTCTACGACCGGCGCAAGCTCCAACCTCTCCAGCGTAGCAAGCTCATCGCCGGGCAAATCATGTCCGAGTGCCATCTCCCCAGCGATACGGGCACCGAAGGCCCTGGCGTCGACCTCGAGGGGCAAATATCCAGGCACCGCCTTTGGGAGTGGGATCGACACGGAGTGGCCAACCGCCATGAGGTTGTGCACGTGCTCGGTGCTGAGGGTCTGCGCAGGCCCCTCATCCACGTAGACTGTCCACAGGTGTTCGGCGCAGGCTTCCGTCGACCGGCCGTCTTCCATCGCAACGGAAAAGACATCGATCTCGCCCTGCGGATAGATCGCTTTGACTTCGGCCTCGCTGCCATCGGCTGCGATGACCATCTGCCCCACCTGAATGTCCCCCATTCGGATGAAACCCTGGCGCGTGCGGACCAAAGCCGAGAGGGGTTGCGCCTTACCGGCACCGGTAGTCCCCACAACGAGGAAGTGCTGGCGGGCGTCATCGTTTGTGAGCCACACTTCCTTACCGGTCTTCATCTCGTTCCCGAGGAAGAAGATGCCCTTCGCGCTGGTTGGCTTCCCGTGCGCCGGGTGCGGCTGGTGGGGGTCCATGAAGCCACTCTGGATTGGCATCTTGATCGGCGTGGACTCCTCACGTTTCATGCCCCACCGGTAGAAGCAGAACGCGATGGCCAGGAGAAACTCTGAAATCTCACCAACGACGATCGCACCGGCGGCCATCATGAAGAGGAGCACGAACATGTTGTTCGGGATCGTGATCCAGTCTTTGAATTTCTTGAGCTTTCCCCGGGTATCCCGGACGAGGAACTCTTCATTGAGTTCCTGCTCTTTGGTTAGACCTCGTACCTTCTTTTCCGCCATGCGCTGACTCTTTGCCTCGGAAGCTTCTCGCAACCGGCAAGTAGTCGACAATCATTAGCCAGGATTAACGCCGCATAGAGACATGCCGCCCACTTCACTGAATGAACAGTGAGGCGCTAGATCATGGCACGGAAACCTGGAATAAAATCACCGCTCCACCGGAGAGGGCGCCGCAAGCTGAGCCCCACCGCGAAATTCATCACGGTCGAAGAGCAGGCCGCCATCGACAAATGGCTTATGAGCAACGACGTGGAAGTGCTTGAACCGGTCGATCCCGACGCCACGGTCGATGACGGCGAGGCCTCTGAGTAGTCAGAACTTCATGACTGCCGAGATATCCGCATCCCGGCAGATCTTGTAGGCGACCCGCAGATCGGGGATCGACATCGTTGCGATGTTCTTCTCCGACAGTCCGGCTTCTTCTGCAGCATGCGCCAGATAGCGGTACGCACGGGTCTTGGCCTTGTTGATCACCTTGGGCATGTCCGAGGGGTCTCCCGCCCAGTCCAGGATGTCCGGCGCCTCTTCCCACAGACGATCAAACTGCTCGCTGGTCAGCTTCCTTGCGCGGCGAGTTTCCGCATCGGCCACATCCGAGGCCAGGCTTCCGCCAGTGTTCGCCGGTAGAACCGTCTTACACTCCTCTCTCTCCTCGCGGTGAGAGCACAGATAGAACCAGGGCGACTTGGGGTTGCCCAACCTGAAGAATTTCTTCTTGAGCTCGAGGCGTCCCGTGCAGTCCGGGCACTTGTGGCCAGGCCGAAACCACTTATCACCTGTCGACGCGCGCACCCTAAGTTTTCCCGAGCCCGTGTCGAGCACCAGCTTGCTGTTCGACAGCTCATCAAGATCATCGGATGACTTCCCGGGCTTTGACTCGCCGAAGATGAACGCTGAATTCGCACGCTCCAGAACGTCATCTGCCTCCCACTCGGCGAAGGCTTTGTTGCCGCCGGGAATGGAGTAGTGGACGTATTGAGCGGAAGTTTTCTTTGCCATGCGCGGGCCCCTAGATCGAATTCTATTCTACATACCGAGATGTCTGGTCGCAACGATTAATCCTTATATAAGGAGAAGCCTGTATAGAGGAAAACATGTCAAAAAAACCGATCCTCCACGCACTCGGAACTGCACTTCTTGTCCTCGCCAGCCCGGCCGTTGGGCAGGTCAACGATGTCACTCCCTCTTCGCCCCAGGTAGACACTCTGAAATCTGTTCGCCAGATCAGCGCACGAGAATGGTTGATCGAGGCCGGAAGTGACCTCCATTCGATGTCCAGTGCACGTACAGACGCCATCCATCGGGCCGTCGAGCAGGTGGCTTTCGATCTGGAGATGCCAGAAGGCGCTCTAGAGGCAGACTTCATAGAGAAAGCTCTGATCCTGGACGAGAGCTACGATGAAACCGGGTACCACTCGCTCCTCAGAGTGCTCAGCCGCTTGGAAGACTCTGATTTTGCGATCTCCCAATCCAGAGAGACCAGTTTTGAAAGCACTGCGGTCCCAGATGCCATGCGGCCGGCTTGGGTTCTTGTCGTGCCGGCCGTCGTACGGGAGAACGGCAGTTGGGACATCGCGCAGAGGAACTCCACCTGGGCCTCAAAGTGGCGGATCCCGTTCAGGGACGGTGTCACCCAATTCGTCCCCGCAACCTTCGACGCCGACGATCGGAAGATCAGCGAGGGCGCAGCAGACTTCGACGTGATGTCCAAGCACCTCAAGACCCGCTACGGAGCCGCCGAGATCCTCTACGCCGCGCAGGGGGCGGAAGGGGAGGTCATGATCTCACACTGGTCTGCAGATAACGGGTGGATGGGCACCTTGAGCGCTGGCACCGGCATCGATACCGGAAACGTCACCGGTCTTCGAGCCACCGTGCTTGATGGGTTTTGGTCAACCTTCCCAAGCTCCATGAACCGCCAGCCCGAAACCATGATCGACAACACAAGGCTGACCGCGGGGACGGCCGGTGCCACGCGTTATCGCCTAGTCGGGGCACCGCGGCCGAATGGCGATAGCCTCAGAGGCTTCATCCAGATCATTGCTGAGGAAACAGAAGAACTTGAGACCATCCGCCAGAAACTGAGCCGGGTGAGCGGGCTTGAGCTGGTCCGCCTCGAAGATCACGGATCCAGCTACTTTGGCGAATACACCTATGCCGGGACGGATCGACAAGCCCTGGCGCAGGCTCTCACCATCCACGGCTTCTCATCTGACCTCTTCTGAGGATCAGCGAGTAGGCCCTGCCGACACGCCGGCTTCCATCTCCAGCTGCTTCTCGTAGCGCTGAAGACAGACGTCGATGTCGATGCCTTGCGACATCGGCTCGAAGTCGGCTCCATTCCTCGAGACCTCGAGCACAAAGTTGGTGATCGGTGTCTCGCCGTCCCTGCTGACGCCGGATCGGCCGCTCAGCTTGTAGAGCGTTCCGTCTTCTTCCGGCAGCGCAAAACCTGGCATGCTACTTCCAACAGCAGAGCTGCTGTCGATCTGCAGATTGTTCACCATGCCAAAGGCGATCACTGCCTTCTTGGCACGCTTTTCCATTTCGGTGGCGTCGTTTTGGTTCTCCACGGACCTGATCCTCGTTGTTCGTACTCCTCAGATTGATCGCAATATCGCAAGAGACAAAGTCTCAAGCACTTCTATGAGAAGCGGAGACGCTCGAACCTCAAGCCTGCCGCCCGACATGCCCTGGCGATCGTTCCCTCGCACTTCTCGCTGACAAAGCGGCGACCATAAGAGCTACCTCCGCCGACAAGCAGAGTTCCATCAGAGATCGACGACAAATCGAGCTGTGACAACCACGCCCGGTAGAAGTCGAGGCCGCGGTCCTTGGCCAACATCAGGCACGCAGCCTTGAAGCGGGCGCCTTCGGAGACAAACGCGGCCGGTGCCGTACCGGTCAGCATTGCGTAGACCGCAGTCTTCACCTCAGCAGGCATCTGATCAGCAGCGTCCACGAAGGCCTCGACGTCGGTGTCGATCTTCGCTGGCTGCTCCTTGGCCTGCCTGATCCGAGCCCGGGCTGCGGATTTCTCGCTCTGAGGCTTGCCGAGAAGCTCTCGTTTGCGATCTGCATCGAGCCAGTCGAGGAGAGCCACGTCAAAATCAGCGTACTGATAGCCACGCTCCGCGACCTTGGCACGGAACTTCGCCAGGTAGCGGTCCCCAGCATCTGCTCCGAGGGCATTCGTCAACGCGGTGAGCGTCGAGGCCGCTGGCTTCCAATCGTCGATCGAGATTTCAGAGAGAGATTTGTTAATTGGATTCTTGTTTGTGTCAGCCTGCTTTACAGGGGGTGTCAGGGGGCTGACATTCGAAATTTTGTCTTCTCTGACAGCTACTTGCCCCACTTCACCCGCGGCAGTCGTCTCTTGATAGATCACCTCATAGAGGCAGCTGGTGGTCGCCTGGCCTCTTCGGGTAGTGATCGTCTGGTACGTCTTTTTGAGGAGCCCGAGCTGTTCGAGTTCCTTGATCGCCGAATTCACCCAAGGACGCGAGCGTCCAAGGAAGTCGGCAAGAGCTCCCTGCGATGGGTAGCATGTGTTCGTATCTTTGTCGGCGTGCTTGGACAGCGCAGCGAGGAGCGCAAGGTGCATACCCTTGCCCTCGAGGCGCGTGAACCACCACAACGGCGACCGAACGAACGGCTCCGTGGTTTGAGTAGACATCACTGCTCCGTGGCCGGAATTTACTCATTCCGGTCCTTTTCTGTTGTAAGCGGATCAGAGGACGCCTATTATCGAATTGCTAAGACGATTGTAGGCCCCTCTGGGGTTCTCATCGAGAGGTGGTCAGAGTTGGCGCTCTGGTCACCTCTTTCTTTTAGGGTGTCACAAATCCTCCTCTTCTTCGGCCACCCAGACGCCGAGCGAGTTGAGATCCTCAGAGTTCAACGACGGTTGCCACTCCGGGATTTCATCAAGGTGGATATTCAGCTCATTCGTCTGAGGTTGGCCTCTGACGAAGACGAACCACTGCTTTTCGGCGAGTACACGAGCTCCCCAAGCGCAAGACATCTCGGGATGAGCCTCGGTGTACGGGTAAATTGCGTGCTCGGGAACGTTAGTGGGGGGCTTTCCGCTTTCCCCGACGATCTGACGCTTGAGGTTCTTCTTGAACGTCTTTGTCGACGTATCACACCCGGTGCGCTCCATGAGCTCCTGCATCCGGATCTTGAAGATGTCCTTCTGAGTTTCAGTGCTGACGACCTCATAGATCCGCTGCATGAGCTGGCTCTTGAGTTGGAAGTAGCCCTTGGCGTATTCGACGAAGCTTCCACGCTCAGCAGCGTTCACGATCCACTCGCAAGGCACGATGGTGAACGAAGTCATGCATCGCTTCGACTCCCCTGCAATCATGCGCGTCGTGTAGTGAACTTTCGCGCTCTGGATCCAGTTGAAGTAGGACACCACGCCGTCACCCTGAAGCTCGACATTGGTGTAAACCTTTGTGCTCGTGAGGCGGTCGATGGTCTCGTTGACCTGATGGTAGGCATGGCCACTCGAGTTGATCCCCATCTTCCGAAGATACTCGCTGATCGACACTCGAAGCGTTCGGAAGTCTTTGCCCTGCTCTTTCATCTCAAGCATGCGCGTGAGAACGAACGCGAGGAACGACTTGTCGTGTTGCGTCGCCGGCCCGAGCTTCTCATTGCCCTCGATGCGCAGGTACACATAGCCATCGCCGTTGGCGAAGCGGGTTGTGAACGTGTGCTCGTTGGGCGAGAGGGCGAACAGCTTGAGGACCATGAGGACGGGGTTGTTCCCGATGTCCTTGGTAATGTCCTTAGACGCCGTCTGCTCAAGGAGCATCGACATCTGCTCCCCCTTCGCATCGGAGGGAGCGTCAAATAGAGTTTGACTGCCCACTTTCAACATCTGTCCGCCTGTAGTTTTGTTTTTACTCGATTATTGCAAGCATCATCCACGCGGACAGTTGCCGACGCAAACGGTTTCGCGCGTAGTCTGGGGACCCTTGGAGATTCTTTCCGCGTAGTTCAGGGCCCCTTGGCGACCGCCTCTACACTCTCCGCGTAGTCTAGGGAACCTTAAGCGGAAGACCAAAAGTGCCTTGGAGCCACGTAGTTCGAGGAACCCTTGCGCTATACCACTGTAATCAAATAACTTTTCTCGAAAAGGCGGTAGTACGCAATATCGTCCGATTCGAGTGAGATTCGGCATTTCGACCCCGATTCAACTATCTTCAGGCTCCCTCCTGTTCGCGCGTAGTCTGGGGAACCTTAGAGCAATAGAGCGCGAAATCGACGGAACCTTAGTGAGCGACGCCCAGAGCACGGGCATTAATAATACCCTAGAAACAGTAACATAGCAGAAATTCTATTCCAAGGTTCCCTGAACTTCGCGCTCGATCGTGAGCTGAGGTTCCATCTCCAAGGTTCCCCGAACTTCGCGGATAACCGGCTAAGGTTCCCCAGACTACGCGTGTTAGCTCTGCAAGGATCCCCAGACTACGCGTGTTAGCTCTGCAAGGATCCCCAGACTACGCGGAGGTCTCGAACCGTCCTTCGCGGCCGTGCGGCGCTCTAAAGTTCCCCGGGCTTCGCGGGAGAACCATCCAAAGTTCCCTGAACTTCGCGGCCAGGCCCTCTTGAAGGGGAGTCCCCAGGTCGATCTTGGTCCGACGTCCGCCGCTAAGGTTCCAAGTATTTCGCGAATACTAAACCAAAGGGCCCCAGACTACGCGGAACGGAGGGTGACACACGCAGTTTTATCCACAGGCGAGCTAAATTCTGTGGATAAATGGACGTGAACCCCGCTTACTTCCACAAGAGCAGACTGCGAAGTGGGTTGGGCATGCGCCAAGGTTCCACGTATTTCGCGATTCACACAGAAGTCTCCCACGTCGTTCTAGAGGGCGTATGGTTCCGTACGCACAGGTGCGTGCCGCCGTGCAAATACACGAAGCTGACGGAACCTTGGCCGCTCGATATCTCGTATGACCGCGCGGAAGCAACGCCGAGAGGCAAACTCCGCATCGATTGAAATGTCCGATGAGCTCTCCTGGATCCCCAACAGACACCGGACGCATACCCCGCTGCTGGGGCCTACTTCAATCAAGTCTCGCGCCCGGGTGATCACAGTGTGACCAAAAGGTCCCATCCGACCCTTCTTCGGCAAAATGTGGGCGTTCTCCGAGGTCGAAGCACCACATAGGCAATCAACCTCTCCTTAAGCGTAGAGGACTACACTTCGGGCATGACCGCTCCAGAAACCATGGCCGAACCCAAAACGCTCCTCGAAGACCTGCAGGCTATGCTGGCCACTGTGCCTGGCGCGCCGGAGCGGGAGAGGCTTCTTTCGTTGCTGCCAGATGCTCGCCAGTTCGTGATCTCCGATGAGATGGCAATGGCGGTATCAGACACTGTGAGCAATGTGCCTCACACGATCGAGCATAACCTCGACTTCCTGATGCTCCCGGAGGGTGTTTGCTGGTTCGAATGGGCCGAGCGCGCTCGCCGGACAGATGTCGACATCCTGATGCACAATGTGGAGCATCCCGAAAGGGTAGGGGTTATGGTGGCCTATGCCAACGATGAGGATGATGCAGTGATCGGAACGGTGGCCTGGCGTTTCCCGGACGGCCGCGTCGACCACGCTCCGGCGTTCTTCTCCTGGAACGAGACACAGCTCGCCGACTTAGCCCGCCGTGCGCGGCACTCTTACAGCCATGTGCCGGCGGAATCCTGGGCCCGCATGATGTCTGCGATCTACACCCATGTGCCAAAGGGATACGTTGAAGAGATGGAGGTCCTTGAAGATCTCAGGTCGAACGGTCCCGACATCGAGACGATGACCGGCTCAGCCAGGCGCGAGGCGTCAGCAGAGGCACTCTTCATGCTCGGGACACTGCTGATGCTGCAGACAGATCGCTTCAGCCTGGAAGGGCAGGGGGAACAACAGACTCTGAAAATGAAGGCCCCGGAGAAATGGCGCTTCCTCCCTCCCAAAAAGGGCTTCTCCCGGAAACGTCACAAGAAGGGCGTGAAACTGAGATGGTGGACGGCCTGAACCGTTGAAGGGCTAGCTGCGTCGGCTCACATTCACAGGTCCAACTTCATTCGCGGCGCGACAAAGGAAAGGCCAGACGAGAACACTCTCTGTCTGGCCTTTCGCTATCTATTCTTTAGCGAGGATCACATTCCTGGCGCAGCCACCTCGAGCTCAGGTTCCCGATCCATGGTGGCGCCGTAGATTGGATCGATCGACGCGACGAGAGGCTTGAGTACGGGATGACTGACGAAGTCGTCAATGCCGCGAACGTCCTTGGTGACGCCCTTATGGACGAGGCGACCGACCGCCATCATTGCGTTCGTGATGTTGTCGTCTTCCTTCCACTTGTAGCCGCAAACGCCTTCGACTTCATCGGAAAGCACCCTCTCGCCGGCGGCCGCCATGAACTGCGTGATCTGAGTTTCATTCAGCACGATTTCCTTGCTGGCAACTGCTTGCTTGAACCACGCGAGTGCATTTTGCATTTCCACCGGCGGTTTGGTGTCTCGGATTGCGTAGAACTGTCTTTGCTGAAGAGGCTTGGAGAAGTCGTCGATCTTCTCGAATTGGACTGTAGCCAGACGCACGAATGTGTTCACCTGCTGACCAGATTGTGGGTCTCTGACCTGGACTCGACGGCGCAGGCTCACGATGTGGTTGAAGCGGTCTCGACAGGTACTCGTATAGCCACCCACACAGTGATGTAGGCCTTCGACGCCATCGGGGTTAATTCCGCGATAGCCTTCTTGAGTGAGTTCTTCCGAGCAGGTCAAACTTTCAAAGTAGATCCCGTTCGGAGCGACGGGATTGCCTCCGAACAATCGAGCCCAGTGTCCCTCAGGTAGACCAGCCAGGGTATCAATCGCAATCCCTTCCCCGATGACCTGTTCGCTGATGCGGGCCATGTCGTTCAAGAAAAAGCGAGTGTTCTCGAAGATATTGGGCGCAGTCTTACCCGCTCCGGGATTTTCAGGATCCGGGAGGAACAGAAGCTGCAGTGTCGACTGCCTGGCCGCGTTAAACTGGTTGCCGGCAATGCAGATGTCGTCGAGGTTACCGATCTGCAGTACTCGCGAAGCCGCCGCGGGGATGACGATGTGGTTGCGGACGAATTCGACCATCTCCATGGTCTGATCAACAGCTGTCTGCAGGCCGAACTCGGACATGTCCGGCTTATGGAGGCGCAAGGCCCAATCCCGGACCTCCTTCCGAAGCTGAGGATCGGGAAACTCGAACTGCGACAGTTGGCGATCGACAGTGGAACGGTGATCCCGATCGCTCTTCTTCGCCGCCTTCTCGATGCGCTTCCAGTCAATCTTCTCGCGGAGTTCCTTCTCGAAGTCCGGCTCGAGGCCCTGAGGGGCCCGGGTGTCCATGAACGCCATGGCGCAGCGGCGGTGGAATTCCTGCCACTGGCCCTTGCTGCCCTTGTAGAGCACGTCGAGGGGCTTGTCTGTCACCTCCGACAAGGCAGACTTCAAGCGCCGGCCGATCGTTTTCGATACCAGCGTGAAGGCATTCCACTCATCCTCATCCTTGGGGAACCAGTCTGGCGGGATAGAACTGGCGTGGTCGATGATTTCCTCGATTGAAAGTCCGTTGGTGTTCCATGAGACACCGCGCAGCCTTTTCAGAGTTTTCTCCTTCACCCCGAAAACTTTCGCGAGCTCGGCGTTCAGGGGCTTCTGCTTCTGGATGACCTGACGGGCGAAGCTTGAGTTGTGGGCAAAGAACGTCGCCATGAGAGGGTAAATCTCGGCCGCCTGGCGCCGGTACAGCCCGCGTTCGTCCTGGCCCCCATAGAAGCGCAGGGTCTTCCAGTCGTAGTCACTCAAAGCATCCAGAACGCGAACAGCGTCCTTGTGAATGGGGTCGACCCCGAAATCGCTCAGCGGCTTGCGCAGCCTTGCGTTTTCTGCCTTCACGAAGAGGTCTTTCGTGGTTTCAAGTTCTGCCAGGACGCGTTCAGCATCCTCGGCGCTCAGCGTGTCCTTCGCGCGCTGGACGAAAGCCTCATAAGCGTACGCACCAATTTCAGGATCGGTGCCAAAGAGACCGAAGTCGTGGACCGAGGAGGACGCCGGGTAATCCTGGAATTGCTCGTGCGTCTTCCGGTCTTCACCCAAGTCGTTGAGAATGCGGGCCCGGCTCCAAATGCCCTTGGCACGCAGATCCAGACGCATGTTGCGGCCGGTTTCCACGAAACCGAAGCTGTCCAGACGTTTCGACTGTTCGTCGAAGGAGAGAACCCGCGCGCTGGCTGGCTTTTCCCCGAGGTTTGTGACGACGAGGGCAACGCCCCCGTCGGTGTGGACCTTGTCCGCCAGAACGTGCTCTTTGTGCTGCGCGTAGATCTCGGCGATCAGTTCTTTGGTGGTCTTGCTCATCTGTCTTATCCCGCCTGCGCGAAGTACTCCGGCAGTTCGACCTCTTTGTTGTGTCGAGTGGGATCTGCTTCCATCTGTGCAAGGTTCATCCTGTCAGACCAGTCATTCGCCCAATCGCGATAAGACGGGCCGGCCCAGAACCTGATGCTGTTGTCCTGCATGATCTCGCGGATGAGTTCGAGCAGTTCGCCCTCATCGTTGATCGTCGTGTTGACCATGCGCCGTCCCGCGTTATCTCCGCCCAGCGCAGCGGCGACCCGTTCGTAGGTCTCGAGCACGTGCTCATTGCGATAGATGCTTCCGAAATCCTTGTTGTTCGGGTGCGGGAAGGTGACTGAGTAGCCGTTGGTGCCGGACTTGATGACCAGCGACCGCTTGGCCAGTTCGCGATCGGGATAGATCGTGATTGCCTGGTTCTCGCGAAGGGCGTCGAACACCATCTCCGGTGTGCGCAGAGCAACCGGAATACGGCGGCCTTCGAGCGCATTCTTGTGCAGGACCACGCCACGCTTCATGATGCCAGATTTCGCATCCTCATAGACACACATCGTGCCCATGTTGTTGTTCTCTTGCGAGATCTGCAGAGCACGGAAGAGGTTGCCGGTCAGCAATTGCACTTTGCGCTTCTGCTTGAAGTCCCGGGCACGGTCGAACCGCTCAAGCAACGCGTCGACACGGTCGTCATCGGCATCGTTGAGGCCCTCCCAGATGTGGAACTCGGTCATCTCCTCGTTGCGGGCAAAGAACTTGTCCGACAGGAGCGCATCGAAGCTGGTTGGCCGCGGGAACGCATCGCCCGGAACCACAACCTGCAGCTTATAGCTGGTCGCGGAGAAGGCGCCCTTACGGGGGTCGGGATACTTCACGGAGACAACAACGCCGGTATGGCCGGCATCCTCATATCCACCCAGGCGGATTTCCGATCCGGGCTTGATGTTCTCCACAAGGGTCTGAAGGCGCGTCATATGTGCATCGGCGTTGGCAACCTTGTTGTCACCTTGTGCAAGAGCAACCTCGACACTTTCGAACCCCTGGGTCGTGCGCAGCAGGCGGTTCAGGCGGTCTGCTCGCTCACTCTCGATACGGTTGACCTGCGCCGCAGCATCCCGACCCTGGCCCTTCTCCATGGCGTTGTTGACGAGACGGTCCACCTCGTCACCGCTGAGCGGCTTTGCCGTGGTCTCGAGAATGCAGTCCTCGAGGAACACCGGAGACTCGAAGGCATCGATGGTGTTCTCTTCGGACGGCCCCTCGAACAGGTTGCGGTATTGCTGGTGGACCACGCCCGGCAGAGCCTTCGGCTTCAGCGGGTTCTTGTTCTCGGCATCGAGCTCCTGGATATAGGCCTCAAACTCGGTCTGCAGCTCTTCCAGGACCTGTTCTTGCAGGGCGCTGGGCAGAAGGAGCATACGGCCAAGAATTTGGTTCGCGGAGCGCTTGGCTTCGTTTTCGGCGCCGTCGTCATCCATGGCGCGGGCAGCTTCGTTCTGCTCAGCAAACTCCTCGTCCATGCCGAGCATGCGCAGGTATTCGGGATGCATCTCGAAGTACGCCGTGCAGACGTGGTCACCCACGCGGTTCAGCATGTCCGGGATGTTGTCCATGAGCGTCGCGCTGTCGCGGTTCGACGAGACGTTTGCGTTCAGCTTCCGAAGCTTCTGGTTTCGCGAGGCATGGGTACGGAGCTCGGCCGGGATGCCCGAGTTGATCGCGTAGATCATCGGATCGGTGAGTGAGCCGCGGCGGAAGATGCGGCCGTATCCCTGGATTTGGTCATTGATGTCCTGAGGCGTGTCGCCTTCGTACATCACGCGCTGACCATGGTTATTGAACCACGATGCATCTTGCAAACTCAGGCCCTCGAGGCCGGACTTGTTGATCACGACTCCTTCCATGTCACCGTTGTTGAACTCGTTCACCACATCGATCGCGCGCGGGCGGTTCCTGCGGCGAATGCGACCGCCACTGTATTCGTGAGAACGTCCGGTGATCTCTCCGAAGTTGAAGCCGACCTCGGCTGCGCGTTCGCGAACCACATCGATCAGGGAGATCGGAAGCGCGGGGATCTCGTCGATCATCGCCATGATGGCTGCATACCGCTCTGCAAGCCCAGGATCCTCGTCCTGCAGGAATTCTTCCACAGTCCTCGTCGAATGCCTGCGAACCATCGCGGTGTACTCGGCGGCCAGCTCGGGCTCGAATGTCTCCAGAAAAGCGTTTGCAGTGAGATCTGCATCGAGCTGACGTTCCCCCAGAAGCCTTTGGTAGGCGGCATCGTGGAATTCCCTGAGGAATTCTTCTGCAGTGCGCTGAGACCCTTCCTGCATACCGCCACTGAACATCTGACGCAGCTCTCGGCGCAGAACATCACGCATGCTCGGAGGCGCCATGGTCTCGAGCTGTTCGGCTTCTTGCTGCTCGTAGAGCTCCTGGAAGAGAGCCCCTTGGGTCCCGTCCGCCATGATGACGGGCTTGCGGCCGTTGCGCACATCCTCGATCGCCATGTCAGCGATCCTGTCGGCTTTCACCGCAGAAATCAGAGTCTTCATGATCCTGAACAGAGGCGATCCAAAGCCCAGACGGGTATTTTGGATGCTCTTCACACGGGCGCGCTGGCGGTGAACCCGCTGGTTGGCTGCGCGGCGTTCATTGCGATCAGCCTCCGGGTCGAGGCCGACTTCTTCGCGCTCCATCTCGAGCTGACCCAGTTCCGCAGTTGCGGCTGCCACACGTTGCTGCACCCGGCGGTTCACATCCCCAGACAGGAAGGCGACCTCCGACAGGATCGGCGAGATGGCATCAACCAGGTGCCGGTTGCGGTCAAAGTTGTCTTCGTCATCGACAGTCGCGAAGGTGAGCTTCGAGTTGTCATGCTCCCTACGGATGAACACACCGTTCTGGGCAAGCATGGACGAGATGACTTCTTGCGCGTTCTCTCCGCCCTTGTTCATGATCTCGAACAGGGTCTCCTCGTCCAGGTACTCTGGGAAGAGGATGTTGTAGAGGCCCATCGTCTTGATGTCTTTTGCGTGGGTCGCCGACAGAAACGCCGTACGGTAGGACGCCTCGATCGCTCCGCGGATGTTGCGGCCGGTGTTGGAGCTACCCGTGGCTTTCTGAGCCTCATCGGGGATGATGACAGTGTTCTCGTCGATGTAATCTTTGAAGAAGCGCAGTTTTGCGGTCATCATCGAATTCGGCTCTTCCGCCTCGAGCTTCTCTAGATCACGCGAGACCTGGCTGTAGGTCAGGATGACCATGTTGTAGCCGTCAGGATGGGCAACAACGCGACGCTCGATTTCTTCGTTCTCCCCGGTTTCCTCATTGAAAACCTGTTCGACATGGACATCCGTCAGCATGTCGAGCGCACGCTCCTTGTTCAGGCCTTCATAGACCTTGGTCTCGCCGGTCTCGGCGTCGTTGTATGTGTAGGTGCCGTCATTGAAGATCAGCGGATTGACGTGCTGAAGCATGCCGGAGTCGCCGAGATCTCGGATGATGTCCGCGATGTTGGCGGACTTTGAGGTCATCATCACCACGGTGCGCCCATTCAGGATATGGCGACCTGCAATACCTGCGGCCGTACGTCCTTTGCCCACGCCGGTCTGGTCGCCGATGTGGAAACCACGTTTGCCCTGCTCTTCGCCGAAAGCTTCCAGAGCCAGGGCATCGACCTGTTCCGGGGAGAAACGGCGTGACAGTTCCTCACGTGTCATCGCGAGACCGTTCGCGACGTACTCGTCGATGTCGGGGTGGCTTCGCAGAACATTGGCCATCGCCTGGCGCATCGGCGCCTCGAGGTGCTTGGGCACCATGGTTTCGGGCTCACCAACGCGGGAGGCCGAAACATAGGGCGACTGGTAGTCATTGCGCTTGGCCTCAGAGGACCTGGCTTCGGCTTCACGATCCTCGTCCAGCGTCGCCAGATAGTTCGCGATCTTGGCCCGGGACTTGATGACCTCCGAAGACCAGGTGAAGAGCGAGCCGAAGTCGAAGATGTCTTTCTTGCGCTGCGACGCCTCGTGAGGCTCATCGAGCGGCTCCGGACGGCGGGTGCCGACGCTTAGCAGAACCATCTTGTCGCCGCCGGCCTGAGAGGCGTGCACGGTGCTGTCGATCAGGGCATTGCCTTCGATGGCGTAGTACTGGCCGAGCACTTTCACGAAGCGGCTGAATTCCTCGTCGTTCGAGCCGTCGATTGCCTTTGGGAAGGTGAAGATTGCGTTGCCGTCTTCAGAGCGCTTCTCGAGTGCGTCGAAGATCTCGATGAACTCGCGGCGTGTGAATTTCTGACCATGGCGTTCGGCTGGGCTCTCCGCCCAACCTGTCTGGACGTTGGCCACGATAACGTCGGTACCCGCATAGTCTGCAGGGCCCGGCTCGACAGGGTTTGTGCCACGCAGCCCCAGTTCGCGGGAAAACTTCTGAAGGGTGTCTGCCTCGTCAGCACGGGCTTCGAACACACGCAGGCTGGCCTGGTTTCCACGCTTCCACTTGGCAAAGGGTGCACCTTGTCCCGGGTTCACGAAGACTGCGTTGGTGTCGTCATCAGAGAGACTACCAGCGATACGGTGCAGGATGACCGAGATCGGCATGTTGAGATCGCCGATCTCATTGTCCCCGGTTGCAGTGCGAGTACGATAAGCGCAGTTCTCGGTGATTGCCGTCGAGGTCTGGAAGAGCTCGTTGAGCGACATGCCAGAGTTGCGACGCATCCAGCTCGAGAAGAAGCTGTCCAGTGAACGGATGAATTCAGAGACCTGGCTGTCGTCAGTAACCTCACGGTCGTAGATCACTTTGAGATAGTCGACGATGTCTGACCGACGCTTGACCTCTCCTCCCAGGATTTCCTCTCCGAAGGCGGAGACACATTCCTTGTAGGAGTCGTGATCGACAGCGCGCAGGAAGGTACCTGGCGACAGATCGCTTCCGTCTTCGTGAAAGGCTTCGCCCTCTTTGCTTACGACGACGCGGCTGGCAGGAGCGGCGTCCGTGGCCGGAACCAGGCGGACATCATGGCCATCCTTGTTTGTGCCGATGCTGTAGGACGTACGCAGCAGTTTGGACAGCTCGTCTTCGATCGGCTCGGCCTTCTTGGGAGTGCTCTTCGGGGTAGCAACCTCAGGAACATCCTCGGGAGCCGGCGCAGATGCCTCGGGAGCGGGCTGGGCCGGCTTTTCCCCGGCGGACGCAGGAGCTTCCGCTTTCGGTTGGTTGGAGACGTCAAGGAAGACAGACGCGATCGGCACATCCGCGACGGACGCCTGATCGTAGCCCTCTGCTCGCAGCGACTTCAGCAGCTCACCAAGTTTGAAACGCTCGCCATTCGGATAGACATAGAACGAGGCCTCCCCGCGTTCGACCTTCGAGAAGCCCATCGCCTGGCCAATGGCATCGTAGTGCTCGCCATCGCCGTCGCCCTTGGCCAGAACCAGGAGGCGCTGCTTCTCGTCACCCTTCGGAACCGTCAGAACGCTGAGTTTCACGCCATACTGAGAAAGGTCCAACCACTTAGTCGTCTTGGGAGTGCTCATCAATCTCTTCCGTCTATCCTTAAAGTCCGAATGCGCCCGCAATAGCGTCAAAGTTCTGAGCAATCAATTCTTCAGACTCTGATTTTTGCGGCGCGCTATCTTTTTTCTCCTCCGAAGTTGGTTCGGGGGATGCAAGTATCTCGGCATCGTCGGCAACCTCCGGGGAGGAATTTTCAGACTCCGGGATAGCACTCAGAAAGTCGTCCTCGAAGGAGCTGCCGTCATCCAGCTCCACAAAGCCAACGGTGGAAGACTCTGAATTTTCATCTTGCTTGGAGGCAGGCGAGACAGTGGGCGCAGGAACCGCTTCCGGCTCTGGTGTCGGGTCATCTTCCAGACTGGAAAGATCGACCTCCCAGTCATCGATTTCCTCGTCGGCAGCGGCTTTGTCATCGGAAGGCGCTTCTTCAACGTCGAGAGTGCCAAGATCGACCTCGCCAAAGTCCTCTTCGTCTGCGGATGAGATCTCCGCCTCCGGCTCAGCGGTTGGCTCGACGTCCAAACTGGAGAGATCGATGTCCAAATCATCGATCTCCTCTTCGAGTGCAGGGTCGAAACCGGACAGATCAATCTCGAGATCGAGGTCGCTGTCGCTGTCATCTTCGGCCGGGGACACCTCTGGTTCAGCGGCGGGCGGTGCTTTCTCAGCAACTGGCTCTGGAACCTTCTTCGCAGGCTCGGGAGCGGGCTCTGCCTCTACAGGAGCACCGGCTTCCTCTCCAGCAGGCTCCTCAAGTTCAGGCTCGGGGTCCGGTATAAACAGCGAGAGGTCGATGTCGATATCGTCGTCTGCCTGCCGCTTCTGCGAGGTAGAGGGAGCCGGGCCCTCGAGTGGCTGATCCAGGAAGTCGAACTCCGTATCATTCAGCTCACCGGCAAGGTCCTCGATGTAGGCGCTGAAGTCCATCTCGGGGGTGTCATCTGGAGCAGAGTAGAACTGCTCGGCGCTGTAGCCGGGGATGACCTTGTCCAGGCCTGAGACGTGCGGCGTGTCGATCATGGCCAGAGGGCGGGCCTTGCCTGGCGCGTGGAAGGCAGCCACGACATCCCTGAATTGGGAGCCGTTGCCATAGCTCGTGTGACGAATACCCAGTGAGACCTTCCGGCATGCCGTCGTCGGGTGCTCCCCATGGTTCACGAAGTTCTGGAAGAGGGCATCCCCCTTTTTCTCCAGGCGAT
The DNA here is from genome assembly GCF_010500785.1 of Salipiger sp. PrR003. Classification (NCBI taxonomy): domain Bacteria; kingdom Pseudomonadati; phylum Pseudomonadota; class Alphaproteobacteria; order Rhodobacterales; family Roseobacteraceae; genus Salipiger; species Salipiger sp. PrR003. The sequence goes on from NZ_JAAGOV010000076.1 coordinate 96,108, forward strand.
CGGATAGCTCCGGGTCATCCTTCACCGTGAGGGATTTCCGTACGCCGCTGATCGGGATGACTTCCCACTTCGTAGCATTCTCGGGATCGCTGAGCGAGTTCAGAAGATCGCGGCCGGTGACCTCGTATGTGCCCTCGAGCTCGCCGACCATTTCGATGTAGTGGGTCTCCTCGACAAACCGCGTCATGCGATCACGGAACGTGTCGGTGGGAGCCATGAGCACGCGGATCGATGAGGTCGCCTTCTCCTTTTCAGAGTATCCGCGGATCACCACGCTGTCGTCGACACTCTCGCGCTTTTCGAAGAACTTCTTGAAAGCCCGGAAGAACTCCTCGGGTGTGTTGAACACCTCCGAGCGCTCTGGCCTGACCACGTTGAACATCTGGATCTTCTTTCCGTTCGGCATGCTTTCCGGCGCATCTACGAAAGCATCGACGTTGTGGTAGAGCTCGGCGTCCTGCGTGTCGCCGTTCTTTGCCACGGTCACGTAGCCATCTGATGTGTATGTGGTCTCCCCCGGGGCTCCGGTGATCTTTCTCGCATCCGTAAACATGATGACCCCGCCCGGATCGACACTCTCGAAAGCCCTCTCGAGCGGATTGACCTCTTTCACCCGCGGGCTCCGGGACCACTCGCGGAACATGCGCAGACGTTCACCGGTCTCGAGATCGATCCCGACCACGCTGAGCTGCTCTCCAACATCCTCGAAGCTCTCGACACGGACGGTCTTGATGCGATCGATGATCCTCTCGTGAGGGGAGATTGCCTTCTGGGCGTAGGACTTCGTTTGGGAGGCGATGGTCTTCAGGAGAGAAGCTGACATGTTGGGTCTCTTAAAAGGAATTGTTCAGGGCTGATGTTCGGTGAGGAATGAATTCCACAATCCTTCGAAGAGTACTCCCGCGGGCCCGAGATGTGGTTTCCCACTGATTAAGAACAGCAGTTTTCAGAGTCCTCGCCGGAGACTCTGAAAATGGAAACGGCCAGAGGTCTCCCCCTGGCCGCCAGTAATCTTCCTTGCTTCGTGTAGGCGCCTACGAAAGACGCTCAAGCACACTGTCCCAATCTCGGGGCTTCGATTGAGCAAGGACCTTGAGGCATCCGTACCAGCGGTCCTCTTCGCCCTCCACGCCCCAGTACCACATGCGCTCGGAGCCGCAGGGCAGTAGCACGGTCGCATCGGGGTGCCCGATGGCGCCGGCGGCGTGCGCAGTTGTGTTGTCGATCGTAATGACATGATCGACCGCGGCCAACTGGACCAGGGCTGCACGGATGTCCGCCACCGGGTCGACCTTCTGGTCCTCAAGGAAGGTCATGCCCGGGAACGCCTGCCTGGCCTCCCACATATCGTCAGCAACATCGCCATATTGCAGGCTCACGACCATCGCGTTCTCAGGCAGTCGGGCGAGGATGTCCTGCAGGGCAACCGATCGCACATAGCCGGACAGGCTGCCGGCGCTTTTCCACGAGATACCATAAATCGGACGGCCGTCAGCGATCTTGCGATAAGCTGCGCGCTGGGCGGCCACCGCCTCCGGGTCGGCCTCTACATAGCCGCCGAATAGAAGACCTGAAGCGCAAAGACCACCGAGGTAGCGACAAAGATCAGCCAGGAAAACACACTCTGAGCCATCAACCGAATAGCTTTCATTGTCGAAATCCTCCTTACTGATACAGGTCACGGAGAGTGTGTTTTCTCGCAGAGCGTCGGCGATCCGCCCTTCTGTCACGAAGAAGACTTCCTTCACACCGAGGTCCCTCAGAGCAGCGACGGCCATTGGCAGGAGAGCCATCTGGTCCCCCACGCCCTGCTCATCCATCAAGAACACCCGTGCGCGGCCGGAGAGGTTATCCGGGTCCGAGTTCTCCAGAGGAATTGCTGCACGGTTCGCTTTCGGTTGGCGCAAGGCATAGTGCGGCCACGCGGCGTCGACCTCTCTGCGACGAAGCAGGAAGGAGCCCAAAACCTTGCCCAGCGCGTGCTCTTCCTGATCAGAGACATAGGAGGCATCTTGGTACGTGGCGAGCGCGGCATCATCCTGTCCAAGATCCTGTTCGATGTTGGCGCGCACCATAAGGCCGCGCTGGTAGTCTGCAGTGGACTCGAAGTCATGTCCCTCGAACGTGGCCAGAGCCTTGTCGAACTCTCCCTTCACGCGCTGGGCATTCATCCTCATGACGATGAGCTCGTCGCTCGGGTTGGTCTTGAGGAGTGCCTCAGTACCGGTCAGCACGCTATCGTAGTCATGGGTCAGCATGTCGGCCTTCACCTTGCCCAGCTTCGCTTCGGGTGCGGTCGGGGCAATGCGGTAGGCTTCCTCAAAGCAGCTGGCCGCCTGCGGGAAGAACTCTCCCGCGAGATAGAGTTCGCCGGCAATGCGGTAGAGAGCATCGACACGGCCGCGGTGAGCCATTTTCAGAATGTTGTCGGCCCCCACCTTGTGGCGCCCCATCATCCGCATCAGCTCCCCATAGAGGTTCGCCATGGCGACCTCTTGGCTGCCGAGCTTGATCGCGTCCTGGAACTCCAGCACCGCGGTGAACGGATCGGCCATGAGCACGAAGGCCTTGCCCATCCCGGAGCTGATGGTGACGCTCTTGGGCTTGTACTCGCGGGCCTTCACGAAGAACTGGTGAGCGGTCTCACCTTCTTTCCGGTCGAGAGCGATTGCGCCCAGAATGATCCATGGGTGCTCGCTCTTGGTGCCGGCCTGCGCCAGCTCCGCCGCGATCTTGCTGGCCATCACGATGTTACCTGCCTCGAGTGCCTTGTAGGCGTCGTGGATTTTCAGAGCGGCCTCGCCCTTGATGCCGTATTGCTTGGCGGCCCGCGCTGAGAGCGCACGCCGTTCCTTCCTGGAATGGGTCATGTAAAATGGATTTCCTTCAGTCTGCAGAGAAAAAGTAGCTGGTGGTCGGGCCGTTGGGGAAGTTTCCGGATGGGCGGTAGCCGTGGGCCTTGCGCAGATGCTGGATGACCGCCATCACGGGTTCCTTGGTCATCTCGACCCAGATCAGAGGTGTGTTCTTCTGGATGCTCGGACCCAGCGCCTCGAGCAGATGCACTTCGTTGCCGGGCTGATCGATGTGGATGAGATCGACCGGATAATGGTGGAGCGACCTTGCGGCATCGAGGTAGCTATTCCCGATTTGCGAGATGTCGCAGCAATCGAGAAGGTGGCTTTCATTCAGCGCGCTGATGGCGACCTGCGCAACATCCCGGTCAGGCTCAATGAACGTGATCGGGTCGGCATAGGAGTGCTCCGCGAGAAACAGGGGTGAGTTGCCGCGGGCCATCCCGGCATCGATCACGGCAAACGAGCGATCACCGTCGACCAATTGGCTGAGAGCGTGGTCCAGAGCCGCACGTGCGAAGAACTCTCCCTCTGAGTGAACATTCTGAATGTGATCGAGAGGGTCGTCGATTTTCACCGTCGGCGCAGAGGAAGCTTCTTCTCGCCCCGGAAGCCGAGCGACGCCTGCGACTTCTTTCAACTGGTCAGCCCACTGCTTGTGAACAGCGCCGACCCACGCGCGACCGTCAGCTGAGCGCGGGCCGCTGCTATGGATGCCAACGCGGTTGATGAAGAAGATCGTCGGGCGCTTGGCGCAGCGATGGTGTTTCCAGAGCTGGTAGTAAAGCTTGAAGTCTTCTCCGGTATCCATCTCGGTGTCGAAGCCATAGCGGGCAACAACCTCAGTTCGCATGAAGCCGCCGATCTGAATCGAGAAGTACGGTTTCACCCCGAGGAACTCTTCGCGGGTGTTCAACTCGGCCACCTGACCTTCGCGCAGCACCAGTTCACCGTGCTCATCCTGGTTGGTGATGAGGCCCCAGACAGCGTCCAGCTCAGGCTCCGCGGAGATGATCTGCCCGAAGACCTCGAACGCGTTGGCGGCCAGGAGATCGTCAGCATCGAGGAAGAAGACCCACTCGATCCCTGCGGCCAGAGCTTCCTGCAGGGCCTCATTGCGGCGCGCCGACCGACCGTGGCGCCCCTGGGTATCGTCCATCATCAACGGAATGATCTCGTCGAAAGGCCCGGTCGAGAAGCCGATCGCAGTCTCGATAGATTTCAGACAGTCCTGTTCATAGAGCTCAGCATGCCCGGGGCCCACTGGGGTGATGATCGCACATTTCATCGAAAGTTGCCTTCTATTCTTTGGGCAACCCTACCGCGGTGAGTTTAAGCTCGGATTACTCGTGTCGTGGGGCAACTACCGGGGAAACACCCTCCAGTAAGCGCCTCAGGCATAAAGATCTCATATTTTTTACAGCCATTTTCGATTTTGGCTGTAAAAAATATGAACCTTCAGACTCACGTCCGCGGTATGTATATAGAATATTGACCTTTTCTACTCGCCGAACAGATCGTGAGGAGACGTGAAAGAATAGTGCCAATGCTCAAGCCTGATCTCGCCAAACTCAAGTCCAAGACCAATCTGATGTTGGAGTCAGATGCCGAGGTTGTAACAGCTCATCTGCTGGACGGACGCGTGGTCCGATGGAAAGAACTCGTGAAGTTGGGGGTTAGCGCGAACTCGCTCGCCGCTTTAACCAGGAGAGGAGACCTTCAGCGCATCGGGTGGGGAACATATCAGCTCAGTGCTGAGCTGCGTCCCAGCCTTCAGGACTCTGAAACCGACATCGATGCGGATGAGGGTAACATGTACCTCGAGCAGTTTGCCGAGATTACCCCAAAGACGTCGGGAGGGGTCATCTGCATGATGAGTGCGGTCGCATACCATGACCTGTCACTGGACGTGCCCCACGAAGTCTGGATTGGCCTCCAACATGGGAGGCGGGCTCCCCGCATCGAATACCCCCCACTCAAAGCTGTGTCCTGGCGGAACGAGAAGGCACTCACCCTAGGGGTCGAAACGCGGGTTTTCCAGGGAACGGAGATCCCGATCACTAATCTCGAGCGAACGGTCATCGACATCTACCGATATTCATCACGGCTGCCCGACCCGACGCTGCCTCGTAAGGTGCTCAAGGCCGCTATGGAAAAACCTGGCTTCAGCCGGGAGCGGTTGGGCTCCTACGCACGATCCTTCCAGATCCGCGACAAGATTTTCAAAGATGTCGAGCTGGTGGACATGATTGGCAACGTGCCGGACCAGCCTCGCGCAAGCCAATCTGCAAACAGGTGCATTCGCCTGCCCCACGGCCATGATGGGGGGCTCCAGTTCGCATGAGAAACGTCGCGGCATCGATAAAGGAAAAGCTGAAGCAGCAGGCCAGAGCCCAGCGCGTGACGATGGACTTCATGCTGATCCGCTATGCGAACGAGCGTCTTCTGGGAAGATTGGCGGCCTCGCGCTGGGCGGATGACTACTGCCTGAAGGGCGGCATGTTGCTTCCGGCGTGGAACGACGGGGAGATGTTCCGACCGACAGCCGACATCGATCTCAATGGCTTGGTAGATGGAGACCTGGGCCAGTTCCGGGAGATGGTCCTAGGGCTGTGCGACATGACCGCGGACGAGCTGGGATATGATGACGGGATCGAATTTCAGAGAGAGACGGTCGACGAAAGATATCAGCGTGAAGGCGGTTCGGATGGAGGGAAGATCGTTCTCTCCGCCAAGCTCCACACGTCACGGATTCCAGTTCGGATCGATGTCAGCTTCGGCAACCCGGTGACACCTTCCGTGGTCCACGGTGAGTATCCGTGCCTTTTCCGTGCAGACAAGAAGGCACCCCTTCCGCAGCCGCTGATCCACATGTATCCCCCTGAGACCACGGTCGCTGAAAAGCTGCATGCGCTCGCATCATTTGGTGAATTCAACACCAGGACCCGGGACTACTACGATCTCCATGTCCTGCTGAACAAGTTCGAGTTTTCTGATGAGGTCCTGGCAGAGGCATTTAAGAGAACGTTCGCCAAGCAAGAAAGAGACCTTCCAGAGGAACTGCCGGCGCTCTCAGACGAGTATGCTCAGGCCAACGCTAGTGTCTGGCAAACGTTCAACGCCAACACGAACCTGCGCGATGACATCCCTGATTTTCAGGATGTCATCCGGGGTATTCGTGATCGCTTGCAGGCGCCGCTGGAGCTCTCAAGAGGCGGTGGGCAGATGCAACGCCTAGGGTGAGTTGGCGACTTGGCGCCTTTCGGCAGCCGGACTTGGCACATGGGCTATCCCGGCGAATGTGACAAAACCTCTATCTCACTGCGATCTAGTCTGAGGTCTTGTCACATGTTTGCTTTTCCGCCGGACTGTCACTCTCCGGCCTGAGTGCTCGCATCCTTCAGGATTTTGGTGCGCAGGTCGTCCAGATAGGTCTCGCCGAGTGCATCCTCGGGAACACCTACTGCTTCAGCCGGCTGGGGACGCGGCGAGGCTCCAAAGTAACTGGCGACGAAACCTGCAACCAGGGCCGCCACAGCGATCTGCATCACCGATACCAGGGCGACACGGCCGATGCGTGCAGATACGGAAGCTTTGGGCTCTGCCGTCTCAGGTGCGATGATTGCCGGGGTCAGAGCGACGGGTTTTTCCACCGGTGCCAGTGGAGTGATCCGCGCCCGGTTTCCCTCAATGATGAGCGTGGCGTGCTCACAAAGTTCGAACCGGCGGAAGATTTCAGAGTCGACGGTGCCTTTGGGAACGACGATTTCCGCGGCGTCGTGGCAAAGATCCTGAATTTCCAGCCCGCCCGCTTCGGTGAGGACTGGGCTTTCACAGACATGGCGCTCGCCACCATTCCGCTTGAGATCGACAACGAGCATGTCCGCGATGATCAACGGATGGAACACAGCAGCGGTGCGGCCCACAGCGTCCGGTGCCAGACCCATATGGGTTACCGGCTCTTTGCTGACCTCTGACTGCGGATCTTGCTTGCCTTCAGGCTCGCTACCAGCACTGCCTTCCGGCTCGAGGTCGGTCCCAGCCTCATCATCAGGGCTGCTGTCGCCAGCGGTCTGGTCGTCATCCTCGTCATCCCACTCGGATCGCCAGGCGCCCTCAGCTTCGGGCTCTGCGAAGTCGTCACTGTCGGATTTACGATCATCGCCTGCTTCCGGGTCTTGAATGCCTGCATCGAAATCACTGTCGATGGGGCCGTCGCCTCGGATTTGATCTGCGCTGGGCTCGCCGGTATCGGTCTCAAGGGGGTCGTCATGCTCCGTGTCGTTTCCTGAATCGTTGAAGTCTTCTTCCTCCTCAGCAGGGAGGTCTCCGCGCATCGTCGCGCGCGGGTCGAGCCCCTCATCGAGGGCATATTGATAGTTCACGTTGTAGCTCTGGGCGTCTTCCACCAGGTCGCCTGCCGAGATCTCATGCTCGACCTTCCGTACGATCGCCTGCTCCTGATTGAAGCGCAGGTTCGTGGTCGCATAGCCATCCGTCTGGGGAACGATCGTGACCTCCGACGGATCGACGCCATCATCCTCGGCGATTTCATCGTAGCGCGCCGGGAATTCTTCCATGCGTGCCACATGGATCGTCAGGGCAACGTCGCTGTCGCTGTCGCGTGAGTCCACCGCAACGACGGCGGAGACATTTGCAGGCCATTCAGAGGACATCCCGCGCAGTTCGTCGGGCTCGAGCAGGAAGAGGAAATATTGCTGGTTGGTGTTCATGGTGGGCATTCTCAATCAATCGTTCCGAACGCATCAGCCGGGAAGAGCGTCGAAATCTCCCGCAGCGCCTTGTGGACGGAGGCCGGGTTGGCTGGCACCACGGAATGGACTTCTCCGCATTCCTCCAGATACCGCTCGGGAATTTCAGACTCCGTGTCCCACAGGCAAATGCATGCGTCTGCACCCCCGAAGGACATGAAGAATTCCGCCATTAGCGCCTGGCTCGGGGGCAGAAGGAACGTCTCGGGCGCGCGGGCCGGAAGTTCGGGCAGGGCGATGGACACACTCTGAAAAAGCTCCTGGCACAGCAGGCCCTCGAGGTGGAAGGCCGGATCGCCAAAGAGGCGGTAGAGCAGGGGCCCAAAGTCGCTCCCGGTCGGCATCGCGAGGGTGATATTGTCGCCCTCGACACGTGCACCGTACGATGTCAGCGCAGCTTCGAGGTTTCTGAAAATTCGCTGGGACAGGTTCTGGGCCAGCGTCTTGCGATAGGGGGCAGCAGCGAAGGCCCGGTTGAGACTGATGCCATCGGCGTCGATGCGGTTTCCACAGTAGGCAGCGATTGCATTGATGCGGTCGACGTCATCCTCCTCGAGCGTTGCCAGTTCCTCGGGCAAGTGCGCGATCTCGGTGTTCGGCAGTCGGTACAGGGGCGTCTGGGTGTGGGCACCGGAAAGTACATCCGCCACCGCGGTTTCAATCATGTCCGCCAGGAACGTCCCGAACTGGCTTGCCGCACGGCGTTTCATATCGATCACTGCGGAGCCGCCAAGAATGCGAACGGCCGGCGGGGAAGGCAGCGAACGCATGCGACGCGTGACCTTGTTGGGAACCTCGGGATAGACCTGAGGAAGCACCCCTTCCATTTCGTCGAAATTGCCGACGATGCACAGAATTCCTGCAGCCATGCCCATATCGTCCAGATCTCGTTCAGCGGTTTTGGCGGTGCGTGCGCTCCGCGTTGCAGTGGCTGCCAGGACAACGCCGGAGAGCAGCTTCTTGCGCAGCAGTGCGGTCAGGCCCGGGTAGGATGACACCACTTCGGTGGACGGATACCCGATCGATTGTGGGTTGAGGCCATTGCGCTCCACGTCATCCAGAACGCTCTCAAGCATCTTGGCCGCATTGGAGTCCTCGCCAAGGAGGATGTCGCTGTCCCCAGGCAGACATCCCAATAGCGCCTGCCAAAGGCCATAGGGAGCTGCGCTCTGGATAAATTTTTCGATGTTGGAGGTCATCTATCTATTCATGTTTCTTGAAACCTGACTACGCTGAACATGGATAGGTGTCAACTCCATAAAGGATAGCTACAATTGTTGACAGCACTCCTGCCGTCGGGTACTGTTTTTATGAACAGATTTGAGCCACCCTTGGCTCTCAAGAGGACGAATGAGCGACAAAACCAACGAGCTGACTGCCATCCTTGATGATGCCCTCAACATCGCGCGCGAGCACCATCACCCGAAAATGACACCGGAACACATTCTGCTCTCGATCCTGGACGACAAGCAGGTCGTTGCTGCGATCGAAGCTTGTGACGCGGCGGTGCCGACAATCAAGAGCATGGTGGTCGACTACGTCTCGACGGCGATCGAGCCCGGCTTTTCGGATGACGATCCTGCACCGGACGAGGCGGCCGAGCGCATCATCCAACGTGCAGCCATCGTCATCAAGACATCCCAGGGCGCCAAAGGCCCGGAGGCTCAAAGGCTCTATCGCTTCCACGTTCTGACATCCATCCTCGCGGAGACCTCGCTCTGGTCGAGCAAGCTCCTGACCGATCAGTTCGGCGTGACACGCTATGACGTCACGAACTGGGCCCACCATGGGGTCAGGAAAGGCGATCAGAGGGAAATGGACGCGCGGCAGCCTGCGCCTGCTACTGTACGGGGCTCGAAGCACAAAACCGCGAGCTCACCGTCTTCCGGCCGGACGGGGTCCGGCATGCTCGACCGCTTCACCGACAACCTCACGGCAGCGGCAAAAGATGGGCTGATCCAGCCTGCGATTGCGCGCGACGATGAAATTCAACGGGCGATCCGCATCCTGTGCCGCAAGGAGAAGTCGTGCCCGGTGTTCGTCGGTGAAGCCGGAGTTGGCAAGACCAAGATGGCAGAGGGCCTCGCGCTCGAGATCGCAAAGGGCCGTGTTCCCGCGCCGTTGAAAGGGGCCCAACTCCTTCGCGTCGACATGGCGGCTATCATGGCAGGGTGCAAATTCAGAGGCGACTTCGAAGAGCGCTTCAAGGGGCTTGTCGAAGAAGCCTCGGGAGATACGAAGGTCATCCTCTTCATCGACGAGATCCACACGATCCTAGATGCCGGAAACAGCGGGGGTGACACACTCGGTGCGGGAGACATCCTCAAACCTGCCCTCGCCCGCGGCGAAGTCTCCTGCATGGGTGCCACGACCCAGAAGGAATACCGCTCCGTCTTTGAGAAGGACGCCGGCCTCGCGCGGCGCTTCCAGAAAGTGGTGATTGAAGAGCCCACCCGTGACGAGGCCATCGAAATGGTGACCCGCGCGGCAAACCAACTGGGCGACCACCACAACGTCGAGTTCACCGATGACGTCGTCGCCCATGCCGTTGACCTGTCGATCCGCTACATCCGGGACCGCAAGCTCCCCGACAAGGCAATCGATGTGCTGGACGAGACCGCGTCGATCTACAGCTCCGCCACAGACCGAGATGGTGACACCACGGTGGTCGACAAGGCCGCGATCGAGGAGTCGGTCGCGCTGATCGCGGGTGTGCCCGTCAATGCAGGGTCGGCCGCGGACGTACAGAATCTGAAAACGCTGAAGTCCAAACTCTCAGGGCGAGTGTTCGGGCAGGACCATGCAATCGAGATCGTCAGCAACGCCATCAAGGTCGCACGGTCCGGCCTTGGGGACCCCAACAAGCCCATCGGCAGCTTTCTGTTCCTGGGCTCAACAGGCGTCGGCAAAACCGAACTGACCAAGGCGCTGGCAGAAGAACTCGATCTCGAGCTGCTGCGGTTCGACATGTCCGAGTACATGGAAAAACATGCCGTCGCACGTCTGATCGGTGCACCTCCTGGCTATGTCGGGTATGAGGGCGGGGGCCAACTCACCGAGAAAGTGAACAAGAAGCCCTATAGCATCGTGCTCCTCGACGAGATCGAGAAGGCACATCCTGAAATCTTCGACGTGCTTCTGCAGGTCATGGACCACGGAACGCTCACCGACGGACAGGGCCGGGAAGTGGATTTCCGGAACACGATCCTGATCATGACGTCGAACGCCGGCGCCAGTGCGATGGCCAAGCCCGGCCTTGGTTTCGTCAGCAAGGCACCTGCGGCGGCAGAGGACAATGCAGACGTCATCCAGATGTTCCGCCCGGAGTTCCGCAACCGTCTTGACGCCATGCCAGTGTTCAAACCTCTTGCGCAGGACGTCATCGCCATGGTGGCCCGATCGCTTGTCAAAGAAGTGGGTGAACGTCTCAAGGCCCAGGATGTCGAACTGATCGCTTCCGAAGAAGCAATCGCCTGGCTCGGCCGGAATGGCTACGACGCGCAGATGGGCGCCCGACCAATGAAGCGGCTTGTCTTCAAGAAGGTCAGCACGCCGCTGTCTGAGGAGGTTCTCTTCGGAACACTGGCGCAGGGCGGGGTCGCCAATCTCGCGGTAGACTCTGAAACCGGTGAGCTGACAGTGTCGACCAAAGCGGCCTGAGCCGCAAAAACGCCCGCTAATCGGATCCCCCGGCTGCCTGAAGCAGACCGGGGGATTTCTTTTCAGAAACTTTCGTCGCGCTCGCCACCTCCAGTCCATAAGACAGGAGCTTTTCATGCGCAGTCGCGGAGCATTTGCACGTAACCTTTCTCAAGTCGTGGAAGGATTGTTGTCACCCGTTCAGCGGAAAGGGGCAGGGACTGCCTTCGCCGCGGGGCATGCCGTTCGCCATCATACCTTTGCCCGGAAATCTCGGCCGGCAACGCTTGAGCTGATCGTGCGCGGCCTTGGCGTTTCGGGCGTCCAGGGCAGTTTTCTCGAAGTGTCTGCGCGCGTGGATGGGGTCGAAGTCAGAGACCCGCGTCAGATCGAGGCTCCCACCGGATCGGGGATGGATATCGTGGCCGAATGGGACCTCACTGAAGCCGTCACGGCTCTCTACGCTGTAGAGATGGCCTACCCCGGACACAATGTTCTGAATTCCTACGTGAACGTCATGGACGATTTCGTGCTCAGCCTCCAGCGACACGCAACCGGCGATCTCGGTATGGAGATGCGCGTTCCCAATCCGGTGGTCCATGCCCTGATCGGTGCCGGTCATCTCGAGAACACCGACACGAACCGCTATCGGGTGACCGACGATGGGCTGCGCGCCTATTTGGACATCTTCCATTTGGCCGCAGAGGCCGGGTTGATCGAACAAGAAGAGCTCTACAAGAGGCTGGAGTTCCTGGAGGGCACGCTGGAACCAAGAGGTGCAAGTCAGAACTGGGCGTTCGAGAACCTGCCATACCTGGTGGATTTCGAGCCCGTATTCAAAGAGGCCCGCACGCGCATCGTGACCATGTCTAGGGAACGGGTGATGGAGCCGGAGTCAGCGGCGGGGCTGGCGATGTGATAGCGTCGGGAGGGGGCCGTTCTGTTGGAACAAGACATCGTCACATTAACGCCTCGTGAAGTCGCCTGACGCATTTCGCAGCTGACAACCTGAACAGGCGGCAGCTTCATGACTCTCATTATCGGCATCATCATGGTCCTCGGGCTCGTCTTCGGGGGCTTTACGCTCTCCGGCGGCAAGTTCGACATCATCACTCACGCACTTCCCTATGAAGGGATGATGATCGGCGGGGCCGCGCTGGGCTCCTTCATCATCGCCAACAGCATCAGCCTCATAAAACAAAGTGGGGCGGGCACCCTCAAGGTTGCCAAGGGGGCGAAATGGAAGGCGCAGGACTACAATGACCTCCTGCTCATGATGTTTGAGCTCACGCGCCTTTACAAGGCCAAGGGGCCGCAAGGGATCGATCCGCACATCGAAGACCCTGGTAGCTCCGACATTTTCAAGAAGTATCCGAAGATCCTGAAAGACCACCATGCGATGGACCTGATCACGGATACTTTCCGGTCCATTACGCTCGGCCTCACCGACCCGATGCTTGTCGAAGAGCACATCGCAAAGCAGCTCAAGAAGCACCATCACGAAGCGCTGGCGCCAGCCAACTCGATCCAGGTCATGGCAGACGGTCTGCCAGCTATCGGGATCGTTGCGGCCGTTCTGGGCGTGATCAAGACCATGTCCTCGATCGACAAGCCGCCGGCGATCCTGGGCGGGCTGATCGGCGGGGCCCTGGTGGGTACCTTCCTGGGGGTGTTCATCGCCTACTGCTTTGTGGCGCCGATCGCCGCCCGCCTGACACAGATCGAGGAGGAAGATGCCGCGTTTCTGAATGTCATTCGTGACGTGATCATCGCCACGGCTCAGAAGCTGCCGCCCGAGATTGCGATCGAGCTCGGCCGGGGGGCCATCCCGAGCAATATGCAGCCTTCGTTCTCCGACGTTGAGGAAGCCCAAAACGGGGTGCGGAATGCGTGAGCCAGAACATTTTCAGAGTTCGGCGCATATATCCCGATAGCATTGGAGGAATTTGATTATGGCATTCACTTCGCTGGCAGCGGCTATCATGGCGTTGCTCCCGGTCTTCGAGCAGACGCTCGATACCACCATCATCGTCAACGACACGCACCTCAGTGGCCTCGAGCTGAAGGAATGGAAACGCGAGCAGGCGTGCGGCGCCCTGGGAATCTCCCAATGCGATTTCCCGCTTGGATACTTCCAGCATGTTCAGCCCGGGGCCGGGACCAGCGAGGTGATGGACTTCACCTTGCCCAACGGTCGGAGCGGAAGCATCTGCTTCCTGTCTCTCCCGCCATCCAACCCCGAGAGCCACGGTTCGCTTTCATACCTCGATCACAGGATGCCGAACTCGGATTTCATTTACGAGAACACCCGAGCGGCCTACACGCCCTCTGGGCAGGACACGCGTGCTTTCACTTTGCTCATGCAGATTACCGACTGCGCCGGCTCTCGCTGGACTGATCCGGACTATGTGCGCACCCTCAACCGTGACATCGCCTTCAGTGCCCTGTTCCTGCAGCTTGCCGAGGGGGACCCGGGCTTCCTTGCCGAAGGCGGCGACACGGCCGCAAGGTACATCACCGCGGGCATGCGATCAGAGGTCGGGATGCAAGCGCTCGGGACTGCCCAGCGCATTCTCGCAGAACATTGGAAGAGCCAGGTGGCGACGCGGATCAGAGAGCGGTGTCGCAATACTGCGACCGTCGCCGCGAGCAATTCCCCATTGAACTCCCCGGCAAGGCCAATCGGCTCCTACGAAGAGGCGGAGATGTCCGGTCGATCTTCTGTGAGCTATATCGTGCAGACCCTAGAGGAATGCCGTGAGAAGGAACACTACTTTGGCGGGTCCGGTAGCGTCACCGTGACTGATGAGTTCCTGTCCTACACCTTGCCGTCGTATCCCAAGCTCTACAGCTCCAGGAACCCCGGTAGGATGTCGTGGTCTGAAGACAGCGCGAACATACCGGGTCACCCGGGTTACGGAGAGTGGTTCTCGCCTCCCCTTTGGTCCGCGATTGTAAGCTACCAACCCTTCGAAGTCTTCGGCGGAGATCCAAAGGCCACGCTGTCCTACGCCTGGAAGACGGCGAACCAGTTGGCCGGCATGTGAACTGCAATGCCGTCGACTTGAAACAGGCGCCTTCTGGCGCCTGTTCTCATTTTGGAATGACGTTTCCTTAACACCTCGAACATAGGTCCTGTGCAGAACTGACAGAGAGGCAGGAGAGCCGATGGGTGTGGCAGCAGAAAAGAGACTTTTGGTCGTGGACGACTATCAGACCATGGTCCGGATCATCAAAAAGGTCCTGATTGAGATCGGCTTCGAGAAGATCGACCAGGCGAGCAATGGCGAAGAGGCGCTCGCGATGGTCGAAGAGCATTCGTATGACCTGGTGATCAGTGACTGGAACATGGACAAGATGACCGGACTTGAGCTGCTCGAGCACATCAGAGCCAACCCGGCGACCAAAGAGCTACCTTTCATCATGGTCACCGCAGAGTCCAAGCCGGCGAACGTCCTTGCTGCCAGAAGCGCTGGCGCAAACAACTACCTGGTGAAGCCCTTCGCGCCCGACACGATCAAGGAGAAGATCGAAGGCATTCTCGGACCACTCGACTGAGCTGCACAGGAGGCGTTCAATGACTGACGAGACCACCTTCGACAAGTTTGAAGAGCGTCTCCTGGCCACACAGGAGGGCAGGGGCTTTCTTGAGACCTTTGAGGCCAAGGTGCGCGCCGACCTACTGCGCAGCTTCGAGGCCTTTGCCGCAACAGAGCGAGACAAGCTGGCGAGCCAGAAATCCGCGGAGGATCCGCTCGATCTCGCGCAGGTCGTCCGAAACATCTTTGCCCAGATCAACGACACCCGCGCCCAGTTGGAGTCGCTGACGAACATGGCCATGGAGCGCAGTGGTCAGTCGTTCAACGGCGTGGGAGACGAGCTCGAGGCAATCACATTCGACACCGAACGTGCGACGACAACCATCATGAATGGCATCGACGAGATCGAAGCGCTCGTGGGGAGAATGCGCGCAGACGGCATCGAGGCCCCCCAACTGAAGGCGATCTTGCGTCTGTGTACCGACGTTACCGTGGCCTGCAGCTTCCAGGACATCAATGGGCAGAGGGTTCAGAAAGTCGTCGAGGTGATCGAAAGCATCGATGGCCAACTCTCAAAGATCGAGACCCAGCTCGGGGGCCAAACGAGCCCTAGATCGCCTCAACACGCCAGAAGCCGTGAGCAGCAGCGTGCTGACGGCCTTCTGGATGGCCCAGCGCATCCTGAGGTGTCGGTCGGGCAGGATGAAATCGACCGTCTCTTCGAAGCGGGTGAGCAAGCGCCGTTCAGCCCCGAAGAGGCCTGATCTTCAGTTCGCCGTGACCGCTTCCGGCACGAAGAGGGCAGCCTCGATCATCGTAAGAAGATCGTCTGGGCTGTTGTCCTCGCTGTCGCAAAACACCTGCATCTGCTCGACGCCCGGCGTGTAGCGCACTTCGAAGTCGAGGGTGCGGCCCACGCGAGTTCCCTTGATGTATTCATCCAGGGTGATCTTGCACAGGAAGTCGAACTCTTCCTCGACGACCTCGGCTTGCAGCAAACGTTTCTCATCGTCACCTGCTGTAGAAATATCCCACCGATAGTCAGCGCGACCGTTCTCAGGGAACCCGAGATCAAGGCTCATGACCGAACGCAGGTCTGCAATCTTCATCTTACCAATATTCATGAGAGAACCTCACTAGATGTTGTGGCAACTTCAATATATATAACAATATATTGATAGTCAATCCTTATACGCACCAGAAATCACGCGGGTCTATATAGACTCTGAAAATGGAGATGCACCTTTGAAGCGCCGTGATTTCATAACATCTGCGATGTGTTTCGGGCTCATGAGCACGCGAAACGCTGAAGCCCGCGAACGGGTGGTCATTATGCCGAACACTGAATTGGCGCTACGCAATGATCTCTATGCGAGAATGGCCAGGAATGGTCGATATTCGGCTGCACGTGTCGCCTATAGGATCAACCGCCTCGGGGGTGCCAGAACCGTTCTGGTTTATGTTTCTCCGGATGTGAGCTCGGCGAAGCTCGTTGTCTTCAGCCACGGTGCGCTGGCGACGCCGGATGTCTATGCGCCGCTGCTCGAGTTTCTGACAACCCATGGGTATTGCGTGATCGCGCCGCTCCACGATGATGGCCTGCTTGATGACCTTCGAGAAGTCAGCGGGTCTTCGGAATGGAAATTTCCTGAAAAGATGACCGACATGCATGTGTGGGAAAGACGGATGCATGATTGCATGGATGTTCTCGAGGCAGCCAAGGCGATGTCGGAGACCATGGGCGTGGAGATCGATGCCACAAACCCGATGTTCATGGGGCATTCTTTTGGGGCCCTGACGGGACTACTTCTTTCTGGCGCCACAGTTGAGGGTCCTGAGGGCACAATCAAGGGGATCAGCAGTAACTGGGCTGGTCGTATCCTTCTCAGTCCCCCTGGGAACGGCGTATTCGGGCTGAATGCCACATCCTGGGAAACCCTAGCAGGACCAAGCCTGACGGTGACAAACCCCGATGACCAGGGCGTGATCGGGCAAAGCCCCGAAGCCAAGCTCGATTCCTTTTACCTTCCGCCCGAAGGCTATCGGCATCTGGCTTACCTGCAGGGCGGGGGCCCTTCCATCTACAGCGGGCAGGCAGCACGGCCGAAAACAAAGGAGTACTACATCTTCTTC
Organism: Salipiger sp. PrR003; assembly: GCF_010500785.1. Classification (NCBI taxonomy): domain Bacteria; kingdom Pseudomonadati; phylum Pseudomonadota; class Alphaproteobacteria; order Rhodobacterales; family Roseobacteraceae; genus Salipiger; species Salipiger sp. PrR003. The sequence continues at coordinate 113,046 of NZ_JAAGOV010000076.1, forward strand.
GACCTGAGGGGGGCGATTGGCGCTTTTGTCTCGGCCTACGCGGACCGGAACGAGGAGGCATTCAACGGGCTCTATGACGGAACACTGGAGCACGGCTCATACAAGCTCGCGGCGATACGATCGAGGTGAAGTTCCGACCTCGCGCATCACCGCGGGCGTCAGCTATGGCTAGCGCAGGGCAGCGTTGACCCCGCTCACCATCGCTTCCATTCTCGTATCGAGTTCCTCCTCGTCCACATCGTCCTGTGAGCAGCGAGCAAGGCCGACCGCAGTCATCGCTATAAACAGCGCCTCTGGGTCAAACCTGACCGGGTTCCCGGTAGGAACCGGGCTCAGCGTGTCGATCGATGTCATGCGGTACTCCTGGTGATTGAGCCCTGCAATGAGGATGGCGCAATTGAGCATATGATACTCGGGTGCTGCTGAGAACGGCGTCTTCATCACCGGGGATCCGGGCATCAGAAGAAAGCCAGCGACCCAGCTCTGGTCAAAGTTCTGTTCGCCGAAAATCCGGAGCCATTCGATCGCATCGATGCAATAGCTTCGAGGGCACAGTTCTTCAGGCTCCATGAACTCGCCATCCGCAACCTGAATCTTCACGCCGTCATGAGTTGGATAGACTGCTTGCGGAGGCTGCCCCGGGACCGCCCGACGGCGCCAGCTGGGCTCTCCGTGCACCCAATTGGCGTTTGGGGTATGAAGGAGCTGATCCATCATGAATTCTGCCGCACAGCTCCCTTCGAACCGGGTGCTGCTGGGATATATTCGATTGTGGCGGTGGAAAATTTCAAGGAGGCGTCTGGACATGGATGAATTCTATGACGTACATCTCATTTCGTCAACTATTCTAATAGATTCTCGTATGCCGGTGCCCAGCGTAGCATCGCAGGATAAATGCCGGAGGTGCCATGTTCCTTGCAGACGCTCTCTATGGACTTGTTAAACAAGTTGACGATCCTGAATTTCAGAAAGTTCTCGAGAAAATCCCACACTCAGGTGGCCTGAAGTTCATCCTGAAAAGGTCGCGGGCGCTTCTCGAGGATTTCGATCTCTATACCTTCGAGCGCTCGGCGCTGATCGCGGCGTCTGACCTGCGCGCAGACCGGCAGGCGGGCCTCGAGGCAATCGCCGGCAAGGTGCTCGAGAAGCCCAAGAAAATTTACCTTGAGGCCAATTGGAAAGACCGGCGCCAACTCTTTGCGCAGCTCCCGCGGATGCCGGAGAAGCAGATGCCGGTCGAGTACGGAGAGCCCGTGCGAGTGGGGATTGCGCTCGAATGCAAGGGCGGTGGCAAGGCCACCCTGCAGACCGTCTGGAGCCACCCGCAGAGCAGCGTCAGAGACCTGATGAACAGCGGAATGATGCAGAGCCTGGGCTGCCACAAGAGGTTCCTGAAGCCGCTGAAACGGCTCTTCACCATGAACTGGTCGTTCTTCGAGATCGACATCGACATGTCTCGAGCAACCGACATGACCAAAGAGGACTTCCTCTTGCACTGTGAAAAGGTCGGCAGCGAGTGCTGGGAGATGCTCCAAAGCCAGAAAGAAATCTCTGAAATTGTTGGAGAGAAGTCTGTCGAGGAACGAGCGTTCGCGCTCTATCGCCTCAACCAAATCTGCGCCTTCTCGCTTCCGGACGATGCCAAAGAGCAGATCAGGGATATGCTTTCCCTGTCCGATAGCGATCCAAATGAAGTCTTGGCGACGCTCAGAGGGGATCTCGACGGCGAGGTGATCTACGGCATCGCAATGGCTGCTGTGATGGAACTCGAGGGGATCGACGTCGCAAGCGGTCCGAAGCCCTCGAGAAGCCGCGACACCCGCCGCAAGAAGCAGTCCAGGCCGCGAGTACGGGATCAAGCCGGGGGCTCCGATAAGCTCGGTGTGGTGTCGCTCGACATCGACCCCAAGCTCGTCGAGTACATCTACAATGGAGGCGCTCTGACACATGGCCGAGATGATATGCCTCAGTCCACAGACGGAAAGCGGAGAAGCCCCATCGCGCATCCTGTCAAAGGGCACCCCTTCACGACGCGTAGCGGCGAGATCAGGTACAGGGTTCCTCACTGGCGGGGAAAGGACCTCCGAAAGCGGATCAGCTCTGTTCGCTGAATGGACAGAAAGGATAGATAGTTGACAGAAGGGGCTTGGGGCGGTATCTGATCTTCATTCTATTCTTGAGGTCCATTTATGCCACTCCCCAAGCGGGCGTCCAACGCAGAAGTCATTGAGCAGGCAAAAACTGCAATGAATTGCACCCAGCGTGAGCTGGCCACGATCATCAAACACAGCAAAGACCAGCTCTACCGGTGGAAGACCGACCAGGTGTCCATGCCGCCGCATGTGAGGATCCAGCTTGAGACGCTGATCACGCAATCGAAGTCTGGAACGGGCGTCAACACCCTCATGCTGTCCATGAGCCGAGAGCCGCGCACGGGCACGGATGACTCGCCCATGCAGGCCTTCTTCAACGATATTGCCGGCCGCTTCGAGCTGTTCTCTGAAATCATGCCTTTCGGGCTAGACGTCACTGATCTGACCGAAAGACTGGTCGAGTTCGGCTTCCAACTTCCGTCAGTGGACGTGCCCACCGACCGGGCCCAAATGAAGCAGGCGCGGTTCATTTTCACTGGCTTCCTTCACTCGCTGGAACTCCTGCACCAGTGGATTGAAGCAAACCTGGTCGACACGTCGCAATCGGCCGCGCTTGGCCGTGAGGCCGTCATCGAGGCGAAAGGCCGAGTTCGCGATGGGCTTGTAGCGAGCGCGATCGCAAAGATGGATATCAGCTCGGTGAACGCAGGCTCCCTCAACACCGACATCTTCCTTGAGCAGCGGAAGAATACGCTCGATGCGTGGAACGATGACATCCGGGCCTTTGTGACCGCCTACCTTGCCGAAGGCTACGATCTCATTCGTAACCCCTTCCGGTTGACAGAGGCTGACAACGACGCCCTCTATTTCGAGATGGAGACCTGGGCGAACACGAAGACCACCGACATCACGGCGTACTTCACACTCGCTGAGCGCACCATCCTGCGCGAAGTACGCGCTGTGCGGAAACTGCTCAAAGAGCAATCGACAGGCCAGGCTACGGCCGCTTGATCTCGGCGAGGCACTGCTCGTAGTTGTCGTAGAGAATGGTGTATTCTTCGGAGATTACGCCATCTCCCATCTTGAGAACCACCTGTGCCCAGGCGCCACCTTCAATGCCCTCTGCAGCCGATACAAACTCCAGACGACCTTGCGTCTCGAGGCGAGATACCATCGCCTCGAGATTGATTGCGGTCGACAGACCTTCGCCAGAAACATAGGCAAACTCACCGATCCCCGCCATCGTCTCGATGAGAACGTCGGTGAGAGACTTCACAAGAAGCTTTTCAGGGTCGACGTCGAGCGTTTCTCTCGGCGCCGTATATGCACCAACGCCGCACACGCCAGCCTCCGGCGCAGCCAGGACCTCGAAACGAGACCACTCGTCGTCGCCGTTGGGAACACGCCTAAGAGCGACCTGCGGCTGTTCAATGGTTCCGATGCCCATTGCGCGACTGACCTCCATATCGACGTCGAGATCGGTGAGTGCGGTTCCCATCGGTAGACCGAGGTTTGGCGAGGCGTGGGCCCCACAGGCAAGCAGGGCCATGGCAGCGGAAAAAAATACGGGCTTGGGCTGAAGGTAGGCTTGAAGCATGAAAACTCGCAAAAATGACTCTCTCGGCATATATGCGAGAGTGTCATTGGAGATGTAAAAACAGATGAAAAAGTTTACGCAGGCCGCATTGGCGGCAACCGTTGCCCTATGCCTTCCTTGCGCCTCAATTGCTTCTGGGGCCTCTACGGATGAAGTTCCGGCCACCCAGGAAAAAGATCACCGGATGATCGTAGACGGGATTCCGGATCGGAAGTTGCCAGGTCACGAAAAGATGATGGATCGCATACGGGAGCGTCTTGGGCATCTCGACGAAAAAAGGGCTCACGCCGCTGAACAGCGGGCGATGCGAAAAGAGAAGGCATCCGAAGCGCGCGAGAAAAGAAAGGCAGCTTTGGAAAAGCGCCAGGAGGCCCTGCGAAAGCATGAGCAACGTGCTCGTGAGCGCAAGGAAATGATCAGCGAGTTGCGCAGTCTTCCGGGGCACGTAGAGGATCGCAAAGATCGACGCGGGGATGTCGTCTATCGTGCCGGATGCGAAAGCGGTGCTGGAAGACGGTCAGACGCAGGCGGCGAACGCTGCGCGTCAGAATAAGCGCCTTCCAGCATCCTCTTAGATCGAGAGGTCTTCGAGCGCTTTGCCGTTGTCGAGGGCCTCGATGACCCAATTGGGCTTACGGCCGCGGCCGGTCCAGGTCTGAGACGCGTCGTCCGGGTTGGCATACTTCGGAAGGCCTTTGCTGCCCTTGCCTCCAGCTTTCAGGTCTGCAACGGACAGACCATATTCTGCCTCAAGCTCACGCACTTTGGCCGCGAATTCGAGCTTCCGGGCATCTTCGACCTTTTCCATCTGCTTCGCGATATCTTTCTTGAGCGACTCAAGCTGATCGCGATCCAGATCCATCAGAAATGCGGTATCCATTTCTTCCTTCCTTCTTGTTTACTTCGTCGGGTCGGTAATGCGCTGGCTCATATACGAGCATTTCAGAGAATGCAAACACCACCGACCCGACGTTAGGTCACCGTTTATCGAAGAAAGTCAGGAACGTCGACTTCGACATCATCCGTCTTTTCAGACGTGGCGGATTCATCGTCGTCAGCCTGATCGCCATCTTCTTCGGACGCGCCGTCCTCTGCTGCCATCTGAGAGATATCGTCTTCCGAGAATTCCGATGCGCCCTCGGACTCGCTGGCGATCTCACCAGCCATTTCCTCGACGAGTTCCTCGTATTCGTCGGCGGACCCGGTGTCGGTCTCATCGCTGGTCTGTGCATCAGCATCCGCGTCGGAGAGGTCCTGTTCGCTGTCGAGTTCAGCAGCGTCGAGGAAATCGTCCTCTTCGTCATCGTCATCGTCATCGGACTCGCCGTCTTGCCCGGCGCCAACTTCCACCTCTGCCTCGGGTGCCCTCTCGGCTTCGGGTTCATTCGAAACCTCTGCAGTGCCCTGCTCGGTCGATGCGCTTTCGGGCTCCTCCTCCGAGGGCGCCTGAACCTCGCTGGTCTCCTCTGCCGTCTCTTCGGCGGAAACTTCAGCCTCCTGGCTTTCCGGGACAGCTTCACTCTCAGGCTTGGGATCGGTCGCAGTCGCCAAAGCGTCCGGCTCCGGTGCGGCAGGCTCTTCCTGCGAGGTTTCTACGGCAGCGGTCTCGCCGGTTTCGTCACCTGTCTTGGGGGCCTCTGCAGCCTCTTCTGCCGGCTTGGTCTCGCTGGCATCGGCTTTCTTCTTGCGCGTACGCCGCTTGGGCTTCACTTCGACGATCTCGAGCATGCCCATCTCGGCCAGCTGCGAAACGCGGCTGTCGATCATCGCGCGAACCTTGTCGGCATCGAGCTCTTCCGGAAGGTCCGTGATGAAGTCCGCAAAGTCTTCGGTACCCTGATCGAGCCGCTCCTGCGCGTCCTCGTTCGCCTTGCGCAGATCTTCGAGTTCCTTTTCCTTGGCCTCGATATCGAGCACCAGTTTGGAAATCTCAGTCTCTGTTTGCGTGTTCCGCACAGCAAGTTTCTCGCCGTCGCCGATAATGCTCAGAAGGTCCTTCATTGTATTCTCCATTAGTCAATCTATTCTTATGACAACATTGTCGGGAAGTCAATAAAAAGAATAAAGGCCGGGAGTTTCCCGGCCTTTAAGTTATTCTTCGATTTCGATGTCCTCGTCGTCCGGGGCGGGGACCTTTGCGACCGTCGTGATCGTCTTCCCGTCTTCGAGTTTGACGAGCTTCACCCCTTGCGTTGTCCGACTTGCTTTTCGGATGCCCTCGATCGGAATTCGGATGGTCTGGCCATCCTTCGTCATCATGACCAGTCCGTCTTCTGACGTGACCGGGAAACAAGCGAGGAGAGGGCCAGTCTTCTTGTTGATCTGAGCAGCTGCAAGCCCCTTCGCACCCCGGTTCGTGGTCCGGTACTCATATGCGCTGGACCGCTTTGCAAAGCCGTTCTCCGACACCGTCAGAAGGATCTGCTCCTGCGCCTCGATTTCGGCCATGCGGGCTTCGGACACTGTGACGGTCCGCTCGTTGCCTTCCGAGCCAAGTACGACGGTCCCGCCATTGTTGAACGCGTGGCGCTCATCGTCGGTGACATCGTTGCCGTGCAGAAGACAGGCGCTGATCACCTGGTCGTCCTTTGCGAGCTGCATGCCGCGGACACCGGTCGATGTGCGCGAGCCGATGACCCGCAGATCGCCGACACGAACTCGCGAGCACATGCCCTTGCGGGTCGCGATCATGATCGTGTCGTCGTCACGGCACAGCAGGACGTTCACGAGCTTGCCCTTCGGATTGCCGTTCTCATCATCAAGCGGCATCGAGATCTTCCCCCGCTTGTTGATCGACATGAAGTCAGCTGCACGGCTGCGGCGGATGTTGCCGAAGTCCGTGACGAAGACCATGCTGAGGTCTTCGATCTCGTCAGGGTTTTCCGGCATCGGAATGACCGACGAGAGATACTCGCCTTCCGTCGAGCGCAGCTGCATGTAGTTGATCATGGGCCGGCCGCGGGCGTTGATGGCCCCCTCGGGGAGCTGCCATGCTTTCAGAGAGTGAGCGATGCCGCGCGAGGTGAAGAAGACAAGCGGGCTATGCGACGAGCATGTCATCACCGATGTGATGAAGTCGCCATCCTTCATGTCCATGCCACTTCGGCCACGGCCGCCACGCTTCTGTTCGCGATAGGCATCAAGGTCGGTGCGCTTGACGTAGCCACCATGCGTGAAGCTCAGGACCACTTCCCGGCGTTCGATGAGGTCCTCGTCATTGAGCACGTCGAGCTCGTTCGCTTCGATCTGCGTACGGCGCGGGTCCGCGTAGCGTTCACGCGCTTCCAGCAGTTCCTGCTCGACAACCGAAATCAGAACCTGTCGATCATTCAGAATACGCACGTAGCCGCGGATTTCTGCGGACAGCTCGCGAGATTTCTCGGCGATCTTGTCTCGCTCCATCCCCGTGAGGCTGCGCAGGCTCAATGCCAGGATGGCGTTTGACTGCTCCTCGTTGAGGTGGAATTCGTCACCGGGCGCGTGGAACTCGTTGTCCGGGTCAGCGTCAGCAAGAAGACTCTGAAAATCGCCCTCAACCGGGAACGGCAGAGCCATCAGGCGAGCCCGTGCGGTATCGACATCAGGTGCCGACTTGATCAGTTCCACAACCTTGTCGACGAGCGAGACTGCAGCGTAGAGGCCGATCTGTTTGATCAGGGCATCGCGCGCGTTGGTCAGATCATGGATGGTACGGCGGCGCACGACGTCCTTGCGGAACGCGACGAAGGCCCTGATCTGCTCCATGAGCGGCATCACCTTCGGACGTCCATACTCATCGAGACACGTCGCGTTGACCGCGAACGTCGTCACAAGCTGGGTGTGCTTGCGAAGCTTGTTCAGGATGATGTGCGGGTCCGTGTCGCGACGCATGTCGATGACGATCCGCACGTTGCTGTCGCGGTCGGATTCATCGCGCACATCTGTGATGCCATCGAGAATCCTGTCCTTGTCATTCGCCAGATCTCCGATCTTCTCGAGGAAACGGGCTTTGTTCACCGAGTACGGAAGCTCGGTGATAACGATGCGGGACTTCCCGCTCTTGCCTTCCTCGATATCCGACACACCGCTCAGCACAATCGAGCCGCGCCCAGTTTCGTACGCATCACGGATTCCGGCCTTGCCGCGAATGATGCCCCCGGTCGGAAAGTCCGGGCCCGGCATGATCTTCATGACGTCATCAAGGTTTGCGGCAGAGTTGCGCAGAACCAGCAGGCACGCATCGATTGCTTCAGCCGGGTTGTGTGTCGGCAGCTTCGTCGCCATGCCGACAGCGATGCCCGCGCCGCCGTTGATCAGCAGGTTTGGGATGACGGTCGGCAGAACCTTTGGCTCGAGTTCTTTGTTGTCGTACGTCGGCGACCAATCGACCGTCGAGCGGTCATAGTCACGGGTCATCTCGTGGGCGCCGCGGGTCATGCGAGCTTCAGTGTAGCGCATAGCGGCCGGCGGATCACCGTCGATCGAGCCGAAGTTGCCCTGACCGTCGACCAGCGGCAGGCGCATCGAGAAGTCCTGCGCCATGCGGACCATCGCGTCGTAGATCGCCGAGTCACCATGCGGGTGGTATTTGCCCATCACATCGCCGACGACGCGCGCAGACTTGTTGTAAGCCCGGTCCTTTGTGAATCCGCCTTTGATCATCGCATAAAGGATGCGGCGGTGCACCGGTTTGAGGCCATCACGCACATCGGGCAGGGCGCGCGAGACGATCACTGACATCGCGTAATTCAGGTACGATGACTCCATGACACGCCCGATCCCCACGTTATCCGTGGATCCGGACGGCCTATCCATTACATCTTGGGACATTGATTAGCCTTATTGGTTCAGGATGAACTCTATTCATAAAAGGTTTTCATGTCAACAAAGCCAAGGATAGGTTGGGAGGCTTGAAGACAGGAAAGGCGGACACCTGGGCCCGCCTTTCTGCTGATACTCACGTAAGAGGTGACTTGGTCAGTCGCCGGTTACGCGGGAGAGGTCTTCAGAAGACGAAGCGCTCGGACGGGAAGCAGAGTCGCTCGCCCCTCGCTGATCAGCTGTTCGGTGGGATTGGACGACGCGCGGATAGCGGCGTGCGTTCGCGCCGGTCGATGCCATGACTTCATCATCGGGACTGTCGAGCTCGGCTTTGCGGATTTTCGCGCCCGGCTCGAGGCCATATTCGACGGCCATGAACTTGCCTTCGAGGGTCGACGTGGCGGTAGCGAAAATCTTGTTCGCGGTGACCTGGCCGACCAGTCGGCCCGACGACGAAACGGTTTCTGCGTCGACCTTGCCTTGAACGTCGCCATCCTCATCGATCATGAGGCGGTAGCAACGCAGGTTGCCCTCGAATGCGCCGATGACACGCACGTCGCCCTCGCTCTCGAAGTCTCCTTTGAACATCGTGCCACTTGCGAGAACGGTCACTGTTTCGTCGTCAATTTCATTCTTTTTGGAATTCATTTTATCTCATCTCCTAAGCTATGCTACGCCGGGTCACCCGTCTGACCAGACACGCTTCCAAAAGATTGCTTGTTTGCAATGCAAGGATAGGAATAGCGGCGCAAAGGATAGATGTCAACGATTTATTCTAGGCATTCTTTACGCCGCACGGCGCGAGATATTTATGAACTCCGGAACGCGACAAAATAAATGCCGGTCCGCAGTTACGCAGACCGGCAACTCATGCGCCTATTTTCAGCGAGAGATCAGGTGACGGCCAGGAAGCCCTGATCAGCCGCGACTTTCGGGTGTAGGGTTTTCAGAAAGCCATTTTTCGAATGGAGCTTTCCCGCTCGGCCCGAGACTTCGCACGTCGTCGAACTCATGAGCCCAGCGAAATCGACCAGAGCATTTAGCACCGGATCGTAGACCGACAGATAGACTTGCAGCTTGCCGTACTTCTCTTTGACTTGCGTGAAGTAGAGTTCCTCGAGGTCGAACGCATCCGGATCATTCTGCAGGCGATTTCGTACGTGCTGATTGATCGCAATCGCCAGGTTGAGCACGATGAGATCCCAGCCGGCCTCGTGCTCGAACTGGGCTATGCTCGGCTGCCCAAGATCGTTCTGCAAAAGGTAAGGGGCGGCCTCCGCGACCGCCCTCCAGATGTTTGATGTCTCATCTCTTGCCGCGTCAGGCATCGAGGTTCTCCACCAATGCCGCATTGGCCTCAATGAATTCACGCCGGGGCTCCACGACATCGCCCATCAGCGTGCTCATGATCATGTCAGTGTATTCGGCATCATCGATCGTGACACGCAGGAGCTTGCGGTTTTCAGGGTTCAGTGTGGTCTCCCAGAGCTGGTCCGGGTTCATCTCGCCCAGACCCTTGTACCGCTGACGCGACAGCCCCTTTTGACCACGCGCCAGGACGTAGTCGAGCGCTTCCTTGGGGTCGAAGAAGGTCTTCGTCTCGCCGTCGGGCGCTTTGACGCGAGCGCCCTTGAGATAGACCTTTCTGAGATCACCGAACGATCCAAGCACTGCGCGTGCGGATGGGTTGTCGCAGATCGTGCCCGGGACGCGGATTTCGCTGTCGACGCCCCGCTGACGGTAAGAGATCACCATGTCCCCTCCATCGACGGCGCCGGACCACCGCGTGGCGTAGACCCGGTCACCCATGATCGAGGCGATGAAATCTGCGGTCTTCGCCAAGCTTTCATCTGTCTCATATGCCGCCGGATGGAAGGCGCCGGCAACAGCCATCGCGCTTGTCAGCGGGAGGAAGTTGATCTCGTTGTCGACCGTCTCGATCTGCTTCACTGTGCTGCGGAGTACAGTGAAGTGCTCGATGAGGCTTTCTTCGAGAAGCACAGTCCCGTCAGCGAGCACCATCTCGAGGCCCTCGACGCCGCGGTCCAGAAGGTATCCGTCCAGCGCGTTGTCGTCGAGCAGGTAGGTCTTCGGCTTGTTCGGGCCCTTCGAGACGCTGTAGAGCGGCGGCTGAGCGATGTAGACATAGCCTGCCTCGATCAGCTCCGGCATGTTTCGATAGAGGAACGTGAGAAGAAGCGTACGAATGTGCTCTCCGTCGACGTCGGCGTCCGTCATGATGATGATCTTGTGGTACTTCGTCTTCTCGATATCGAAGCCGTCCGCGCCGATGCCGCAACCGAGAGCATTGATCAGCGTACCGATCTGCTCGGATTTCAAGATTTTGTCGAGGCGCGCCCGCTCGGTGTTGAGCACCTTGCCTTTCAGCGGCAAGATCGCCTGATTGCGCCGAGAGCGCCCCGTCTGGGCAGAGCCCCCTGCGGAGTCACCTTCAACGATGAAGAGCTCGGCTTCACGCGGGTCCTTCGTCTGGCAGGGCTTCAGCTTGCCAAGCAAGTTTGCAATTTCCAGACCTGACTTCTTGCGCGACATCTCGCGAGCCTTCCGGGCTGCCGCGCGAGCCGCAGCGGCTTCAGCAGCCTTGCCGATGACGGCCCTGGCTTCATCCGGGTGCTCATCGAGCCACGAAGAAAGGACGTCGTTCAGAACCGCTTGGACGGGTCCGGTGACCTCGGACGAGACCAGCTTGTCCTTTGTCTGCGAGGAGAACTTCGGATCTGGTACCTTCACCGAAAGAACGCAGGTCATACCTTCGCGGATATCTTCCGCCGAGAGGGCGATCTTCTTCTTCCCCTTCATGTTGTCTTCGGCGTACTTGCCGACGCACCGCGTCAGAGCCGTCCGCAGCCCCTGCAGGTGGGTGCCGCCGTCACGCTGCGGGATGTTGTTGGTGTAGGCCAACACGTTTTCAGAGTAGCTCTCGTTCCACTGGATAGCGGCTTCCACCGTAATCGTCACGTCACGGCCTCCGGCGGCCACAGTACGTTCACCGCGCGCGACGATCGGCTTTTGCATGATCGATGTGCGTGCGCGGTCGATGTACTGCACGAACTCAGCAACGCCGCCGTCGTAGTAGAGATCGTGCTCGCCAACGCCAGCGGATGTTTTGTCGGTGAACTTGATGCGCACGCCCGAGTTCAGGAATGCAAGCTCACGAAGACGTTTGAGGACGATGTTGCCGTCAAAGACAACGCTCGAGAAGACGTCGGGGGACGGCCAGAATGTGACGATCGTGCCGGTCTTCCGCGGCGCCTCGCCGACAACTTCAAGCGGCTGGTCGAGAACACCATCCTTGAACGTCAGGAAGTGCTGTTTGCCATCACGGAAAACCGTAACCTCGACCCTTTCAGAGAGTGCGTTCACAACGGATACGCCCACGCCGTGCAGACCACCAGAAACCTTGTAGGAATTCTGGTCGAACTTACCGCCGGCGTGCAGCTCAGTCATGATGACCTCGACGGTTGGCTTGCCTTCACTCTTGTGCATGTCCACAGGAATGCCGCGGCCGTTGTCGCCGACCGTGACCGAGCCGTCTTTGTTCATGGTGACAGTGACGGCGTCACAATGCCCAGCAAGCGCCTCGTCGATCGAGTTGTCGACGACTTCCTGGATCATGTGGTGCAGGCCCGAGCCGTCATCGGTGTCCCCGATGTACATGCCGGGGCGTTTGCGAACCGCTTCTAGGCCCTTGAGGACTTTGATTGATCCGCTGTCGTACGCTTCGGTTGCTTGCGTCTGTTCAGTACTCATCTCTGGAAAGCTATCCTTTTGGCTTACCCATATTAGTATCGGCGCGCCGGAAACATGTCAACTATTCTACGTCCGAGCGAAACATGATGGATAGATGGGTTGACAAAACATGAACAGTGTTGTCACATAGTGCCGAACAGGGACCAATCTCTATGAAGTTGAAGACAGGGACGCCGCCAAGCCGGCTCGGGAAAAAGCAAATCATCGCATACGTCGCGCCTGAACTCGCAGAAGCCGTAGAGCGCCTCGAAGAACGAGACAACATCTCGAAACAAGAAGTCGTCGCTCGAGCGATCAACGCAGTATTGCACCGGCACGGCCGGGAACCCATCCTCGATCTCGGGCATTATCGTCTTGTTCGTCGCCGAAAGGGAAAGTCAAAGCCGAGGACAAGCGACAAGCTCCCCCTTTGCCGACGTGGTCGACGCGGTGTCGGCGGCTGGTATGACTACAGCAAGGTCGCTCGTGTCGGGGAGTTCGCTCAAGACGTCGATCTCTCAGTCCAGCGCATCGTCGAGATCGGGCTCGAGCACGTGACAGGGATACGTCAGATCGACGTCTGATCCGGCTGACCCTTTTTTGAGCCGACTTGAACGCGGCATAAAAATAAGGGCTCTGACAAAAGGTAGAAAAAAGGGGTTGCAGGTGATGATGTGATATTGTAGATAAAATGCAGCTGTTTAGCTGGATATCGCTACTGTTATCCGCCGCACAGGCGGCTTAGAAGAGCGCAAATACTTTGTCCCGTGCCCCCATTGCGTTACCCGCCGCACAGGCGGCTTAGAAGATGCTTTCAAGCGTGGACATGGAATGTTTGCTGTTACCCGCCGCACAGGCGGCAGAACCCCGGCTCTTGTAGTCGGGGTTTTCCTTTTTCAACAACTCTAGACATCTGCACCTTCGCGCGCACTTGACATCCGAAAAACAAATTTAACAGCCGGCGACCAGTTTGGGAGAACGGCTAAAGGATTGAGGCGGATGTCTAGAGAACAGATCAAGGATCGCGTGAAGAGCGAAGCCAAGGATTTCGTCACTGATGGATTGCTCGGAGCCCGCGAGTGGGAGCAGTCGAAAGTATGGTATCTCACAGGGTTTAGTTCGATCGCCGCCGGCGCGTCGAAGGGTCTCTCCGGGGCTGGCCGCTCAGGTAAGTACACTGTTGGCCTGATCAAGCACGCATTCTCTCGCGAGAAATCTGAGCCGCTCGCGTGCGACAGTTCTGATCCGCGGGTACGCTTCGGCGCAGCTATGGAGCGCTATCAACTCTCTGAAAACGAAGTCTCTGAAATTCATCGCCGGTCGACACAGATGTCTATCGTGTGGATGCTGATTGTTACTGCTCTGACTGTGTGGGGTTTCTACTACGCGAGCAATGAAGGCGGCGCTGCGGGGCTTGCTGGCTTCGTGTGTCACTTGTTCGCGGTGCCAATGATGCTCCGGCAACTGTTCTGGAACTATCAGCTTCGGCACCGCTCGCTGAATTCTTTCAGAGACTTCGTTCGGTCTGGTGACTGGCTGCCATTTGGTAGAGCAACGGCGGGCATCATGCTCGCGATCGCCGCGGGTGCTGCCATGTTCCTCGTTCCCGGCGCCGCATATGCTGCTGATGGGTTTTCCGGCCTGGACTTCTTGACTGAGTCCGCAAGCCAGCCTGGCACGCTCTATTACGAATTGCTCCAAGTCCTGGCGCCCGTCGGTCCGGTTGAACCAGGCGCCATGCAGTCACCCTGGGCGGGCCCGCTGAGCAACGCCATGCGCGTGTTCAACGTCACGCTGCTGTCAGTCGGCGGCGCGATGCTCGGATGGCATACGATGTCGGGGATGGTGTCGACAGCGCACGAAGGCAAGATGCTCGGCCAGAAGTGGCACCAGATCTGGGCGCCGATCCGTGTCACTGCAGGTGTCGGCTTCCTCGCTCCGATCGCTGGCGGCTTCTCTGCCGTGCAGATCCTGGTACTCCACGTTGCGCTGTGGGGGAGCGCCTTCGCTGACCTCGTGTGGAACGCTTATACGGATACGTTCCGCGACCAAGCCTACATGACAAATCTGCTCAACACTGGCACTGATGAAGAGTACACAGACAAGTTCGGCAATCCGCTCCCTCGGAAAGATATGTCTGCTAGCGTGAAGGCATTTGCTGATAGCGAAAACGGCCGACAGCTGATTTTCGGACTCATCGAGCGGCAGGTCTGTATGCGTGGCCTTCAATACGGTCTCGAACGAGCCGCGGCGTCTCTAGAGAACCGCGGTCAGTCGGTGCCGGCCGACATCTCGACTGCGTCAGGTGCTGATGCAGAAGCGATCTTGACCCGCTTCAAGCAAATGTCACCCGACCTGGCGGCCGGTATTAGTGCGGACACGAACACCCAGGGTAGCTCAAACACGATCACTTTCTTCGATATCTTCTCCCAGCAGCCCCAGCACCGCGTCGGGATCGGCAAGGAGAACGGAACGCTGTTCAGTCGCTTCACGTACCCACCTGCGGACGAAGGAACCAAACTGCTCATTGAAGAAGGCGGAACGGCAGCGGTCACGTGGAACTTCGGCGTATGTGGCACAGTCAAGATCAACCCGTTTTCGATCGAGAAGCTCCAAGAAACACTGGCTCTCGACCCGTCGAGCTATCAATCCCTTGAGCTCGTCGCAGACTGGAATCCGCTGCAGTATTCGGAGCCGAACTGGTCTGCGGTATCTGCGGACTTGCTGCAGCACCAGGTCGCATACAACCTTGTTATGAACTCGGCCGAGCAGATCGGTGCGCAGGTCGACGCTACCGTGTTGCCGCACACTCAACTAATCGCCGACATGATCTTCAATTCTGTAGTCTATATGCCGGATGCAATGAATGGGATGACGCCGCAGGACATCGAGTCAATCCTCGTCGACGCTGACGGTCCGCTTGTGGAAACTCTCGCAGCGGCATATCAGGCATGGCTCGACATCATCAATACGCAGCGCGCATCCGTCGGTGACAACGTCTACGATCTCATCGACACAACCGATATGAATCCGTATATCGACATGGCCCAAGAGAAAGGTTGGGCTGCTGCGGGCGCATTTTATATGGTTCTCGCAAAGACGCAGCAGAATAATTACAATATCGACCAGATTGAGGCATCATTCGGTGGAGGTTTCACGAATTGGAACACGAACGGCATGGTGATGCGTGACGATCTTCTTGATGTCTTC
Source organism: Salipiger sp. PrR003 (assembly GCF_010500785.1). NCBI lineage: Bacteria > Pseudomonadati > Pseudomonadota > Alphaproteobacteria > Rhodobacterales > Roseobacteraceae > Salipiger > Salipiger sp. PrR003. The sequence continues at coordinate 128,496 of NZ_JAAGOV010000076.1, forward strand.
GGCCGGAATGCTCAGGGGGAGGGATTGATCGCGCGCTTCGCGCAAGTTCGATCCCTGAACTATGATGCGATCATTGAAAGCGAAGAGGCCATTGCGAAGGAGTTCACTGCGAAAAATATTGAGAGTGATGCCGAACTTTCAGGATTCTTGCCGGAGGATAGTGTCGGCGGCTGGATTGAGAAGAACACGATCGGCTTCATCAAGCAAAAGCTGACTGAACTTCAGAACTTCGTGGCATCCGGTTTGCTTGACCTCATTCTGATGCTTGAGCCGGATCCCTACTTTGCTCTCGTCGAGATGGTCAACTTTGGCCTTACACTCGTCAACATTGCAACAATGCTTTGGATCATGAGCATGCTCGGGTTCCTTCTCGGTGCCGTGATAAAGGGAGGCCCTATTGGGTACGGGATCGAGAAGGCAACCGGAGGTGCAATAGAAGGTATTTTGAATAGCGTAGTCGGCATCCTGAAGTTCTTGGGCACAATTATCTTCGTGCTAGGGATCGTCCATGCATTCATCCTTCCGATGATCCCATACGTCTTCTTCACATTCTTCACTCTCGGCATGGTCATTCTGATTGCTGAAGCGATGGTGGCGGCTCCGATCTGGGCTCTTATGCACGTGCGCATGGACGGTGCGGAGTTTGTCGACAACATGCAGCGCCCGGGTTACATGATTGTCTTCAACCTGTTCTTGCGACCGACGCTTGCCATTCTCGGGCTCATTTTCAGCTTCAGCGTATTCTCGGCAGGAATGTGGCTCGTGAATGCGACGTTTGAAATTGCGGCGAGGTCGACTATGTCGGACGGTCTCAGCATTGTGGGCGTCCTCGTCATGGCATGCATCATGACATACATGCACTATCAGATCGCTACGCGCGCGTTCGGCTTGATTACAGAAGTGCCCGATCGTGTGACCCGTTGGTTCGGCCAGGGCGGCGAAAACCTGGGCGAAGCCGAGGAAGCGAAGCGTACAACGGCTCTCTTCGTCAATTCGGCAGAGAGCAGGATGCGCGAGCTTGGAGGCCTGACAAAGGGAAGTCGTCCTGAGAAGGAAAATGACCCGAAGGACAAAGATCCTGAGGCTGGCGGCGGGAACAATAGAAAAGCGTCTCCGCAGTCCAAAGACTGAATAGAAAAGAGGGGCCTAATGGCCCCTCTTTAGTCGAATATCTTGGCGTTGCATATCATGTCAAACCAGCCTCGGAAGGCGCCACCTTTTCTTGCAGCTGCGTCTTGTATTCGTTTGAAATAAACGATATCCCGCTTTTGCACGCGCTGCCCCTTCCGAGGTCCATGCGGTATTCGAATGTCATGCCTAGACTCTGCCCGAGCAGGATTATTTTCCGCACCTCCGTGAACTTGATCTAGGAGGTCGAGTAGATAGTTCCTCTCAGCCTCCAGCCCCGCGTAGTGAAGCGACCACACTTGCTTGTCGTGGCTACATTGGGCAATCTGTTCCTCGAGACCAGCGCAATGACGCTTCCATTTTTCAATGCTCAGGGCGCGCTGATCAGCTTTCGCCTTGTTGTAGCCTGCGGCAAATTCCATCATGTTCCGTTCCATTCATTCCTTGGCCGCGCTGCGGTCTCGTGTGCCAGCATACGCTTTAGCGCTTCGCGGACAACATGTGCTTTCGATACCTTCATCTCGGTACAGTAGGCTCCCAATTCATCGTACAAGGTCTCCGGCAGCTGCACCGGAAGGACTTTGATCTCGACACCGTCAGGGTGTATCCGCGGTCTTGCCATCAGTTGATCTCCTTATGTTTAATATATAGGAAACCACACTTGAGTGTCAACATATTTGTAGAATAGATTTCACGCTACTTTGTTCTTCGTGAGCTATATGTGGAGTGAACAGAAAACCGGAGACAGGACGATGCAGACTACACGGGCCCCTAGACGCATTCGGCAAGTCTTGTTCGATGTTGTAACCAAGTCGCTGATGCGGTTGGGGATCATCATCTTTTGTCTGCCACTCGCAATGGGAGTGCTAGCTTCCTACCCGAAGAAATTCGCAGACAGAACAGGGATTTTAACGATATTTGCGTTGTCCTTCATTGTTACAGGCCCGGTTTTCGTCGGCGCGCTACAGCCGATATTCGACACTCTTGATGATGTGCTGGTTGAAGATTTGCCCAGTTCGAACGATCAGATCGTATCGCTAGTTGCGTCGGTCCTCTTTCTGCTGCTTGGTTATATCGTAGCGCGACGTTGCCGTGATGTTGTCGGCCATGTTGGAGCACTTGGTGTAGCGGCAACCAGGGCATCAATAGCCTTTGCGATTGCGAGCACTGCCTTGTGCGCCACATGGCAAGTGCTCGATGGAGATCGCGGTAGCGCGATTAGCGCGATCGTCGGAGCGGGTAGCGTGATCCGGAACGCTGATGGGGCGACACAAGACCAGATTCGGGCCGAGTTCGAAGCACTGCGATTTGATCGCGAACGATAGGATCAGTTGTGTCATGCGCATCGAAGCGAACTTTCCAGCAAAGCTCATCAGATAGGAGACGAGTCGCATGGATAAGATTGATAAGGACGCTCTGAGAGATTTCGAGAAGGACATCGAAGAGGCAAAGCGACCGAAGTCGGAAGAGAATGGCGTATCTAGATCTTCGAGCCCTTCGGCCGGAGTGGCCAAAAAGGAACCGGACGAAGACGACGACTTCAACATGGGCTCACAAGCTGCGATTCCTCGACCTGGGGACTCATCAGAGCCCCGCAGCGCCACTGGTGGTGGCCAAAACCTCGGCGTGATTGGCGGCGCTCTGGTTGGAACAGCGCAAGTTGCCAAAATGGGTGTAGGAGGCGTGGTGGCCGGAGTGAAGGGTGCCGGCCGTCTTTGGGTCAATCACCAGGCTAGCCAGAGTGCCAAGAATGTTCAGGCGTTCACTAACAATATGAACAAGGCTATCAAAAACGATGCAGAGCTTCGGCAGCATGTGGCCGAGCACCAGGCGACATATTCCGGGTTCACGGCTCGGGCGCAGGCACTTGCGAGTTCTGAGGAATTCAGGGCGCTCTACGACACGAAAGAAGACCGTGTTGCTTCAGCGCTGATGCAGGTTCAGAGAGAGAACCCCGATATCAGCATGAGCGCCTACGATAAGTCTTGCACGAAGATGTCTGAGCTCGCTGAAAACCAGAGTGAACTCGTCACGAACTTCAACACGAGGCGGTTCAAAAACGTGATGGCTGGCGCCACTGCGGACGAGCAGGAGACGATCCGTGATGCGATCGATGCCCAACTCGGAGATAATGGCGGGCTCGCGGCTGCAGGTAAGTCTTCTCGGATCACAAGTGACGCGGAAAAAGAGAACGAAAAAGATATGCAGTCTCGGCTTGAGCAGCTTCGCGAAATGATCGCAGAGATCGTCCGGAACTTCATGAACAGAGTGTTTGGCCACGGCGGCCCCAAGCCAGGCTGAGCGTGATGCCCAGCGCACCTCAAGAGGTCGCCTTCGGGCGGCCTCTTTCGTTTTCAGATAGCATACGACCTCTGTCTCCGCATCGGTCAGGGCCGGCGGAACCCAAACTCTGAATTCAAGAACTCTGATTTCTAGAAGTCGCACGTATACAAACCCCAGGGAGAGGCAAGCCCCCAGACAGCCCCAAAGCCAGATGAGCACCCGCGCCCCGGCCTCTGTCGCCAACGAAAAGGGCCGCCCGAAGGCGACCCTGACACTACCTAGACATCCGCGATGATTACATCGAGGGGGCAGCAGCCTCGCCATAGTTCGGCTTCGCTTCGAGCACCGGGGTTTTCGGCATGAAGTAGAGCGAGTCGGCACGGTGATCTCGGACGAAAAGAACACGCATCTCTTCGATGTCGACCAGTTCGAGGCGCTCGGGTGCGTAGACCCGGCCGACCGCGCGAAGGGTCGCTTCCGGGATTTCCACGCGCTCACCGCGCTCGAGGTAGGCTTCGAAGTGGGCGGCGACCGTCGCGGTGGGATCATCGGCAAACTCTTCGCTCTGGCGCCCGGTTTGGTAGACACGGATGTCTTCCATTGGCGTGTCTGTGATCGGCGCGTAGATCTGCCGTGCGGTCTTCACCATGCTTTCGTCGCGGGCTGCAAGGCCTCGTACCATGCTTTCGAGAGACCGGAGTTCATGCTTGCTGGTGAAGTGCGGCAACTGGAAGCCTTCTCCCAGGCTTTGGAGCGCAGTGTCCCAGCTCTCCGCCGTCAGGCGCATATCGCCGGCTTCGACGCTGACCTGTTCACCGCTCACACGCTCTGCTTTTGCGACTTCGATCGCGTTGTTGAGCATGTAAGCGGCTTCTTTCATCGACATCTCGACGTCGCCGCGCTCTTCCATGCGATTGTGCAGCCCTTCGTTGACCGCGGCGAAGAAGCCGATCATGTCGAACTCGACGTCGTCCGCTTTCTTCACAGCCGCTTGGAAGCTTCCACCGAGGCTTTGAGTGGTGAGTTTCGAAGCGACGGTGCCGTCTGCTGTCACGAATGCGAGGCCATGGTTCCGCTCGAAGGGCACTGCGGTCAGCTCGCCAGTCTCCGCTTTGTACTCGACGATGTCGCCGAATTCATTGACGGCGATTGTGCGCGGGGCCGACAGTTCGCTTGCCGAGGCGCCTTCGACGATCTCACCATCGAAGCGGAAATCGCTGCCGTCGATCTCAGCAGCTTTGAGAACGAGCCCGAGGCCATTGTCGAGATCGAACACCACGTCGCCAGGAGACACTTCGACGGTTGAGGTAACGGGATATTCCTCCTCGTCGTAGTCGTCATACTCATAGTCGGTGACGATCTCAACGGACCCAACGCCGGCGTCATCGATCACGCGTGCAACGGTTCCCGATCGGCCGATGGTTGCGACCTGGGCTGTGTGAAACAGGCCTTCGCGTTCGAACGCTTCGGCTGCTGAGACGACTTGAGTTTCTTCGGGCATGTAAGGCTCCTATCCTTTGAGATTCTGCGCTATCACTCAGCTGCGCAAAATAAGGATAGAGACAACGCTCCGCAAGGAATAAATCGTGCTTCCAGCGCAGGTCACCAACGATCGCACAGGGACTGCCAGTATCGGTAGGACCCAGGGGAGTCGAGCTCGCCGTGGAGACTGTTCCTGTCGACAACAAGGTTGGCGACGCTCCGCTCGAAGGTCGACTTCATCGTGCTGATCGCGAGCCTGGAGATGTCGCCCGAAGAGCGGTAGCGCTTGGGGAAGTCCCGGGCGATCGCAGCGACCAAGTCATTCTTGACTGCGGGCACATGACTGCGGAGTGTCTGATCGTTGATTTTCACGTGTTCTCGCTCGTGCCGGAGGGTGACATCGTATTGGCATGAGCCGGGCGCGAACTCTCGTGCGACGTAGACGACCATCGAAGAGTACCCGAGCTGAAACTCAACAAGCGATGGCCACACACATGTGCTGCCGTCGGTGAGCGTTGCCACGCTGAAGTTGCCTTTGATGCCCGAGCGCAGGTTGCCGACGGTCAACCCGTTGATGACGGAGTGCGAATGTAGCGCAATCTGCCCCTGGGATTTCTGCGTGAGCTGCTGGCGATCGAGGGTGCGGTCGTACTGGACTGTGGTCGACAGTGGCACCATCTGAACATTGACCCGCGGGTAGGATGAGCGGCCCTGAAATACATCAATGCATTGCTGGTCCGCGGCTTGGGCGGTGTCCGCGAAGAGTGCCGAGATGGCCGCATAAAAAATCAGGAGAAAACCACGCATTCACATATCTTCAGTATCGTTTGAACTACATGTATGCACGAGGAATAAAGAATGATGACCAGAGGGAAGGTCGCGGCCGTTTTTAGAACGGTCGTCTGGAGTGTTGGGGTCTCAGCTGCTCTGGGGCTGCAGGCGTCTGCTGAGACCGCGGGTCTCGGCGGAACGGAGCTACCGGAGGACTTCTTTGGAAAATCAGAGTCCATGGAGGCGCCGGTGGGGCACAATCCCGAGCCGGGTTTTCCGATCTTTCCGCGGGTCGGCAATCTGCAAGCGCCGGTGTCGATCGAGTACTTCTACAGCTCGGACTGCGAGAGCTGCGCGGACGCCTCCCGGGCTCTGTTTACCCTGCTTTCTCAGGGGGAGGACGTCAACGTGACTTTCCATGGCGTGGGCACGTCTGAAGAGGCATATGTGGACGCCATCGGGGAGGTTGTGCTCTTCAGCATCGATCCGAAGCTGTTCGAGCTCTTTCACTTTGGATCGATGATGGCTTTCGACCAAGGAAAGACTCTGAATTCTGTTACCTTCATGGGTGAGATTGCCGCGCAAGCGGGGCAGGTTGACGTTCTGCAGGCGCGTATGGAGCACTACGAAGAGTGGACGGCATCCCTGACTCTGAATTCCGAGATCCTAAGCGCACTCGAGGCTGAAAACCTGCCGGTCTTCGTTATCAACGACGTGAAGTACGAAGGTTTTGCAAGCCTCGAGGACCTGGTCGGCGCCATTCGCATTGCAAATGGGGAGGAGCTCATGCAGCAAGGAGTGGTGCCAGGCGCCGGCCAGGGGCGCTGACGATCAGGCCCCCATTCCGTGCCCAGAGTGCCCAGCGCGCAGGTCCCGGCGCATTTCGAGGTCCCGCAGAAGGCGGCATTGGGTGGTGTTTTCGAGGGCCTCGGTAAAAATGCTCTCTGGGACCTTTGATCCGCCGGAGGGCAGGGCCTCGGGATGACCGCCGAAGTAGTCGCATATGGCCTCAACGAGGTCGACACGGAGAGCGTCATTGTCGGGGTCGACGCCTTCAGCCCGCAAGCCTTCTCGCAGGGGTTCGGGGAGCGGCAGCGGGGAGCCATCACGCAGCTCACGTATGTCTTCATCTTCGAGATCGAGAATGATGTCTGTCACATCGATCGTCTGGCTTGCGCCGCCAGCACTATGGATATCGGCTTGGATTGTGTCCGCAAGCAGAACGGCACTCGCCGCAGGGATCGTCACTTCCAGCTCGGCCCCCTGAAGGGTGGGGAACACGCAGGTGAGCATTTCAGAGTCCGTGTCTGGCGTCCGATGAGAAGAATGGACGGTTCCGTATCCGAGGAAGCCTGCGAACTCATTGTCGCGGCAGAGAACCCGCCGATCCTGAAAACTGCACTCGCCGTTATCGCGTGCTTGCTTGGCGTCTTGAATGGCGCGCTGCCACCCAGTCTCTTTCGAGAAGACAACGTTCGTTCCGTCCGCTTCCGTTCCAGCAACTTCAAGAATGGGCTCATCGAGTTGCTTGAGCACAGCGAAGACCTGCTGTGGCGCCAGGGCGCGCTGGGCGAGGTGAACACGGACGCCGTCCGCAACGAGGCAAGAGACATTGCTGAGCATGGAGAGAAATTCCTTAAAATCTTGAACCGTATGTGTACAAAGAATAGAATGTCGCAAGACGGCCGTATGAATTGGCCGAGGAGAGCTTATGAAGACTTGGTTGATTGGTTGCGCGCATTTTGGGCATTGGGGCATCTACAAGTTCACGCGCGACAACGGCGAGCGGCTGCGCCCGTACGCTGACAATCCAGAAGACGGTGATGCGTATCTGATGCAGCGCTGGCAGGAGACGATCGCGCCGGACGACAAAGTCTACGTCATGGGGGACGTATGCATCTCGAAGAAAAGCCTGCAGTTGCTCGAGGGGTTGAACGGCAGGCTTACGCTGATCAAGGGCAATCACGACCGCTTCAAGCTGCGCGACTACCTTCCGTACTTCGATGACATCCTGGCCGAGAAGGAGGTTGCTGGCTGCATTCTTTCCCACCGGCCGATCCATCCGGGATCGTTGCCCAGGCACTGCTTTGGCAACATACACGCGCACACGCATGATCGCTTTGTCATGATGGAGACTGCACACGGATCGGTACGAGACCCGCGATATTTCAACACATGCGTTGAAGTCTGTGATTTTCGGCCGGTGCTCTTGCAGACAGCAACGAACGAGCTCGCACGTCTGAATCCAAAGCCTCCCGAGAAAGACTGACGACGTAGGGAGGCAGGGCGTCGTCATTTCGACGTGGGAGGCCTCGGGGAAGAGATCCGCGAAGGGCGCGCCGAACAGACTGGTACGCACGTTCGCACAGGCCTTATTTCGCGCAGGCCCTATACCGTATCATCCGGCTCCGGCGGCACGTCGGGCGCCTTATCGAGACTTCCCGTCAGCTCGCCCCGCTTCGCACCGGCGGCGCTAGCTTTGAGGAAGTCGTCCGCCGTCTGGACCGCTCCGATCTTCTGTGCGACGGCCGTAACGATCCACTGGTTTAGCGAAACGCCGTCCTCTTTGGCTAGCCGCGCGGCGGTCTCTTTGAGCGACTGCGGCAGTTGCAGCGGGTATTTGTAGCGTTGTGTCTGCGTCATCTCTCTCCGACTTTCCGATGTAGTGTGCGCCAATCCGACGGGAGATGCCCCGTGCCTCTTGTAGATGCCCAGTCGGGGGCACGAAGTGAACAAACTCTGCGAAGCCTACTATACAAATGATCAACCCACAAATAGACAATCCGCCAGCTCTCGGCTAGCCTCTTTGGTGAAGCAGCAGAAGGGTGAGGTGCATGGTTGACGACGACGAATATCTGGCCAGGCATCTTGTGGATGAGCTCGAGGAAGCGCTCGCATCCGCACGCGTGGTGAACTTGGTTGGACCTCGTCAAGCCGGAAAGACGACTCTTGTGCGCGATCTCTTCCACGTAGGACGGTTCATCACGCTCGACGACGCTGCGATCTTGGAGGCCATTGAGGCTGACCCTGAGGGACAATTGGAGAGCCTTGTCGGTGGCCTGGAAGGCGGACCACTGATCATTGACGAAGCACAGAGGTCAAAGAAGCTAGCGTTGGCAATCAAGAAGATCGTCGACGTTAAGCGTCAAAAAGGGCAGTTCTTACTGACCGGCTCGTCGAACGTTTTCACAACCGCGGAGGTCTCGGACTCGCTTGCTGGAAGGATGCGAACTCTCAAACTATGGCCTCTCTCGGCCGCAGAAATCAAGGGCACGCAGGTCAATCGTCTTCTCGATTGGGCAATGCAAAAGGAGCCATCCCTCTCGCAGATCGGAGCGCTGGAGCCGGCGACACGCAGCGACTACATCGATCTTCTTCTGGCAGGCGGCTACCCCGAGGTGAGAAAGCTTCCGGTAAGGCCTCGTAAGCGTCAGTACCGTGACTACATTGATGCCGTGGTCGATCGGGACGTGGCCGACGTTCTGCCGGTGCGCAAGCCGAACTCTTTGCGTATCCTGATTGACCAGATGGCTTCGAGGACCGGCCAGGAAAGCAATGCGACTGAGCTCTCGAAGCTGGTCGGACTCCAGAGACCAACCCTCGATCAGTATCTGGATATCCTCATGCGACTGTCGCTGATAACAAAGCTCGGCGCTTGGACCTCAGGCGAGAGCCGCCGAGAAATCAAACAGCCGAAATATCACTTTGTGGACATAGGCGTCGCTTGCGCGTTGCGCCGCATCAACGCTGAGACCTTCGATATCGAGAACATGCCCCAAGCTCTCGGGCCACTGCTCGAGAGCTATGTTTTCGGCGAGCTTCAGCGCAGCTTGCCCATGCAGGACAACGACTGCCGCCTCTACCATTGGCGCAGTTCTGATCAGCGTGAGATAGACATCCTAGCCGACGGAGGAAATCGGCTTGTGTGCGTTGAAATCAAGGCGGCTTCGTCGGTCGACAAGACAGACTTCAAGCACCTGAGATGGTTCGCGTCAGACGGACCAGGCCGGGATCGGACCTGTACGGGGATCGTCTTCTACCTTGGGCGGGAGAAGCTGACCTTCGGCGACCGGAACTTCGCGTTGCCCGTCAGCGCACTTTGGAGCGAGATGATTGTATCTTGACTCGGAGAAGTACTGCGAAAGCGGGGGGCCGCGCAGTGTTTTCATCCGCGAAAGGAGATAGGATGCATACCTCTAGGGCGAAAAATCAGAGACCGCTGCCAGCAGGACTGGGAGCGGTCTCCCGTGTTATAAGTCCTAATGACCTCTTACGGACGAGGTCCTGAGCTGGCGGAGGAGGCCGGTCGGCGGGCACCCAGCGACAGACGCGGAGCGGCTCGGCGAACACCAGGCTTGGGAGCGGCAGCGCTTGGCTTTGGTGCCTCTTCTGTCTTCTGCTCGTTCGTCTCCGGCGCAGGCTCTTTGTCAGCTGGCTTGGACTCAGGCTCAGGTTTGGCCTCGGGCTCTTCGCTTGGCTTCTCATCGGCTTTCGCCTTGCTTCCGACACTTGGCGCTGGGCGACGACGCGAGAAGCGGCTTCCGGCTTTCTTGGGCGCGGGCTCGGGATCTTCGTCCGCGGACGGCTTGTCTTGATCTTCGAGGCCGACGTTTTCAGAGCGGTAGTCTTCGTCTGAATCTTCTTCGCTGCCGAACGCCTGATCGTCCGCAGCCGGTGCAGCTTCCTCGGCCGGCTTGGCATCTTCGGCAGTCGGTTCGTCGGCTGGCTTGCTCTCCGGATCGGCTTCCTGGGCAACCTCTTCGTCCTCTGCAGGCGCATCTTGGGTTTCTTCTGAGGCCTGAGGCGCTTCTGGCACCTCGGCGTCAGCATCGTCCACGGCTTTCGGGGCCTCACCTTCGACTTCAGCTTTAGCGGCCTCATCCTGCAGTTTTCCCGAGCGCATCGCATCGAGAAGCTTATAGGTATCTGACTGGTCCGGCTCTTCACCGGCGACGTGCTCTTCGCCATCGAGGTCAATGTCGTCAGTCGGCGCAGCGCCTTGGAAGGCTGCTTTCAGAGCGTCCACGTAGGACTTCTTGGCCGCTTCGAGATCGAGGTCTGCGGCATGGGAGGGGGCAAAGCCCTTGAAGTTGAAGATCACCTGCCCTTTGTGTTCTTTGCGGACGCAGTCCTTGAAGTCCACAGAGATGCCGTCGCCTTCGATGTCGGCCTTGAAGTAGCTGCCATCTCGCAGTGCGCCCGGGTGGGTCATCTGCTGAAGCTCGCCGGCAAGATCACGCACGATCTCAACGAGTGAGAGCGCTGTGGTGTTGTAGGCGATGAAGTTGATTTCCTCGTCGGCCTTCTGGCCTTCGATAAACGCATAGAAGACCGGCGGGCGCGCGTCCTTTGCTGCGGTCTTCCCGTACCGGATGGATTTCACGGCAACTTCGGTGTGCGCGACGCGGTCTGAATTCTTTACGGCCATGGGTCTCTCTGTCTTTTCAGGATTTATCCTTCAAATCTCTCTGAAAACGCAAGCAACAAATTTCCGGCGGTTTTATCTATCCTAAACCGGGGTGTGCCATCATGCAGACAGCATTTGGAGACATACACAGATGAAGAAGACGATTTTCACGAGTATGACCGCACTCGCGCTGACGGTCGGGGCCCCTGCATTTGCCGCTGACGCGGTGATCAACAAGGCCTGGGAAGGACACAAGGCGGACGATGTCTGCTTTGCGATCAGTTTTCCCGAGGGGCAGCGGCCGAGTGGTGAGCGGTACGTGACCGTAACGAACCGGGTCGCGGACAATGTCAAAGACGAGATCGCGGTCGTATCGGGCTTCCCGGAGAGTGCGAACATCGAGGGAACGGTCAAGATCGACGAAGAGCTGCCGTTCCAGCTGCTCGTCTACAAGGGCACGGGCTTTCTGAAAACAACGGAGCTTGAGAAGAAGGCGATCGAGCAGATGAAGGCCGGCCGCGCACTCGAGGTAAAGTGGACGAAAGCCGATGGGAGCTACGTGGTTGACGAGTACAGCCTCTACGGCATGACCGCTTCTCGTTCCTTCGCCAACGAATGTAAGTGAGGGGGTGATCATGGCTGAACACACGCAGGTCGCCGTCGCCCTGGTGAAAGTCCTTGAGTTCAGCGGTCGCTGGTTCATGTTCATCCGCTCCGAAGCATGGAGCCTGCGCCGGTCGATGCAATCTGGTGGCGTGAACACGATCGGTGAGATGGCCGACCTGACCCACAACTTCGGAATGTTTGCCGGCAATGCATCTAAGGCGCTCGCGGGAGACGAATTGGCCAAGAAGACTGCGCTGGCGGACATCGAGTCTCACATCGCGGTATTCGAAAAGGCTAAGGGGAATCTGCCTCAGCGGGCCGGCGACCTGGAGCAGGGCATCGCTGCGCTCAAAGAGCTGGGACATTCGCTCGAAGCTCTCTGATGCCAAGAAAACTCTGAAATTTGAAGTCCGCGGGTTGCTATGCAGGTCGCGGACTTTCTCTTTCGGGGGATGAGACAGATTGGACGGAGGTGGTGACATGGCGACGAAGAGGTACCCCAACTCGGCAAAAGGATCGCGTCGTTGGGCGCGGGTTGGCCGCAAGGGCCGGGCAGCGATCCTGCGGGAGATCGATACCGGGGAGCGCTACCGCCCAGCGCGCCGTGTACCACGATGGAACTGGGCGGTAGCAAAGGGCGCGCCGGGAGGAACCTGAAAAATCGCCTCTTGTCCGAAGATTGCTGCATGTTTCGGACAGGGCGAGCGTTGGCGCCCTGCCGCAGATATCCGAGCATGGTATAGGGCTATACCTCTTCAGGATAAGAAGGGATAAGGTCCCCTGGCGCGATCGAGCGGCGTGCGACGCGCAACGTAATGTTTCTGCAGCTCTTGGTAGATTGCGTGGACGGGAAGGGGGAGAGGCCTGGACATTTCCTACACGAAAAAATTTCTGTGTAGGACGATAGTGGGCTCTGGATTACCAGGCAAGGCTGCTCGCGGTTGAGGGTGCCTACTCGTGCCGCGCCACCTACGGTGTCAGGGCGACCGTAGGTGGCGCGGCACGTCCATAGACTGATGGGCAGACTGGCCGCCCCTCTAAGCCTCGGACTTTAGTCCGGGGTCATTGACGCATTCTAAGCGCCAGCCCGCCTGCGTGCTTCACGCTTCACCGCATCGATACGATATATCAGTATTGCGCCTGTTTCGAGTCGGAGTGGTCTATTCAGAACCGGCGTTGCTCAGAAGTTGCTCGCGAAGTATCTGGGCTCGTTCTGTGCCGCCACTTCGGTTTCGAACTCGTGGCTGCGCTGGGCGACCTGGCCATCATGTCGTTCGAGGATGCCGAGCTTCTTGGCATATGAGGTCGCGAACTTCATGTGATCCAGGTTCTCGGTGTCGTACTTCAGGGTGAAGTAGGCGATCCGTTTCGTCATGACGTCGTCGAACCAGTCCATGGTCTCTGCAAAAGTCCGATATCGTCCGTTCTTGATGAAGACCGAGCGGTTTGCACGGATTGCCGGCCCCATGGCGCCTACTGTGTTCACGTGGGCATTCGGGTTGCGATCCAGGTTTCGCAAGAAGGTTGCCGCACTGCCCGAGCCCAGGAAGTGGGTGACGTAGTATTCGTCCAGCTCGAGGGGGCGACCAATAACACTGGTTACGCGTTCCTGGTCATCGAGCATGAGGGCTGCGGTCATCAAGGCGGAGGCGTCCACATTGTCTCGCTTGCGCAGGATGCGCCTGGCGGCTGAACGCGTAGAGAACCATGTCTTGGGGGCGGTGCCGTGGATTTGGCTGGCGTCGACGGAAAAGCCCAGCGCGGGACCGAACGTCTTGATCACATTGCGCCAGGTGGTCTCGGTGAACTGGAACATGCCTTGAGCGCTACTCGTGTCGGCCGAAGCTGTCTTCACGAAGTTGCTCTCTTTGGACGCGAAGGCATAGAGCACGCCCTTGGGCACGCCGGTGATGTCCGACGCTCGCTGGATGGCATGGTGGGTTTCCTCGTCGATTTCAGCATCCGGGACATCGAATTCTTTGGCGGTGACATTCTTGATGAGAACGCCGGCGCCCGCGGCAGCATAGGGGACGCGCATCGATTGGGCGAGGATGCCTTGGTAGTCCTGGTAGTTGAAGCCCGTCTCGACCAACTGGTCGGCAACCGGCGTGGCGGTTTCGGGGGCATCTGGCACGGGCATGACGGGCGCGTCCCTCCAGGGGAGGTCAGGAGCCGGCCCGGGATCGATCTGTGAGATTTCAGGATCTTTGGGCAGGGCCCTTGCGTAGTCCAGGTTCTCGCCAGCCCAGTGACCGGACACCGTGTAGGCGAGCACGGCCGCGAGGCTTAGGTTCGCGACAAAGGCAGACCGGCGGTAGACTCGAAAGCCTCCGCTGAAAAATTCCTTCAAACGGCTTTTCTGCTCGTATTTATTCATCTCAATCTCAAATCTGTCATCCGGGAAATGCGACCGGAGACGCACTCAACAAGAAGCAGGCTGCGGGTTCTGATCAGGCGTTTTATGAAGAACTCCGGCGCCTTGGCGACGAAGACATCTGAAACGGTCTTGATGCGAACCTGATCGAGCACGATCTCAACGGTACGCGGCCGACCTCTTAGGCGCCGAGTGAACAGAGCAAGCTGCTGCTTTTCATTAATAACGAATTCGGGTTCCATCCCAGTAAACATGGGATGACAGGGTTAACGCGGTTCGAAATGAGAGCGAGATGGCCCGACAATACGGAAGATTGACAGTGAACCGGCGGATTCATATCTGCAGTGCAATCAGCGACGGATCGACTGAGGCGAAAGCCGATAGCGCTGGCCCATAGTTTTCTATGCACTTGCCTATGGCGGTGACATTTTCAGAATGTTGGTGTGTCGAGTAATCAGCTCAAGGGAGTGGCCATGCCGCTCTCTTGTTGCGTTCTACGGCTGCCCAAAGTTGAGGGGTACGCACAGAATGTACATTCTGTACATCACTGGCTTTCCTCTACTATAGTGCTTGACGACCAATGAAGGGACATGAGCAATGAGCAGGCGGGTTCTCAACATGTCCAGCATCCGGGACTTCGTGTTCGGGCGGGTGTTGCCGAAAGCCTATGAGGACGAAGCTGCCGCATGGGCTGAGCTGAAGAACACCCTTGCCGAACGCCTGCGCGCCGCGTCGGAAGCTGGCACCTCTGCAACGCCGGTATCTCAGTTGACCGAAGAGACCCTGAAAGGGCATGGCAAAGACAAATCCTGACATGGGTTGTCTCGAGACTCCTGCGTGCTGCTCACTTCAAATGCCAAGAATCATGCGCTTTCTAGCGATCATCTCGTCAGTGGACTTCCGCGCAGTCTCGACATCGTCGAAAGGTTCCCTTCGACGATCTTCGAAGAAGGCTCTAATGGCAGCGAGTTCCGCGTCCTCTCGCTCATTCCGTACTTTGTCCGGAATATCTAACATGGTTTGCCAACTCCGATGAAGACGTGTCCAAATATCCGCGCATTGTGCGGAATTTCTAGCATGGTTTCATCGATAACCAAAGCCAAAAGCCCATCAGGGGAGGGCTGACCGAGCGTGAATGGGGGAAGAGTGCAGGGTGGGAGACCAAGGTCTTCCTTCTGTTTCGACGCTCCCCTGCGAGCGCAGGCAGTCAGGCTGCCATTGCACCTTTCGGCGCGAAGTTGAAGTTTGCAGTTATTTGCAGCGGATCAATAACGGAACCCACCCGACGCTCTCCAATCAACTACGACACCAATCGATCCTATTTCGGCCCCATCAACGACAGTCTGTGTCGAGTTCATCCGGCGTTTCCGCCGCTTTGAACAGACTGCCCTTGGTGGAGCCGCCCGGTACCGCCCCGGGGTCTTGAATGTCTTCGCATCTCTTCCACAAGCGCAAGGAGAACATAGCTCTATTCTTCAAATTCGTCAACGGGCGACAGAGTGAATTTCTGAAAATCCTGGAAATCTGTTGAGACAAGAATACCGGGCGGCACCACCGGGACCCTCTTCTCAGTCCCATGGGAGTTGCCTGTCGCCGGCTGGAAGGATCAGGTCAGCTCCTCAAGGGTGCAATCTTCCGAATGTTCCATCCCGGCCTCTCGGCGAAGACGAACGCACCGTTCACCTGCGCCACAGGCAGCCTAGGTGGGCCGCCCGGTACCGCTCGATAGGGAGACACTAACAAGCGTCTGCGTTAGATACCTCTATTCATATTCCAAGGCAAGCCCGATGCCCGAATAATCGTGAATGTTGTCAAAATAAAAGAAGAATAGAATGTTGACGGGGTAGGGTATTCATGGATAGATAGCTGTGGACCGATCAAGGGAACCAACGTGTCGAAAATCATTTGCATCTACCATGGCGGCTGCCCGGATGGCTTCACCGCGGCATGGGTCGTCAACACATGGATCAAGAAGCAGCAGGCGCTGGGCGCTCTAAATGCTGAACAAGAGGTCGAGTTCTACGGTGACTCATATGTCCGCCCGAACCCGCCGGATGTGACCGATGCTCACGTGATCATGGTCGACTTCAGCTACAAGTCCGACACCCTGCTCAAGCTGAACGACAGCTGCCGGACGATGCTGGTTCTCGACCACCACAAGTCGGCCGAAGCCGAGCTTGAAGGCACGATCACGATGCAGTCCGACCGTTCGGCGCTCGAGAGCTGGTCGGAAGGTGTCCGTGACAACCATGTCTACGTGAACCCGATCGGCATCTTCGACATGGAGCGCTCCGGTGCGCGTCTCGCATGGGATGTTCTCTTCCCTGACGATCGCACGCCGCTTCTCGTGCAGTACGTTGAGGATCGTGACCTGTGGCGGAACAAGATGCCGAACACGAAGGCGATCAACAAGTACATCATGTCGCAGCCGATGACCCTCGAGTCGTATTCCGAGGTGATGCTGACGCTGGAAGCCGACACGGCGCGTGCGATCTCGGAAGGTGAAGCAATCCTGCGCCAGTTCGAGATCGAAATGGACGCAACGGTGGAGGAAGCTGCACGGCGCATGACCCTGTTCGGTTACGAGGTGCCGGTGGTTAACGCCCCGCACTTCATGGCCTCTGACATCGCGCGCAAGCTCTTTGACGGCAAGGCCCCCTTCGTCGCGATCTACTACGACCTGGAGGGTGGGCGGAAGTTTTCACTGCGTGCTCCGAAAGACTCGGACGTCGATGTGAGCAAACTCGCATGCACCTTCGAAACCGGGGGCGGTCATGCTCAGGCTGCTGGTTTTACCGCACCTGCAGGCTGGGAAGGGGATGCCTACGATGGCGAGAATGACGAAAAATCGCTTGCGATCATGGAAGATGCCCTCGCGGCGGTGATCGGCGAGGACGCCTACGACTGCACGCGGGAGTGGAGTGCTTGGCGTGTCGGCACGATGGGGGAGTCTGACTTCGAACCTGTCGTTCACGACCAAGAGCGCATGCAAGAGATCGCAGAGACTGCCTTGGGCGTATCGAAGGCCATGATCGCTGCTTCGTACGAGGCTGCAGCGGTCGCAATGAACCCGATGCTGCGTTCGATGATCAGCCGCGGGGAGGCCGCAAAGGTTATTCGTTCGCTGACGCCCGCAGATGCGAGTGCGGCTCTCGCGGCGAAGGTGGAGCCGCTGGAAACGGCACTGCGTGATGCTGGAGATATCCTGAAATCTCTTCCAGACGGAGCGGTGACCGAAAAAATGGCCTCGAAAATGGCAGCTCGGATCGACAAGCTCCTGGCGGCCCGCTGAGCAATACATCATGCGCCCTGCGGAGGGATACGCCGCGGGGACCGAAAGGCGAGCGCACCGTCTGATCGTGCGCCCAAAGAATTTTTTGAAGGAGACTACCATGGCCCCTCGTGGCAAAACCGCATCCGCTGGCGACGCTGGCAAGGCAGACAAGCAAAAGGCGCTCGACAACGCCCTGGCACAGATCGAGCGCCAGTTCGGCAAGGGCTCGGTGATGAAGCTCGGTGAGCGCAAGTCGATGGATATCGAGTCGACATCCACTGGCTCTCTCAGTCTCGATATCGCCCTGGGCATCGGCGGGCTTCCCTCTGGCCGGATCATCGAGATCTATGGCCCGGAAAGCTCGGGCAAGACGACGCTGACCCTGCACGCGATCGCGGAAGAGCAGAAGAAAGGCGGCGTCTGTGCCTTCGTCGATGCCGAACATGCGCTCGATCCGCAGTACGCCAAGAAACTGGGCGTCGATCTCGATGAACTGCTGATCTCGCAGCCCGACACCGGCGAGCAGGCGCTGGAGATCACCGACACACTCGTGCGCTCGGGCGCGGTCAGCATGGTCGTGGTGGACTCCGTGGCAGCTCTGACGCCGAAGTCCGAACTCGAAGGCGACATGGGCGACAGCTCGGTGGGCGTACATGCGCGCTTGATGAGCCAAGCCATGCGCAAGCTCACCGCGTCGATCAGCCGGACCAACTGCCGGGTCATCTTCATCAACCAAATCCGCATGAAGATTGGCGTCATGTTCGGCTCTCCCGAAACCACCACCGGCGGCAATGCGCTGAAGTTCTACAGCTCTGTTCGCCTCGATATTCGCCGTATCGGCTCGATCAAGGACCGTGACGAAGTGATCGGGAACCAAACCCGGGTGAAGGTGGTGAAGAATAAGGTCGCGCCGCCCTTCAAGCAGGTCGAGTTCGACATTCTCTACGGTGAAGGCATCTCGAAGATGGGCGAGGTGATCGATCTGGGCGTGAAGGCCGGCGTCGTCGACAAGTCGGGCGCATGGTACTCCTACGGCGACGAGCGTATCGGCCAGGGCCGCCTGAACGCGATCGCCTTCCTGAAGGAGAACGAGTTCATCGCCGCAGAGATCGAAGAGAAGGTCCGCGTCGCCGCCGGCATCGGGGATGGAGACGAGGACGCCGTGTTCGATCTCGATGACGAGGTGGACGCAGACGACGACGAGGGCGGCGACTTCCTCAACCAGTAAGGACGCTGGATAGCTCAGCCAGAGAGCTCAATGACGACGCCGCGGTTCCTCGCATGGGTCCGCGGCGTCTTTTTTCAGGGAACATCAGATATGACACAATTTCAGAAACGGAACTTCATTGGCGTCGCCGCAGGGATGGCGCTAGCGGTAGGCCTACTTGTGGCAAAGAACGTCTTCTTCCATGATCGGGTGATGAATTACACCTATGCGCCAACGCCATCCGAAGCTGTCCTGGTGGACAACGGAGGCGAGGGGGAAATCCTGATTTTTGGCAGCCTGTCTTGCCCGCACTGCGCGGCGCAGATGACAGAGGATCTGCCGGAAATTCTCGACAAGGCACCGGGGAAAGTCATCTACCGCAACGTGATCAAGCAAGAGTTCAGGGCGACCTCGCTGTTTTCGGTGATGCTGAGCTGCATTCCCTCGGAAGAGCGCGGTATGGCCGTCCGAAATGCCTATGCGCGCCAGGATGACCTTTTCAGCATGACCCAGAGTACGGTCTTCGAGGCTCTCCTCGAGGTCAGCGACGTTCCGTCCGAAGACGTGGTCCGGTCGTGCATGGAAGAGGTGGCCGAGGGGGACACCGAGGCGAAGATCGCTGGAATGCTGGAGGCCTATCAAGAGCAGATGAGGACTCTGAAAATTCAGGCAACTCCGACCATCGTCATGGACAGCAGACGCATGATAGGGCGCAGGTCGGCCGAGGACCTTGGCCTTTGAGCGCCCGAAACCATTCCCCCGCATTTCGAGACCACCGCACAAAGAAAGGATCGCTAAACAGATGAGACACCCGGAATACCAATACCTGGAGCTGATGGATGACATCCTCAAGAAAGGCGATGCACGCATGGACCGAACGGGCGTGGGCACGCGCTCGACCCTTGGTGCCATGATGCGCTTCGACCTCTCTGACGGCACCGTGCCGATCCTGACCACCAAGCGGGTCTACTGGAAGACGGCCGTGCGCGAGATGCTCTGGTTCCTGACCGGCGGAACAAACATTCAGCCTCTCCTTCGCGACAACGTCCGCATCTGGACCGATTGGCCGCTGGCGAAGTACCGCAAGGAGACAGGCAACGACATCTCTCAGGAGGACTTCGAGGCGCGCATCGTCGGCGATGATGACTTCGCAGCACGCTGGGGAGACCTGGGGCCCGTCTATGGCAAGCAGTGGCGCCGCTGGCTTGGGGCGGATGGCCGCGAGCACGATCAGATCGGCGATCTCATCACGACCCTGCGGGAGAACCCCTCGAGCCGGCGGATGCTGTTCCATGGTTGGAACGTTGCCGAACTTGGCGGAATGGCGCTGCCGCCGTGCCACATGGTCTACCAATATCATGTGACCTCGGACGGCCGGCTTAACTCATTGATGTTCCAGCGCTCTTGTGACGTTCTGCTCGGGCTGGCCTTCAATCTAGTGGGGCAGTCCGTCCTGCATCTGATGCTTGCCCAGCAGGCGGGTCTGAAGCCTGGAGAGATGGTCTGGATGGGCGGCGACACGCATGTCTACTCGAACCACTTCGAGCAGGTTCGAGAGCAGCTCACGCGAGAGCCACGTCCTCTGCCGAAGATGACCCTGGCCCGCAAGGCGGCGAGCATCGATGACTACCGGATCGATGACTTCGTGGTCGAGGGCTATAATCCCCACCCGCCGATCAAGGCGCCGGTTGCGGTCTAAGCAACAAACCCACGGCGCGGTCTACTCTGCGCCGTGGGTACCCATGGGATCACTCGGCCTCGTACTTCCAGCCGCCCATTGGACCGATGACTGGCTCGGCCGCCAGGTTGGAGAGCGGCTCAATGATCTCGCCGTGATGGCCTGAGAAGCACAGCCCGGCGTATTCCTTTCCATCTGCTCCAAGACAAGTAATCGCGCGATATGCCGCGGGCTTTCTGGTCATGGGCTGCCAGGTCTCAGACATCGAAAACTCCTGAAATCTAGAGGCGGACTGTGAAAACCACCTCAGTGTGTAGAGACATTTTATCCTGCAGGTAGCTGGGCGCAAGTATATTAGAATAGATGCGCTCAATTGAGGCGATTACCGCAGTGAAACCCGGCGATCACATCTGTCGTATCGAAGCCGGTCACTGGAAGGACACTAGGATGGAATTGAAATCGGTCGATGTGAAAGTCACCAACCCACGCCTCTTCGAATTGGGAGGCTTGCCGAAACGTGCGACAGATGGCTCAGCCGGCTATGACGTGGCAGCTTGCATCGAGCGGCAGGTGATGATGTTCCCCGGGCAGACACATACTTTCGAACTCGGGTTCTCCGTCGCGATCAAGGACCCGCGGTGGGGGCTCTTTTTCCTTCCCCGGTCAGGTCTAGGCATTAATGCAGGGATCATTCTCAGCAACTCGATTGGCCTCATCGACAGTGACTACCGCGGGGGTCTAAAGCTGTCGCTTTGGAACCGGAACCCGGCAGGCAACGAGCCCTTCACGATCGGCCCTGGTGACCGCGTCGGTCAGATGCTGTTCCTGCCGATCGGCCTGCCAGCTCTCAATCTGGTTGAGGAATTCGAGGATGAGACCGCCCGTGGAACAGGCGGTCTCGGGTCTACTGGAATCGGGCGCCTTACTGTCTGAGCATAGACAGATCGAAGTTGCGCATGGTCAGCTCTTTCTTGAGGCGCTGCAGGCCACGGCTTTCAAGCTGACGCACACGCTCTCGCGTAACGCCGAGATCCTTGCTGATCTCATTGAGGGTCTCGGCTTTGAAGGTGAGCTTTCGGCGCCTGATGATCTCGCGTTCGCGTTCGCTCAGCTGCATCAGGCAGTCTTCGAGAATTTGCCGCTGGTACTCGGCTTCCGAACTCGCAACTGTGCTCTCCTCCGGACCCATGCGCGGACATTCCAGCATGTCCATGGCGGTCATGTCCTTTTCTTCCCCGATCGGCGCGTCGAGGTTGATGGCGCCGAACACAGCCATGTGTGCGAGATGTTTGTCCTTGCCCTTGGTGCGATCCATCTTGGTATCGATGAAGGTCCGCGCAGAGATGTCGATCACCGTCTCGACCTTGGGAAGGTGACCGGTGACGTAGGTCAGGATCCACCAGCGTGCGTAGGTGGCGAACCTGTTTCCCTTTTCGAGGTCGAACTTGTCGGCCGCCTTCATGATCCCCAGAATGCCCTCCTGCGCGAGGTCGCGTTGGTGCTCCTCGTTATTGGAGTACTCCTTGGCCTTCGAGTGGGCGAGGCGAGCGTGGGAGCGGACAAGCTTGACCAGGGACGCCTCATCCCCACTCGCTTGCCACTTCCTGATGGCTTCGAATTCTTCTTCTTCGGTCAACAGGGGCTCGTTCATCGCCGCCCTGTATGAAAGATCGATCATGGGCAATACCTCAACAATTCTTTTGGGGGGTCAAAGACCTACAGAAGGCCATTAGACGCGATGAAGTAGAAAATAGAATTAAATCAAGAGGTTGATTTTGTTGACAAGGCAAACCGAAAGCCGCTCGCTGCGGCCTCCGTGAACATTTTCACGTCGATATTTCTTTGATCGAGAGCCTAATTTATTGCGACCGACGCAAGATTTCAGGGAAGCTGCCCTCGCCGGGAACTCCGGTGTCCCGATCAATGGTCTCGATGTAGGCGCCCTCGGGGAAGGGGTAGTCGTTCGCGCGGAAGGCGGGATCGACTTTGTCAAAGACTTCGCGCACAATTGGAGCTGCGGTCTTTCCGCCTGTCTCGTAGCTTCCGAGCGGGGCGGGGGTATCGAAGCCCACATAGGCACCAACCACGAGGTTGCGCGTAAAGCCGATGAACCAGGTGTCCTTGGCCCCGTTTGATGTGCCGGTCTTGCCCTGCAGCTCGTACCCGGCTCCCTCGAATGCCCTCCAGGCAGTCCCGCGCTCGACCACACCCCGCAGCATCGAGCGGACCTGAGCGAGGGTAACCTCATCGAAGACCGGGCGCTGGGCATCCGTGGCGGCATCTTCTGAGGCCTCCGCGTTCAGGGATTCCAGGTCGGTCCCCGCTTCAGTGAGGATGTGATCGATGAATGTGGGGACTACCGGGCGACCATCGGATGCCAGAGAAGCATATCCTGCAACTACGTTGATGAGCTTTGCCTCGACCGCTCCGAGGGCCATTGAGGCGTGCCTGGGAGCCTTCTCATAGACGCCCAGCGCCTCCAGCGTGGAGGCCACCGTCTCGGCGCCCAGCGCATCAAAGAGGCGCAAGGTCACCGTGTTTCTGGAGTGTTCGAGTCCGGAGCGCAGGGTGACGAAGCCATTTTCAGAATATCCGTGGTCCCGCGGGCGCCAGACATCCTGTCCGGCACCTGCATCTATGGCCATCGTGCCGTCAAGGATCGGGGAGTTCGGGGCCCAACCGCTCTGGAGCGCGGCGGCGTAGGTGAACGGTTTGAGGGAGGAGCCCGGCTGGCGCTCAGCCATGATTGCCCGGTTGAAGAAGGAGTCCCCCTCCTTGAAGGCCCCTGAAAGCCCAAGCACTCGGCCGGTTTTGGGGTCCATGGCGACGACACCCCCTTGGACCTTGGGTTCCTGGCGGAGTTCTGCATAGCCATCGAGCAGTTCGACCATGACCCAGCTTCCAGGCTCCAGGGCGGCGGGAGACCTTTGGGCCCATTCGATGGAGGCTTTTGAGAGAGGGTAGGACTGCAGGCCAAAGGATACACCGTATTGACCTGCTTTCTGGATCAACAGCCCGGTCCGCCACGAGGGGAGCGCCGGAGTGGCCCCCTCTTCAACAGCGCCCCGCCAGGTTCCCTTCCTCCGGTCGTAGGCAAGGAGCCCATTTTGAAGGGAGCGCTCGACGATACTCTGAATTTCAGAGTCCTGCGCAAGATGAATCTGCAGCCCGGCGGCGGAGAGCGAAGTGTCGTCTGCCATGAGGCTCTTGATCTCGGGAAGGGCCGCTTGGAGGTAGTGCGATTGCTTGAGGAAGGTGGCTGCCTTCTCATCAAACGCCAGTGGGCTGGCCAGGGCGGTGTGGTGATCCGCCTCTGAAATGAAGCCATCTGCGAGCATCCTGTCGAGGACATATGCGCGGCGTTTTTCTCCGGCCTCCGCATTGCTTGCGTAGCGGCTGGGTGCCTTGGGAAGTCCCGCTATGAATGCGGCCTCGCCGAGTGTGAGATCAGAGAGGGCTTTGTCGAAGTAGGTTGCGGCGGCAATACGGACCCCATAGGCGCCCCTGCCGAGATAGATCTCGTTAAGGTATCTCTCCAGAAGTTCTTCCTTGGTCAACAGCTTTTCCAGCTTGGCGGCGGCCAACGCCTCCTGAGCCTTGCGCTCGAGGCTCTGTTCGGGCGAGAGGATCACGTTTTTCACGAGCTGCTGAGTAATCGTCGACGCTCCGGACTGAACGCTTCCGCTGGTCATGTTGCCGGCGGCCGCACGCAGGATCGCCAGGGTATCAAAGCCGGGGTGGGTCCAGAAATTCTTGTCCTCCGCTGCAATGAACGCATCGATCAGCACCTGCGGAATTTCAGAGAGTTTGGCGGGATCGCGTCGCTCCCGGCCGAAGGAGAAGACCTCTTCACCATCAGCGTCGAAGACCGATGAATGCACGGCTGGCTTATAGTCGAGAAGGGGCTCGAGATCAGGTAGGAGCGCAGTCTGCTCCCGGACGTAGGCAAGTCCCACGGCGCCGGCAGTGAAGGCGGAAATGAGGACTAGTGTGAGAAGGAAGGAAACGATGTACGTCGCGTAGCGCATAGGGGCCTCTGAGTTGAGACCAGTCTTACTCGGAGGGGGTTAAGCCATGGTGAGTTCGCTCTCATGGCGTCTAGGACGTCTGCGGCTTTTCCCTGCCTGACCAGGAACCTCTCTCAGATTTCCTTGCGAGCTAGGTTCCCAGTCAGGCAGCTCTGTCAAATAGCCCGAGAAGTCCCTCGTGAGACACCCGGTGGATGGTAGGCCGCCCGTGGTTGCACGTTGCCGATCTCGGCCAGGCCTCCATGAGGCGCAGGAAGCTGAACATCTGGTCCATGGTCAACTTGGTTCCGTTCTTGATGGCTTGCTTGCAGGCCTTGTTGGCGAGGTCGTAAGCAAGCCTGCGGATCACATCTGCGCTGGGCACCTGGTCTGAAAGAGCGCGGACCAGGGCAGAGGGATCGAGTGAGGCGCCATTGAGAACCGGAGCGGAGACGAGGTAGGTTTCCCCATCCTCATGGCTGAGCTCGATGCCCAGGTGCATCAGTTCGGGCTCGATCTCCTCCAGACGTACTTGGGTGGCAACATCATCTGCCAGCAAAATTGGCTGCCGCAGGCGGTGCGACGAAAAATCAGGATTCTCGTTGCGTTGAAGCATGCGCTCCATAAGGATTTTCTCGTGGGCGGCGTGCTGGTCGATGATGATGAGGCCATCCTTCGCCTCGGACAGAATGAAGCCATTGCGGTATTGGCCTATGGGGCGCCCCAGTGGCCCGCATTCCGCAGCGAGGTCCACGGCTTCTCCTCCGATCATTCCCATGCCACCTTCGACAGCATGTTGCAGAGCGCCGCCGCCGTCGGAAGAACTCAGCTCGGCAATGATGGCTTGCTCAAGCGCGGCCTGGAACCCTGACCCGTCGCGGAAGACGACGGAGCGCTTCTGGGGGTGCGCGTTGTAGTTCACGTTGCGTGTTTCCAGTGCCGGCGACAAGGACAGCACATAGGCGAACTCACGGTTGCCAATCGAGTAGAGGCTTCGCCATACCCGCTTGATGGCCTGCTCGACTTCTGGCGCCGACACCAGGAATTGCCCAACCTGGCATACCTTGTTGCGCTCAGATGCCCGTGCGCCTGGCTGAAGCGGAGTGATGAAACCGCTGAACGTCCACGCTTCGTCGCCCACATCGAATTGAACGTCGACCTGGGTTGCCTGATCGATGAAGTCCTGACCGAGCACATCCGAGCATCGATCAGCCAGGGAAGATGCCTCGAAGACTTCCACGTGGGTCTTGGCCTTCTCGTCGGTAAGCCGGAAGGAAATTTCAGGATGTAGGACCGCCACGCGCTGGACGTAGGTCTTCACTCGGGCGACATCACTACGCGGGGTGCCTAGTTGGGCCCGGCGTGCGGGAATGCGTGCGAAGAGGTACCCAATGCTGATCTCGGTTCCCAAAGGCCCGCGTGCCGGTGTGGGCTGGTCAGCGGGGACGCCATTCACGATGGAGATTGTATGCGCATGGTCACATGCTGCCGTTCGGGAGGTGATGGCCACATCCGCAGCACGTGAGATTGCATAAAGGGCCTCACCCCTGAAGCCGATGTTTCGGGGGTGAATGGCCTCGCCTGTTGTCTTCGTTTTCGACGAGTAGTGCCGCATCCACGACACCGAAAGATCGTCGGCATTCATGCCCCGGCCGTTGTCACGGATCTTGAGCCCGTCTTGGCCGCCGGAGCGCATGCTGATCTCGATTTCCGTCGCACCAGCGTCGATTGCGTTCTCGACGACCTCTTTGACAACAGAAACCGGCCTGTCCACCGCCTCGGAGGCGGCGAGAATTTCGATTACATCGGGGGAGAGCTGCTCGATAAGTCTTCGTGTCATGATGACCGAAGACTACTCTCCTCCGTTTAACACATCATTTCGTCATGGCTTTGGGAAACTTGATGATTTTGGCGACTGGGAAGCGGTCTTCACGGTCCTGGAGATCTTCCTTGAGCAGGCGGATCATCGACTCGAACCAGGTTTCACCAAGATCGTTGTCATCTCCGGGCAGGCGCGACTGGGGATACTTGCAGTCCTTGATCGCCACGAACATCGGGTCGATGGCGAGCAGATAGTCGACGACCGCTTGGTCGTCGAGGAAATCACAGCGGCTGAAAAGGCCACTATGATCACGGCGAAGGCTTGCAGCACCCGTCCAGCGGTTGGTGAGGTCAGCTGCCATCCCCTTCCGGAAGGGATCGGTGATAACGCCCAGGTCTTTCAGGAACTGATGCGCCGCCTGATCATAGAAGAAATAGAACAGGGCATAGAGGGCACTGGTTTCACGGGTTACGGGGAAGTCGCCGGAGTCGACCACTTTGCTGAGCGCCTGGGCGACCAGGTAGCCAACCTTATAGGAGGCCGAGTGTGCGTCATCCACGGCACCGTCCGCGGAGATCAGCACAAGGCTCTCTTCGGGGACGTTGAAGTCGGTTTCTTCGACCACGAGGTCACCGAAGGGCATGTTGTGTTCGACTTCGTAATCATCGTGGTACGCGATGAAGGTGCTCACATGCGGAGACGAGAGGTGCGCGACCTCAAGCGGAATGATGGCTTTGAACATACGCTGAACAAGGGTGTCCTCGGCGCCGCCGACTTCCTCGATCGAGCCTTCCCAGAACAGGTGCTTAAGGTTGGTACCCTTCATTTGATCCGCCTCACTTGTTATTGGATGCATACGATTTGTGAGCCAGTTTCTAGCGGCTGTGAGGTGATCGAGAAACCGCCGGTTTGTAAGATTTTTGCGTCGAAATACTACTTACGAGGACATAATTTTGACACAGAAAGGCCGCCGGAAAACTCCATTCCGCGGGTGTTAATTACGTAGATTTACGTACGAGGATATACGACCTATCCATTCGGGTAGGTCGTTAAAATCTAAGGATTGGAGGAGGTTACCCGAAAATGCGCAAAATACGAGAAAAATGACGCCGATCAGCACCAGGACCTTGGTGAATGTGGCTCGCGCAAATTTATCACGATCCGCACATCTTACAATTATCTGTCTTGCGCGGCCTGAACTGACCGAAAAGAACTCGCGCCGCCGATTCACCCGGTGCCGTTTCAAGGCCTCGTGGGCGGCGCGTTCGACGCCGACCGCATCTCTCACCTTCACGCAAAAGGCGACCTTGAACGGGAGTGCAACTCCTGTCGTCGAGGAAAGTTCCCGAGCCCGTGCTTTGGGAGTGCGGCCCGTCGATCCGATCTTCACGATTCCCGGCATGGCTGGGTTGGTGAGCACATAGACATAGCCAGCCGCGCTCTTGGCACGAGCTCGGACTCGGGACTTGGGCTTGTGACCTGGTGGTCTTCTGGCTTTCGCGCGTGACATCACGTCGTAGGTGGCGGTGGACGCTGAAATCGTCATTAATGTGGATAGGGAAGATGTTGACACTATCCTTGAGGGAGTGTAGCTCTATTCTTAAATAAAATAGGGCACCTAAATTCATGCAGTCGAGTATTAAGCTTCGCCGTGTCGACGAACTCATTGATCGTCTGGAGGAGATCGTCGCGAGTGACATTGCCGGGATCATTTCAATTCCGCTCTTCGCCAAGGATGCGAGGCAGACCGTTGAAGGCAGACAACTGGAGATGGCTGACGACCTGAAACGCAAGGCAGACGCTTTGCGGATGATCGGTGTCCTGGAGGTGGCGCGCAAGAAGCTGTTCATCTCGTCCGGCATTGTCGAACTCGAATGTCAGAAGACGGTAGCCAGCCGATGGGTTGAGCAGGCGCGCAAGATCCTGGAAGCGATCGAAAAGGCGGAAGACCAGACGCTTCCCTTCTTCGATGACCCCGGTCTGGCTGACGGAGTCGAGATGCAGTTTGCGGGACTGTCGGCAGAAGAAATCGAACGGGTTCGCGCGAAAATCGAGAATGGTCAAAGCGGCCTGGCAGCGCTTGATGAGCGTATCGAGGATGCCTGGAATGCCGCCCAGATCGATATCTCGGATTCCGATCTGGACCTACTCCAGGATCTCATGCCTAACTACGTGCGACAGCACCTGCAGGCGGCATGACCCTGAGGGGCATCGCCCCTCACATTTTGGCAGCGGGCGCGGCGGCTTCCATTTCGGGGCCCTGCGTCTGCTCCGCGGTCATCGACTGACCATCATGACGGATCACCACCTGTTCATCGTCGTTGTTCACGCGCATGGTGATCTGTGCAACGGCATCCTTGGCGACCTGGCACTGCAAGGCCATGAGTTTCTCGACGTCTGATAGGCCACGCGCGATATGCGCAGCTTGAATTTTCACGCAGTTTTCCGTGGCCGCCTCAGCGATCTCTTGAAGAGACCCGGTTTTTTGACCCGACAGTGCAACCATGGCTGCAAAGGAGATCGGGCTGCTGATATCCCGCTCGATCTCCACGTGAGCTTCACTGATCTCAACCTTGTCCATGTGGCCGGTGTCCTGATCAACGAGATAGGCTGAAGACTTCTCGGCACCTCCAAATGAAGCAAAGGCCATCATGGCGAGAGCGCTCACGCCGACTGCAAGGCGCACGGATTTTTTCGACAGGAACTTTGCGATCGACGACAGGGGTCCGGTGGCCTTGCGGTCCTTACGGGGCTTTTTGACGTGGTAATCGCTCGCGGTGACTGTAGGTGCCATGTCTACGCCGCTGAAGTGCATTCTCACGGTGTCTGGCCCATGGCGCAGTTCCATGAGAAGATCAGGTCGGCCCTCGCCTGGCTCACCCATGGCGGCCGCATAGGCCAGAGCATCGATCCTGGCGGCATTGAGTTGGCTGCGCATGGTGACCTGCATCTGCGGCAGGATGCTATCGATGTCGACTGCGTTCTTCGCGTTCTCGTAATTTCCGGCATCCCCGAAAAGGTAATCCGGCGTCTGTCGCAATGCCTTGATCCGGCTGGGAGGAACAGCAGAAGACTGCAGCAGGTTCATGTCGGTGATGTCGCGGGTTACTTTGAGGACGCCTTCGCCCATGTGAAGATAGTCGCGGATACCATCGCGGTGAACCATGTGGATATCACCGTCATCGCTGACGTGTCCGACGACCTCCGTGAGGTGGTCGGTTGACGGCTGCGAGCAGAAGCCGCGCATCAAATCCGGGGCTGGCAGGAAGTCACCCTGATCGGGCGCGATATACCCTTCGTCTCGGCAACGGACATTGAACGCATCCTGATCTTCGTCGGCCTCCATGTTGGGGGCGAGGTGGGCGCGCACGTCCGCTGAAATCAGGTCAACGCGCTGAAGCACGCGGATATCATCATTGATTTGTGCATCATCGTGCTCTGACATGTCGGAAACTCCCTTTTCGAAAGAGCTGCGCGGAGGACTTGCAAGAGACCAGTTTCCTGCCAATCCTCGCGCTCCTGCGTTACTCGTAGCGGCCCCCTGCCGGGTTCCAGGTCAATTTCCTGACCCCGCCCTCGGGAGAGTTCGTCACCAGTGTTTTCAGACGGGTCTCATCAACCTCTCGACTGACGGCAATGTCAGAGGCTCCGATCCGGAAGGAGGCAAAGGGCGGGGCGTCGATGGCTTTGAAAATCATCACGATCGACTGCTCGAAGGTCGGATGGGTAATTTTCAGGAAGTATTCAGGGGTCCCGTCATAGTTCAGGTCAGCCCCGGCGATCTCGATCTTGGGCGACACTCCTGTTGAGGACATGATCAGATATGTATCTCCAGGCATCGAGCGATTGAGAATGCTTTCGAGCCGGTCTTCTTCGCCGCGGGCGGAAAACATCTCCGAGGCATCCTGCCAGGGCATAAGGTCCCCATAGGAGGACAGATCGGCCGCATACCGCTCTCCGGTCCATGTGAGGGTGACCTGCGTGGCTGACCGGCCAAGAGACTCTGAAATCACCAGATCACGCCAGGCGCCTTCGTCGGCATCTTCGAGGCTGATACTGGCGCCGTAGTACTCCCCAACCTGTTTCCACCCTGTCTTCTCGTCGTAGGCGGCGATCACATACCTGCAGGAGGAGACGTCGTTGCATCTGGTCCCATCTCGCAAAATGACCTCGTTGGTGCCGGAGCCATTCAGGTCGACCACCGAGTGGTAGATACCGGTGGCGGGGACAATGTCACCGGTGACATGTTCGTATATGCCTTTCATTTCCTGCCAGCGCCCGAGCTTTGGAACGAGAGCTTCGGCCGCCGATACGGCTGTTGCGGCCGTGAGGCTGGTGGCTGCCATCGCAAGCGAGAAGAGGAGGGGGGACTTCAGTTTCATGGTGAGACCTCTCTTAAATTTTATTGCTGGGGGATCACGCGCAGAATGCGCCGCCGCCGCCCATGAGGGTGGCCATGACCGCGCAGGAGACAGGCTGTGCGTTAACCAGAGCCACGCCGCCAACGATGTGGGTTAGGCCGGAGCCCAAGCTTGCTTGTTTGCCGCCATCGGCCGTATCCTTGAGGATAAGCAGGCCGCGCACAAAAGCGATGAGGCCGAAAGGGATCAAGGACAGGAAGGCGACTTGCATGATGAGCAGGTAGCGCGCCTCGGAATCCAGGGCGCTCGACCCGGCGTCAGTGGCGTAGCTCATCGCGGTGAGAGTGATGCCGGTAAAGTGGCTCACGTCCTGACTGGGGAGCCCGAAAGAGGCCCCGATGACCTCCATCACCAGGAAGATGTTTACCAGCGCGATACCCACTGTGAATTTCGCGGCGATGGCCCCGAAGGTCTGCTGCCTTGCCTGCGGGTTGTTCAGGTTGGCAAGCCCGACCATTGCATTGCCCACGAGCACGATCCCCAGCAGAACCGAGATGCCCATCACCAGCGTCGAGAGCGGACCTGCGGCATTGAGGGCAAAGTTGCCGGCCAGCGCCATGATACTGTCGGCGCCGAGCGCGCCATTGGCAGCCCCAACCGAGTCTTGAATCCCGAAATCCCACATTCCGCCGAAGCCAGCCGTTGCGAGGCCCATCATCAGCGTGGACGGCATTGCAACTAGGAAGGTGCCTGCCGCGAGCGTCAGCAAGCTGCCACTCAGCGCGTTGGGGGCTCCCCCCTGGTTGTCGGACACTTTCATCAATTGCATGAGAGCCCGCGCGAAGAGGTAGATACCAATCACGAAGCAGGCGGCCATGACGAAGGTGATGACTTGCGCAACCGTGCTTTCCTGAAGCACGCAGAACATGCCCCCAAGAGTGCTGCTGCTGCACGATTGGAAGGCCCCGCCTGCACCCTCTTCCTCTGCAGCCGCCACAAGAGTGGGGGTCAAACCAAGCAGGATAGATGAGACCACTGTTTGCGCCACGAACGGCGAGTTCTGGAAAATCTTCATGGGGCACCGATGCATATTCTGTTCACCATGTAGGCACGAAGATTATTCATGGGTTTTCGGAAATGTTGACAAAGAATAGTTATATGGATAATCTGATCGAGAAATAAGGATGGACCCGATGGCAAACGACGCCAAGATCACCGAACTCGAAGGCCTGAAGGCCAAGCACCGTGACCTCGAACGTCAAAAGATGGCCGCAGATGCGGAGATCTCCCAGCACAAGCGGACCCTGGCGGAGCTGATCAAGGAGATGAAGGACAAATTCGGCGTGGAGACCGTCGAAGACCTTCGGAATCTCTATGAAGAGTTGCAGGAGGAGGACGCCAAGAAGATCGCGGAGTTCCGCGGTCAGATCGAGGCAATCACCGAAAGTCTGGCAGCTCTCCAGGAGGACGCATGACCCGAGTTCGTCCGTCTCTCGGCAGGCTGAAGCCTCGCGGGTCGGCGATCGGCGCAGGCACATCTGCCGCTTCTACCGGGGTGTCCGCCCCTACTGATGATCGCCTGAACCAAGCGGGTGCTGATCTTGAGACCATGGGGCGCACAGTATCGCAAGTCCGCACCGAGCTCGCCAAGTCCGAGGGCCGCCGAGAGACGCTGCAAAGGCGCCTCGATCAGCTGACACAGGACGTCGGGAAGGCTAAGGGGCGCGAACTGCTCAAAGGGGACGTCGACGCCTTCCTTCAGGATCTGCAGGCCTCGCTGCACAAGAAATCGGTGGGCAGCTATGAGCGCCTTTTGACCGCTCTGGCGCACGACGTTCTGAAATCGGGCGACGAGATCGGTCTCGATCTCTACACGGAGCGCGGGCTTCCGGCGCTGGATATTTTCGTGCGCGCCGGTGATCACCGGGAAGACATCCTGAACGGCTGCGGCGGTTCGATGACCAACGTCATCTCGCTCGGGCTTCGGATGATCGCCACCGTTCGCTCGGGCATGCGCAAGTTCGTCGCCCTTGATGAGCCGGATTGCTGGATCGCTCCTTCGCGGGTCCCGAATTTCTATGGTGTGATCGACGACCTGGGGCAGAAGCTCGACGTCCAGTCGCTCCTCATCAGCCACCATGCGCTTGAGCTGATGCCCGAGGGTTTTGCGATTTCCCGCCTCTACAAGGACGGGAACCGCATCATCTGCCAAAACGATCCGAAATCGGACGCGTGGGCGGAGGACCAAGTAGGCATTCGTCGTCTGCGGATGGTGAGCTTCATGAGCCATGAAGACACCGAAGTGCGTCTGGCGCCGGGAACGACTGCGATCATCGGCGACAACCACATCGGCAAATCCTGTGTCATCCGCGCACTGCGGGCCGTGACCTACGGTGAGATCTCGGATGCCGATATCCGCCATGGGTGCAAGAACGTTGCCGTGGAGATCGAGATCGAAGGCGGCCGCGTCGTCAAGCTGACCCGGCAACCGGGCCGCAACCCGGTCAACGAGTGGACCCTCGAGGACCTGGAAGGCAACGTGCTGACGGACGCAGACACCAACACTGAATTCCGCTCCGGTGGCCGCTCGGCGCCGGACTGGGTTGGCAAAGTCACGGGCATCCAGAAGTTCGAAGGTCTGGAGCACCAGCTTTCGCACCAGAAGTTCCCGGTGTTCCTGATGGGGGAGAAGGCCTCCACACGCGCAAGCGTCCTGTCGATCGGTCGGGAGTCCGGCTACGCCCAGAAGATGATTGAGCGCCAGCGGCAGAAATCGCGTGCCGATGCTGACCTGATCAAGCGCGGCGAGATCGAAGTGAACGAGATTCAGGAACAACTCCTAAAGCTGCACGCCTACCAGGAACTCGCAAAGGACCTCGATGCAGTCGAGGAAGGGCTCACCAGCCTCCGCGGCCGGCATGATCAGACAATTGCTGCCCACGGCCTCATGGCGCAGTGCTCCGAGCTGGAAGCGCGTCTTGCCAGGGCCGAGCCGGTAGCGGCGGCACTGGGCGCTCTGCCGACCGAGTTTCCCTCGATTGAGGCGAATGTCGAGAAGCGGCGTGAAATCACCCGTATTGGAAGCCAAATCGCCGGTATCGAAAAGCGCCTCGGCGAGGCTGTCCGGATCAGCGAAGCGATGCCTGACGAATTGCCGACAGTGCCGGAACTGGCTGATCTGGGCGAAATCCGCGGCATCCTGCGAACCCTTCAGGGTGTGACGATTTCCAACAGTGAAGCAACCAAGCGTGCTGCCAGGCTGTCGGGAGAGCTCGAGGAGGTCGACCGCAAGATCGCCGCAGCAATCGAAGACGCCGGGCATGTCTGCCCGCTCTGCAACAACAACATCGAGCACAGCCATGACATCCTCTGAAGAAACCATGATCGCAAACTCTGAAAATGTCGCCGAACTGAAGCTCGAGACCGGAGCCTCCGGATTCCTCTTCGTTGGTGATCCGCACGTGAGTGTTCGTCGTCCGGGCCGGCGCAAGGACGACGACTATCAGACGACGATCCTCAACAAGCTGGCGGAGGCGGTTCGCATCGCCAACGACCACAACTACGTCATGGTCATCCTGGGTGATCTTCTGGATGAGCCAGTGCCGGGCAGCGAAAGTCTGAAAAACCGTCTGATCCGGATCCTGAAATCCGCACGCTTCAAGGTCGTCAACCTTCTGGGCAACCATGAGCGCACCCATGCCAAGCTGAGCGACGATGACACCCTGTCCCTGCTCGAAAGCTCCGGTGCGTTCGATCTGATCAAGCAAACCGGCCCGTACGGCGTTTTCGATTTCGAGGGCACCCGTATCGGGCTCGGGGGCACCCCGTACGGAGAGGACATCCCCACCGACGTGAGCGGAATGTTCCCGGACTGCAAAAGCGTGGTGTGGATCACGCACCATGACCTTGCCTTCGAAGGTGCATATCCCGGTTCCCGCCCGCTGCACGAGATCAAGGGCTGCAAGCTGGCCGTGAACGGGCACATGCACCTGATGAAGAAGATCCGCCGCGAGGGCGAGACCACCTGGTTCAACCCCGGCAACATCACCCGTCAGGCCGTTGACGCCATGGAGCACATCCCGCGGGTGTGGGGTTTCGACCGCAATGGCAAAATCGAGCCTTTTGATCTGACGCACCGAAAGGATGCCTTCGATCTCACAGGTCGCCTGATCTCGAGCATCATGGAAGACAGTGCGCCCGAGGAAGAGGGGTCGATGGAGAGTGTCTTCGTGCAGCTCATCCAGGTCGAGGAGAGTGCAGACTTCTCCAAGACCGACGATGGCACTGTGATCCGCGAGCAGATGGAAACGCTCTTCGACGAGAGCAACACCGATACCAAGGTGCGCAGCCTTGTGGTTGGCCTTCTGAACGAGGTCGTGGAAAGCGAGAAGGCGGCAGCGTGATGAGTGAGATCGGCGACATCTTCGAAAGCTTCGTGGTGAACCTGCCTTCGAAGGAAGAGCGGGCGGCAAAGCGCCAAGCTGGGTACGATTGGACAAAGTCGAACCTGGTGCGCGCGAATGCCATTCAAGCGAGAAAGCCGGGAAAGGAGGCGGTCCGCTTCAACCTGTTGTCGATCGAGTCCTGGCTGGCAGTCGCCAACCTCGCGGGAGTGCCGTATATTCGCGCTCATATGCTCGATGCATTCCCGTCCGAACGGTTCTGGGAAGCCCTGGATAACGAGCCTGAGGCGTCGGCCGCGTTCGACACGTTCCACGATCGCGTCGTATCCCTACTGCAGGATACCGAGATGCTTCGGATGGAGCACGTGACACCGGCAGAGGTCAAGAGCGTGATGTCGCAAGGGCAGGCGATGACTCAAGGCTTGTTCGAGGACATCGAGGGCAAGCGCATATTCTTCCTTTTCGAGGACCGTTTCCTTTCGACCTTCAGAGACACCGGCGAGGACATGGTGCGGGCCTATGCGCGCCCGATCGAGACTCCACGGAAAATCGCCGGGAGCTTCCGTGGCGAGGAGGGGAGTTGGCCGGCAGAATTCAGAGTCTTCGTCGAAAACGGCAAGATCGTAGGCATCTCGAACTACTATGTTCAGGTCGCGATGGACCCGGAGGAGTATGCGCCACTGGCGAAGGCCGCAGTCGATCACGCCCAGCGCATCCTCAACACGATGGAAGAATTCAGGATCGGCGTCGGGAGCTATGCGCTCTGCCCAGACATGCCCGAGGACGGCGCGGAGCTGAGCGATCGCCCATCATGGATGCCCGCCACCTGGGGGCATCAGGACTTCACGATGGACTTCATGGTGCTCGCCGACGGCACGGTCACATTCCTCGAGGGCGGGCCCGCAGGCATGGCCGCGGCCGACCCCTGCTGCTTCTTTCAGGAAGATCGCGAGGTTGGGGAGGATTTTCTGCATGGCGTGGTGTTCTCACAGACCGGGCCTGTCATGCCGCTGGCCGAGCTCACCGCTTGAGTCCGTTAACCCCTAATTTTCAATGAAACACATGTTCCAAGTCACGGCCCGACCTCGTACCTTAACGGGCAATACGGAATTGGATCTAGAGAACTCAGGAGACCGGCTTTGAGCCAGGATACTATCAACAACAACGCCACGTTCATTTGGTCCATTGCGGAACTGCTCCGGGGGGACTTTAAGCAATCGGAGTACGGCAAGATCGTACTTCCTCTCACGATTCTACGCCGCCTCGACTGTCTCCTGGAAAACACTAAGCAAGCCGTCCTCGATACCGCATCCGGCCTTCCTGAGGAGATGGATGAGCAGATGCGCATGACGATCTTGTCAGAGATCGCGGCCGCCGGAGGGCAGATTTACAACACCAGCCAGTTCACTTTCGCCACCTTACGCCAGCAGGACGCCGGGCAGCTGCGTAGCAATCTCGTGGACTATCTGACCGGTTTCAGCCCGAACGTGCGAGACATCTTCATTGAGAAATTCAAGCTCACTGAGATCCTGAAGGACCTCGACGACAAGGGCTCCCTCTGGATGGTCTTCGACAAGTTCTGTCAGTTGGCGATCCACCCGGAGAAGGTCTCAAACCTGGAGATGGGCTACCTCTTCGAGGAGTTGATCCGCCGCTTCTCGGAAATCTCCAACGAGACCGCCGGTGAACACTTCACGCCGCGCGAGGTGGTGCGCCTTCTGGTCGACCTACTCTTGGCAAATGACGATGAGGCCCTTTCCGGCAAGGGGATCATCCGCCGCGTCTATGACCCGGCCTGCGGCACAGGCGGAATGCTATCGGTGGCGGAAGAGGCGATGAAAGAGTTCAACTCCGCACTCAATGTTGATCTCTTCGGTCAGGAGTTGAACGGTGAGTCCTTCGCGATCTGCAAGTCCGACATGATGGTGAAAGGCCATGATGCGTCCCGGATTGCTTACGGAAACACACTGACCGATGATGCCCATGAGGGGGAGACCTTCCACTACATGCTCTCCAATCCTCCTTACGGCGTGGATTGGAAGAAATATGCCGCACCGATCAGGGAAGAGGCCGAGGACCTTGGCTTCGACGGTCGCTTTGGCGCGGGCCTCCCCCGAATTTCCGACGGACAACTGCTCTTCGTGCAGCACATGGTTTCGAAGATGCGCGATGACGAGAAAGGCTCTCGTGTTGGCATCGTTATGAACGGCTCCCCGCTTTTCACTGGCGGCCCTGGGTCCGGCGAAAGCGAGATCAGGCGGTGGCTACTGGAGAACGACTTGGTCGAGGCCATCATCGCGCTGCCGACCGACATCTTCTACAACACTGGCATCCAGACCTACATCTGGATCCTGTCGAACCGGAAGCCGGAGCAGCGCCGCGGGAAGGTGCAACTGATCGACGCGTCCGGTGAGCGCTTCTGGCAGTCCATGCGCAAGTCTCTGGGCTCTAAGCGTCGTGCCATCGGCGATGACGCGCGTGCCGAAATCGTGCGCATCTATGGCGAGTTCCTAAACGGGACCGCCGGCTACGGCGATGTATCCAAGACGTTCGACACTACGGATTTCGGCTACCGCGAGATCCGGGTGGAGCGCCCGCTTCGTTTGAAGTTCGAGGTCACTGAGGAAGGTCTGAACCGTCTTTCCGGGAGCAAGGCATTCAAGAAGCTGTCGCAGCTAGAACGATCCGATGTTATCGATACGCTTAAAGATGACTTGGCCGGACAGGTATTCATGAGTCGTGATGCCTTCCTAACGGCGATGGAAGAAGCATTCGAGCGGTTCAAAGCCATGACCACGAAGACCCCGGGTAAAACTGTGGGCCCGGCAACGCTTCAAGAGAATGTCTCTCAAGCAATGGAGCACATGGCCGAGAGCATCGATACCTTGTTTGGTGGGCGCAAGAAGACTTCGTTCTTGAAGGAGGCGATCGCTATCTTCGGAGAGACCGATCCCGAAGCTGAGATTTGCTTCGACTCCAAAGGGCGGCCTGAACCCGATCCGAAACTGCGTGACAATGAGCTAGTTCCCTTGTCCGAAGATTGGTTGGACTACTTTAAACGGGAAGTCCGCCCGTTCGTGTCTGACGCCTGGGTCGATGAAAACCATACTGATCAAACTGACGGCGGAGTTGGCCGGGTTGGCTTCGAGATCAACTTCAACCGGTATTTCTACCAGTACATCCCGCCCCGACCACTGGCGGAGATCGATGCGGAGCTGAAGACGTTGGAAGCTGAGATCGCCGGGCTGCTGAAAGAGGTGGTGGCATGAAGTTTGATGCGCACATTTTCTGGGCGCCGCAAATCGCAGCCGACTGGCAATGGCAACGTGTCGCGGAGAGCTTTAAGGTCATAAATGGCTTTCCGTTTGAATCGGAGCACTTCAATGTCAATGGTGTCGGCTTTCCGCTTGTCCGTATCCGGGATATTTTGAGCACAGATTTGCCTACAGCCTACGATGGCACGAACGGCCTGAATTGCGTCGTTCAAAATGAAGACATCGTGGTAGGCATGGACGGCGATTTCAACTGCGCATGGTGGTCCAAAGGAAATGCCCTACTCAATCAACGTGTCGCTGCGCTACGTGCCGTACCGACAGGCAAATTAGATCCCCGCTTTGCTTTCTATCAGATTCCTTACGGGCTGAAGGTCATCAACGATCTTACGCCTGCGAGCACCGTGAAACATTTGTCCTCCTACGACATAGCGGCGCTTCGTCTTCCGGCTCCGGACCTCCCCACCCAGAAACGGATCGCCGCCTTCCTCGACCGCGAGACCGCGCGGATTGATGAGCTGATCGCGCTGCGCACACGGTTCGAGGCAAAAGTTAAAGAAAGCCGGGAAGCCTTGATCGCGAGCCTACTTGTGGGCTTGCCTGAAGAAAATCAACGCCCATCAACAACCAATTGGCTTGAAAACCTACCATCACAAGTCGCACGAGAACGTGCCAAAGTTCACTTTCAAGAGCGTGTGCAACTTAGCGAGACGGGCGATGAAGAGCTCCTGACTGTTTCCCACCTCACAGGCGTCACAAGGCGATCCGAAAAAAACGTGAATATGATCATGGCCGAAAGCCATGAGGGCTATAAGCTTGTCCAGCCCAACGACCTCGTCATCAACACGATGTGGGCGTGGATGGGCGCGATGGGTGTTAGCAAGGAAGCTGGCCTTATAAGTCCAGCATATGGAATCTATCGCCCAACCAGTGGTAAATTATTGCCCGAGTATGTGGATCTTTTGGTGCGCTCCAAACCTTTTGTTGCCGAGGCGACACGGCGCAGCAAAGGTATCCACTCCTCCCGCCTACGTCTGTATCCGGATGCTTTCTTGGATATGCGATTGCCGGTGCCAACTCTGGAGCAACAGGATAGCATTTTGAAACAGATCGAGGCCCGGGCCACCCGCGAAGATACGCTTGTAGAAAAGAATGCGAAAGCGACAGAGCTGCTGCGCGAATACCGGACCGCCCTGATCACCGCCGCCGTCACCGGCCAGATCGACGTGGACACCTACGGCAAGGCGGGCACCACCTCGGAAACCCTCGACCGGATCGAAGAGGAGATGCAGGCATGAGCGAGACCATCAACGATTTGAAAGGCGCCGTGCGCGCCTTTCTAAGCGCCCACGCCCAGCCCGTCCCGGCCAAGACCGCGACAAGCAAGAAAGAGCATCTCGAGGTCTGGCACGTCGGTGCCCGTCGTCGCGCGCTCGGGGTGGAGTTCGACCATGACGGGCTGGTGAATTTCTGGGTCACGAGCCTGAACATGCCGCAAGGTCTGCCGCCCTCGGTCGAGGTGGTGCGCAAGACGCCAAAGGGCAAAGGCTGGACCGATGCCAATGGCGATGGCGCAAACAGCAATCTCAGCGGCTATGACGACTTCCGCACCCGCCCCATTGCCCGCCTCGGCGTCACCCGCATTGAAGACGCTAAAGCGATCCTTGATCACCTGAACCGCTGAATTCCCACAGAACATTTCGAGTACCCATATGACCAGCCCAGCCATCTCCCGCGAAAAGCTCCATACCGAAGAAGCCGTGGAACTCCACCTCGTCGATCAGCTTGTCACGCGCCAGGGCTGGCGCGAACGTCCCTACACGGCCTTCGACCGCAAGACCGCCCTCGATCCCGAGATGATCGAGGAATACCTCCGCACGACGCAGCCCGACGCCTGGAAGAAGCTCTGCGACCAGTATCCCGGCAAGGAACGCGAGACCCTGACCCGCCAGGTCGAGGCGCGCCTCAAGTCCGTTGGCACCCTCGAGATGCTGCGTCAGGGCATCACCATCGTGCCTGGAATTAAAATCACGCTCTGCACCTTCAAACCCGCTTCCGGCCTGAACCCGGCCACTCTGCGGGCATACGAGGGCAATATTCTCGGCGTGATGCGACAAGTCCGCTATTCCTTGCGATCCGAGAACGCCATCGACGTGGTACTCTTTGTCAACGGCATCCCCTTCGCCACCCTGGAACTCAAGAACACCCTGACTGGGTCGACTTACCAGACAGCCGAGAAGCAGTACCGCAAGGATCGCGCCCCCAATGGCGAACCCCTCCTGACCTTCAAGCGTGGCGCCCTCGTTCATTTCGCGCTGGATCAGGACAACGTCTCGATGACGACCCAGCTGAACAACGGCAGGACCCGCTTTCTGCCCTTCAACCGCGGCCGTGACGGCGGTGCCGGGAACCCGGATATCGAGGACGAGTTCCGCATCGCCTACCTCTACCGGGACATTGGGGCCCGCAAGGCTGTCTTCTCGCGAGATGTCCTCCTCGGGATCCTGCACCGCTTCGTCCTAGTGGACGAGGTCCAGCAACCGGGCGGACAGCTGAAGCGGACCACGATCTGGCCACGTTTTCAACAGCTCGACGCCGTGCGCATGCTGACCCAGGATGCCAAGGCGAATGGCGCCGGCCAGAACTACCTCTTTCAGCACTCGGCTGGCTCCGGGAAATCCAACACCATTGCCTGGGCCGCGCACCATCTCGCGACACTGCATGACGATAATGACCAGGCGATCTTCGACACTGTGATCGTGGTTACCGACCGTGTCGTCCTTGATCGCCAGCTTCAGCAGACAATCAAGTCGTTCGCGCAGACGGACGGATATGTGAAGCCAATTGACGGCACGTCCCGCCAGCTGAAAAAAGCGATTCAGGACGGTGCCAAGATCATCATCTCGACGATCCACAAATTCTCGACCGATCAGCTCTCGGTACTGAAGAACGAAGCTGGCAAGCGCTTTGCCATCATCATCGACGAGGCACACAGCTCCCAGTCCGGCAAGCATGCCGACAGCATGGCACGCGTTCTGGCCGATGGAGACCTTTCGGAGGAAGAGAAGGAGTTCGATGCCACCGAACAGGCTCTGCTTGAGCTTCAGCGTCTGCGCGGACCTCAGGCCAACCTATCCTATCTCGCGTTCACCGCAACGCCGAAGAACGTAACCATGGAGCGGTTCGGTCGCATGGGAGAAAGCGGCCCTGAGCCGTTCCATCTTTACTCGATGCGCCAGGCTGTTGAGGAAGGCTTCATTCTGGACGTTCTGCGGAACTATCAGACCTACAAGTCCTATGCGAGGCTGGAAAAGGCGATCGAGGATGATCCCGAGCTTCTCGAGCGCAAGTCCTCGCGCAAAGTGGCTCGCTTTATCGACTTCCACGAGACTGCGATGAGCCAGAAGGCAGAGGTCATTGTTGAACACTTCCGCCGTCATGCTCTCCCAGAGATCTCCGGTCAGGCCAAGGCGATGGTCGTGACCTCGAGTAGGGAACATGCAATCAAAACACATCAGGCAATCACGAAATACATCGCGGACAATGGCTACACGGACGTGACATCTCTCGTGGCTTTCTCGGGTGAAATTACGATCGACGGACAGACATACACTGAGCCGGGTATCAACGGCTTTGCCGAGACAGAGCTCCCGCGACAGTTCGATGGGGCATTCTACAACGTCCTCGTGGTCGCTGAGAAATACCAGACGGGCTTCGACCAGCCCAAGCTTGTGGCGATGTATGTTGACCGCCGTCTGAGCGGGCTCCAGGCCGTGCAGACCCTCGCGCGGCTGAACCGGACCTATCCGAGCAAAGAGCGCACCTACATTCTCGACTTCAGGAATACGGTG
Source organism: Salipiger sp. PrR003 (assembly GCF_010500785.1). Taxonomy (NCBI): domain Bacteria; kingdom Pseudomonadati; phylum Pseudomonadota; class Alphaproteobacteria; order Rhodobacterales; family Roseobacteraceae; genus Salipiger; species Salipiger sp. PrR003. The sequence continues at coordinate 170,422 of NZ_JAAGOV010000076.1, forward strand.
GAAGAGATTCAGGATGCATTCAGGCCTTACTACAACGTGACCCAACTCGAAGACATCTCGGATCCGAACCAAGTCTACAACCTCGAAGCCCGCCTGAAAGCCTTCGGCGTTCTGGACGCAGGGGAGATCGATCGTTTTGTCACCCGTTTCCTGCAGGCTTCCAAGCGTGCTGACGAACGCCCGGTTCTCGAGGGTGTCGTCCGGCAGGCTGTAACGCGTTTCAATGAGAACCTGAGCGAGGATGACCAGGAAGAATTCCGGCAGGTGCTGGCGTCCTTCCTACGCTTCTATTCCTTCATCGCACAGGTAGTCGACCTTGGTGACACGGATCTTGAAAAGCTACATATCTACGGGAGCTGGCTGAAACGACTTCTCCCGTCTCGTCAAGCGCCTCAGGGCGAGGATGTGACCGACGACATGTTGGAAATGGCGGCCTTCCGCCTCCAGAAGGAAGGGGAGGAGCAAAACGCTTCGCTGGGCAAGGACGACAATCAGGCACTGAGCCCGATCGACCGATTTGGGGCCAACCCCTACACCGAGGAGGAGGCAAAGACCCTCACCGAGATCATCTCCTCGTTCAACGCGCGGCACGGTACCGAGTTCTCGGAAGATGACTACCTCCGCTTCGAGGGGGTGAACAAAGACATCCTCGAGGATGACGTCTGGACGGAGATGCTGCGGAACAATGACCCTAGGGACGTTCGACCCCGGTTCGATGCAGAGTTTATGCGCCGGGCGATCCAGGCATTCCAGCGCGACAACGCCATGCGAAACGCCTTCATGCAGGATCAGGAGGCGCGCGATATGCTCATGGGCCTGATGTTCCAACGTGCTGTACGTGGTGCTGGGCGGGCGGCCTAGACGACCTGATGCCCGCTGCCTGGGGCATCAGGACTTCACGATGGACTTCATGGTGCTTGCCGACGGCACCGTCACCTGCCTCGAGGGCGGGCCCGCAGGCATGGCCGCGGCCGATCCCTGCTGCTTCTTTCAGGAGGGCCGCAAGTTTGGGCATAGCGTGGCTTTTTCAAAAGTGGGCAAGGTGAAGCCGCTCGATACCTTGCCGCAGACATAGGTCTTCCACGCCTCCAGTCGGGCGTGATACAGTCGGCCGACGTTAAGGGACTTCATCATGACGAACCGCTACTTCGTCATTAAGGCTGCTCAGGCCAAAGCGCACAGGACGCGCTTAGAGAGCGCTGCCGAGGATATGCGTGAGGTCGCAAAGCAGTTCGGCGTGAAAATAATGTTCTTCGGCTCCTTTGTCGAAGGTCATGTGGATGGTCGGTCAGACCTGGATGTTGCGATCCCTGACGGGCTGACGATAGAAGACCGTCGACGATTAGAGGAAGCATTGGAACGCAAAGCGGCCTCGCAGGGGATATGCGTCGATATGATTTCCCTCTCTCGCGCCGAGGCCTTGGGAGCCGCTTTGGTTTCATGAAGATCGCCAGTGCCCTACCGCTCTTCATCAGGATCAACCGGAAACTCGAGAAGATTGAAGTGGACCTTTCCCATGCTCGGCGTGCGGCAGAAATAGCTAGCGGACATGGGACAGAAGAGGCCTTCTATCTCGACGACAGTATGGGGCGATCTCTGCACAACATCTATTGCGGCATCGAGGGGATATTGGAGGACATCGCGATCGACATCGATGGCGCACGACCCGGAGGCGCGCGGTATCATGCAGACCTTCTCGACCAGATGACATCGGACACACCGATCAGGCCTGCGGCCATTCCTGATAGTCCCGAGTTGCGTGATCTGATGAGGTTCAGGCACTTTTTCAGGAACCTATACGGTGACCCACTACGTCGCGATGACCTCCTTGAGAAAGTTGCCGTGGTTGAGAACCGGATCATCCCCGACATGATGAACGCACTTCAAAAGGTGCTCATCGCTATGGAAGGGGAACCATAGGGCGCATCTTTGGTGCGCACTTCTTCTTTTCACATGGCCGACAACTTCCGCAGCAGACGAAATACCAATCTGCTTCGGAGAACCCATGGCACATACCAGGCATACAGAGACGCCGGCCCGCGTAAGGCCGCGTGGAGAACACATGGCGCAAACCGGCGCCCGTCGGCGCTCGAATAACTCGATGTTCGGAAAGGTCAGGAAGAATCCGGACGATCTTCTCGGTCTGCCCGTGAAGATCGAGGTGAAAGATCTGCAAGGCAAGATCCGCTATGCTGACTACAGCAGGGCAGAGCACACGAGAAACGGTGTGGAGCGCAAGAAGCGTGAAATGCTGGAAAGGCTGCTCGAACCAGGGATGACCAACCCCGAGCGAAAGGATTGGTCTGGCTTGGACTTGTCAGGCTTGGATTTCCGCGGATTGAATCTCACCGGCTTCAACTTCAGCGGATCAAAGCTGACGGACACCAAATTCGACGGCTGTAACCTGAGCGGCACCAACTTCTCCAACACAGATTGTGAAGGGACCAGTTTCGATGGTGCCTATGCGGACTGGGAGGTCCGGTTCTGCGGCGCCAAGCTGGATCGTGCAAGCATGTCGGGGAGCACCTTCGATGTCCCGAATTTCCGGGGCGCGAAGATGACCGATGTAAAGGCGCCCAGGGCCTCGTGGACAAATGCAGTGATGACGCACACACGGCAACGCCGGGTCGACTACAAGGAAGCATCTTTGAAGAATGCAGATTGGGGCCGAGCCCGGGTGATCTCATGCCTTCTTGAAGGTGCCAAGTTGACAGATGAGCTGAGGGCAACGACCAATGAGGCGCTCTCACGTGGTGGCTTCCAGGCGCTCGATGCTCATGACTACCCGCACAAGATGAGGGGTGCTCTCTTCATCGGCTGCAAGACCGACAAGAAGACAGACTTGAGTTCCATGGCTCGCGGCAGGATTTTCAGAGACAAGGTTACAAATGGCATTGCTCGGAACGGGTCCGCGCTTGCGGTGACAGCTTTGATGGTCGCGCCCAGTCTTGTGATCGACGCGGCAGGGCTGGCAAACTTCATGGAAAGCCTGGCCACGATGTCGGTGCTCTACGTCACCGGTATCGTCGACTTCATCAAGGACAAGGTGTTCTCGCCGGTTTCTGAAAAACTGCAGAAGGCGGTCATGGACCGCTTGGAGAAGCGCCGGGAAGAAGGCCAAAGCAGGTACACCAACTCGCTTCACAACCTGAAGGTTGTCATTTCCCAGCGCGGTCAGCTTGACCACCTTGTGCGTGCGCTCGAGGCTGTCAAACAGCGAAAGAGCAAGGGCTTTGCAAACAGCCTGATGGAGTTCATCACGGGCGACGACCACGATATCGTTGTCTGCGACAAGGAACATCTGGCGGAAGCCGTGGCGCACATCTCATCCAACCGGAACCGCGGGTACGAGGTGACGAGGACAATCTCGTTGATCCGTCAGTATCCGGAAGAGAACTGTGCCGGGATCCCGAGCTGCGTGACCTTCAACAAGGACGGCTCCACGACTCTCTCGTGGATCAATGAGGGCAAGACGACGATGCTTGCTCGATTTGACGAGCATGGAGAGTTCATGGATCACTTGGATTTCAGAGCGCCTGAGGATGCGGCGAACTCTCCGAACGCGTTCCCGAACATCGGCACGCTCTTGCAGACCCTCAATGCTTTCGAGCGCCTGATCCTGGACGATGGGGGTCTGACGAAAGACAAGTTCGATTACGACCCGAAGGAATCCTATGTGACGGCAGGCGAGAACGGCTCGCTCTTCGTGCATAAGTCTGGAGAGAGCTCACTGCACAACAAAAAAGGCCCCTCCATCGTGCATCAGAAGAGGACACCTACCGGCCCCGCATGGCATGCCAGTCATCACTTCCTGGAAGGCAAGCTATACAATCCGGATGACTTCGCAGTTGAGGCGAAGAAGTCCGATCGCGTGAGGGCAGCCGACAGGCTTATGGCCGCTGTCAGCCTGCTTGAGAATGCAATCTCAGTGGGCAAAGCACCGCCAAATGAAGGCACGCCAAGGTTGAACTGAAAAAAGTTCAGAAAAAAATTGGATAGACGCTTGACGAGAGCATTCTTGCGCTGTATCTATCCATCAACGAGGCGAGACACACCGTTTCGACCTGCCGAAATTAGAGAGATCAAGACAATGACCCCCACGTCGAATACACCAAATGGATCAGGAAGCTCCGCAACGCGGTAGCCGGCCCCCTTTTGCGTGTCGATGTGGATCGACATCTCTACGAGGGGCCCTTCTGGGCCCCTTTTCTTTTGCTCTTTGACATTGATGACCGAGAAACAGCCTAGAGATCGACTGATCTCGATAATGGCAGAAGACACTGTTTTTCAAACTGTCCTATAGCAGGGCCTTTTGGAAAACAGTGATCGTTTCCGTATAGTTCAGTTGGTAGAACAGCGGACTGTTAATCCGTGTGTCCCAGGTTCGAGTCCTGGTACGGGAGCCAAATTTTCTTGATCTGGAACCTATCTGCAAGAATAGGTCTCGGGTCAGCCCTCGAAATCCCGAGGGTTTGCGGATGTAGCTCAGTTGGTAGAGCAGGAGATTTCCAATCTTCAGGTCGTGGGTTCGAACCCCGTCATCCGCTCCAAAGTTTCGTCTGTGCATAGCTTAGCCTGGTAAAGCACTAGATTTGGGTTCTAGGGACCGTAGGTTCGAATCCTACTGCACAGACCATGAATTCCCTTGCAGTAGAGGGAATATATGCCGGATTTTCCGGTATTCTCCATCGTGGAGATGTGGATTGTAACGTAATTAATAGGGTACCGGTTCGAGTCCGATGGACAAGACCAAGGCGAAGGGGCTTGGCGGCGCCCGGAGCCGATATAGCGGTGAACATCCCAGTGAAAGAAGCCCGCCGACCGTTTGAGCATTGCTTATGGCTTGCGAGGTCGACTGGAAGTACCAGGCCAACTACGGATCGGCCAAGTCGCCAAAGAATACAGGTCCATGGTGATCCTGTTCTCATATGGGGAGGTGGCAGAGCGGCTTAATGCGGTGGTCTTGAAAACCTCTGGGCGGTTTGCGCCGTCCCCTGGGTTCGAATCCCAGTCTCCCCGCCATGAGAACAGTAGATCTCGAATGAACAGAATACGGAAGGTTGGCCGAGCGGTCGAAGGCGCTGCCTTGGAAAGGCAGTGTACGTTATCGCGTACCGAGGGTTCGAATCCCTCACCTTCTGCCAAGAACAAGGGCTCCATGCTGGCGTCAGCATGCTAGGCCGGCTGGGTGACTCACCCTTCGCGAGGGCGAGTGGAAACACCGACATCGCGCGTGTTCCGGGTCGTTCCGGCTGCCGGCTCCAAAAATTCAGTGTGCGAGCGATCGCACATTGGGCGCTTCTAGCTCAATTGGTAGAGCAATTGATTTGTAATCACTAGGTTGCGAGTTCGATCCTCGCGGGGCGCTCCAGTTTCTCTAGGTATCTTTGATACCTGGAGCGAAGGCTTCAAATGCCTTTACGGCGAGTGGCTCCGCGGCCGAGATAGCGGGGCAGGGGAGGCGTTTAGGCGTCTCATACGGGCAGCGATAGGTGGGGCTGAACGACGAGTTTTTTGGATCGGCGCTCAGCGTGCCTGTCCAACGTGGAGAGCTGGCCGAGTGGTCGAAGGCATCCCCCTGCTAAGGGGACAGGCGGTAGTACCGTCTCAAGGGTTCGAATCCCTTGCTCTCCGCCATGAATAGACGAATTGCGTGGGTTAGGGTCCACGCGATCACCGCGACCAGTTGTTGCTCCGCTGGTATCGGGTTTGGGGACAGCTCCCGAATGCTGCTTGGAGCAACGGCAGACCCTCGATACCGGCACCTCGAAAGAGTGCCCCCGGAAAGTGGTAACCGGGATTTTAGACCAACCAATTTGGGTTTCTGCGGAGGTTTGGCAGAGTGGTCGAATGCGGCGGATTCGAAATCCGTTGAGCGGCGTAAGTCGTTCCCTGGGTTCGAATCCCAGAGCCTCCGCCACATCGCCATCGCATCGACAAGATCACTTGCCAAGCTAGCAGGGCGAACACACATTCCAGAAGAAAATTAGAGATCGGACACAAATGGCGAGCAGCATTACCTCATCCCCCCGTCGACCGGGCCCGATTGTTCAGATGAACTGCTCGTCCCCTGAGGAATTCTGGGGGGTCGAGGGCGATCGTGAGCAATGGGTGGCCTTCGGGGACCATCGAATCCAACTGTATAACGAAGCGATCGCCCTCAAGGATGATCCCAAAGGCCCGGGAGTGTTCGTTGAGATCCTCAACCAGTCTCCAGACTTCCCGCACTTCCCTGACCTGGGGCCCAACGAGGAGCTTCTGGTGAAAGACCATGTGCGCTGGGCGCCCCACGCCGATGAGCTTGTATGGGATGCGATGAGGGGAACGGCAACGCGGCTTGTGGGTATCCACATCGACCGTCATGACTTCTACTACCGCCTCCGGGGAAAGGGTGGGAGCGACCTCTTCCTGTCAATGGCCGTTGCTCTCCCACTTCTCCGAGAAGAATGGAGCCAAGACGACTATGCTGAGATGGAGGACACTCTCACTGAATCTGGCGCCGGCCAGCTAGGCAGCCTTCTGGTCACTCGTGAGATGGAGATGTTTCGGCCGGTCCCCTTCGGCAAGAAAGCCTTCGTGCTCCTTTTCACCAAAGAGGACCACCTGATCTTCGGACCATTCGAGGACGAAGGAACGTTCGATGCCTTCCGCACCAAGATCCAAGGCATAGGAGAAGGGGGATTTCAGACAGACTGGGACGATCGGGTACGGTCAAACCCTCGGTTCCGTGGGCTCGAGCTTCCTGAGGGGATAGAAGATCGCCCAACTGACAAGATCAGCGACGAAGACTTCTTGAACCTCTTTTTTTTGGAGTTCGTGCCATAGGGTTTCAACGGCTCTATGTTGCGCGGCTTCAACAGCCGCATTCGTCAGATAGTTGGCGAAAAGTTCCAGTTGAGATGTGAGCGGCTTAGGCGCAGCATGAGAGGATGTTTACTCGTGCTCTGATCCGATTTGCTTGTAGCTCCAGCTTGGTAGTTTCCGGGCTGCCCGCGGCTGCTGCTGCATTCTTTCCAAACGGTCAGTGCGCTCTCGTCGTTGCCTCGCGACCGTCGGTTGAAGAAGCGCGAAGCTACATCCTCGAAAACGGATGGGCAAACTTGGCGTCGGTCTACTTGAGCGACAATGGCTGGTACGCGATAGCCGTCGATATGGTGAACACCGACAAGGCGGCAGCGGTGCTCAACAGCCGTAAAGCGGCTGGATACTACCCTTCTGACGCCTACTGCTCTACCGGGCAGAAGTATGTTCGTGAGGTCGCGTGGCAGGCGTCTACAGGTGCCCCACTCGCGTCGACTGAAAACCTCTGGTCGGATTTCGACGCACGGCCTCTCAGCCTCGGTGACAAGCGTTTTCTTCAGGCCGCTCTCGCACTGGAGGGCTACTACAATGGGCTGCTCGATGGGGCATGGGGGCGTGGTAGTCAGGATGCATTCGAGCGGCATGCGATGGAAACCTTCGACATCGACAAGCCGGCCAATGCGCATGCTGCATGGCTGGCAGTGTCGGCTATGAGACGAATTTCAGAGGAAGGCTGGGAGCTCAAGAATGTCGGTTACCTGGGCATCTCTATGTTCATGCCAAGCGCGCATATGCGGCTGACCGAAAAAGACGGGACCCAGGAGATTTGGGAACACGAGACAAAAGACCTTGCGGTGCTATTCGACGACCTGGACCTCTCTGGTCTTGCAAGCGCGCACGAGCGATTGGCCAGCGAGCCCAAGAGGATTGGTCAACCGTACGAGGTCCGTGGAGAGGACACGTGGGTGACTTCGGTCGGAACAAGTGATGGTTCGCTCTACGCTCGTAGCGACAAAATTCAGGGGACTTGGTCAACGGTGCTCATCGCTGCAGGCTACGATGCGAAGTCCGACATAGCGCTCATATCGAGCAGTATCCGGCGTGGCCCTCCTTCCGAAATGTTTCCGACCGAGAATGGGGTTCTGATGACCTACGTGTCGCAGTTCCTCGATGTGCTTTCTGAGGAGGATTCCGAGGCACCAGAAACCGGTATGGTCAGCTCCACACCACCGTCGGTGCCCGACGAGCAGGGGGGCTTCACGGGCACGGCCTTTTTCGTCAACGGCGACGGCATCGCGCTCACAAACGCCCATGTTGTCGAGGAGTGCGGTACCGTCACTCTGGACGGAAAGCCCGCAGAAATCTTGAACGTGAGCGCCGCCTTTGACTTGGCTGCGCTCAAGCTAATGGTCCCGGCCGAGACCGAGTGGCTTCCCTTTGCGAAGCACGACGCGGGATTGAATGCTGACATCACCATTGCCGGCTACCCGCTTCATGGTCTTCTCGGTGGCCTGAACGTGAGCAGAGGCAGCGTGTCCTCAATGAAGGGGTTGGCGGGGGATGAGACCAGCATCCAGATCTCCGCACCGGTGCAGCCCGGGAATAGTGGCGGGCCGGCGATCAACAGCTCCGGCGGTGTGGTAGGCGTTGTCGTATCCAAGTTGAATGCGCTCGCCCTTGCAGGAGAGACTGGCGACATCGCGCAGAACGTGAACTTCGCGATCCGAGGGACGTTGGCGAAGGTATTTCTGGCATCCAACGGGATCGCCTACACCGAGATCGAGAACGGCGCGTATCTGGCACCTGAAGACGCCGCTAAGCGCCTTCAGGCGACTACCTTCCTTGTAGAATGCCAGTAGTAGACCACTAAGGCGACATCGCGCTCTCCACGGCGAACTCTGGCTCGAGTTCATGCAGGTGCTCGGCGATCTTCTCAGCATAGGCCTTCGGATCGGCGAAGAAGATGTCGACCTGGCCGGGCTTGCCGGCGGTGACAGCCTCGATGTGAGCGCTCCTGTCTCCGTCGACCTGCCGAATGCCCACATCGATCGCACCCGAGACCAACGGGTAGCGGGAGAGTAGCCTCTCTGCCTCTGCGCGCTGGGCGGCGAACCAATCCTGATTGCCGGGCTCGAAACGATGACTGCCGTCAAAAGTATTCTTGGTCATGCGGTCGCGGTTCTCGCGATCGAGGAGCATCAACGGCTGTTCGTCGTTGTGCGCGATCATGGTCTCTGCCGCGATCTCTCCTGCAACCACCAGGTACCGACGGACATAGTCTAGATCCCAATTGGGTTGGACGAGGATGTGGTGGTGATAGCGGTCGGCGGAGATCGCGCTCTCATGTCGAATGAACTCGTCTCCGACTTGCGTATATCGCAGGTACATGGTCGGCTCGCGCATATTGCGAACGATCGCCCCTAGGCCACGCGCGTAGAGCTTATCGAGCTCAGCCTGTACTTGGTGTTTGGGCACGATACGTGCATCGCCCAGCGCCTCGAGGACGTGGGGGTCCGAGTAGGTTTCCTGCACGTCGGCGATGCGCTGGGCGTTGGAACCAAATCGGTCCCGCCCCCAAAGAGGTCGGTCGCCCTTGTGTGCGTAGATGGTCGCCCACGGCTCGATCGCAGGGCCGAGGACTTGGTGGAGGGCGGCATAGAGAAGCGACTGCTCTAGGCGCACGCCAGCTTCACACTCGAATGGCTCCAGATTGTAGTCGATGATCATGTCGGTCACCGTGTCCGCACAATGGTGACTTCGAAGTCTGCCGTATCCTGGGGGATGTAGCCGGTCTCAAGATCTCCATGATGGCAGCAGCCGCCGAAGGTGAACTTCTGCACGTCGCCCTTCGCAAGGTTGTAGTGACCGGCAAGAACCAGGCTGAGGGCCGCAGAGCCAAGCGCGTTCCGCTTGGGGAACCCATTTTCCCCGGGGTCTGCCATTTCACATGTCTGGAGAGACTTGTTGATCCGCGATCGGAGCGTGGACGAGTAGAAGAACAGGTTCGGATGCAGAGCAGCCTCGCGAGAGAGGCGTTGGCGATGTCGGTTGAGTGCGAGATTTTCAGAGTATTCCTCGGGCAACTTGTCTGCCACCGCTTCGCCTTCGACCGCATCCTCCTGACGGTACATGCGCTTGAGTTCCGCCACGCCCAGCGCAAGAGCACGGATCAGGTCCCGTTTGGGCTCTTTGGGCTTCCACGCCTCGGGCACCATGGTCCAAGCGCGGGGCACCTCATTTTCAGGAACTTCGTTGCCGGCCAGCACGTCAGCGGCATTCAGCATGTAGCATCCAGCTGCCGCGGCGAGGCGCCCGGCGAAATAGCCATCGTCTTCCTCGTCCGTATAGCCCTCCTCGGTACGCTGACGGAGGCATTCGGCCTCGATCTCGCGAAGAACCCCTTTGAGCTGATCGTCGGGATGCGCGAAGTGGCGGTTGATAATGTCGAAGATGACCCCTTGGCGGAGCATGTCATCGATCACGCCCTGCACCATGTCGCTGTCTTCTTGTTCCATTCCGCCAACGCGGCTGGTGCGAAGGTATCCCGCAGCGGCGTTGCTGATGGCTTCACCGATCTTCTCCTGAGTGATCCGGCGCTGGTCGAACCAGTTACTGAGGACACGATTGGCGTCTTCTTCGGCTTCCTTGGCCTCAGCAACCATGCGCTGGGCTTCGAGCGAAATGCGTTCGGGCTCTGCCATCATCTCTTGGAAGGCATCAGCCTTGAGCACGACAAAGCCGTCTCCAAATACAGCGTCGTCGTCTCCGTCCAGAAGTTTCTCGATCAGGCTTGCATCCGCGATCAGGTCGCGAGCGTCTTTATTGTGTTCGGGCATTCAGCGCTCCATGTTTGCATGGATAGTGCCCTGAGAAGCGGCAGGAGTCAAATAAGGATAGATGCAAACTCGTTATACTGCGGCGCGGGCTTCCTGAAAACTCATCTCGTCAATCAGGGTGACCGGAAATTCGGTCTCGAGCCAGGCCCGTGCCCCGCAGCGCAATTGCCGCCCGTCGTAGACCGCACGGGTCTTGCCTTCGAACTCGACCTCGCGAGCATAGCGAGTGGTCCCGTCGGGGCACTTGACGGTGTAGACCGGCCTGTTCCCACCATCTTTTGCATTCATGCCGATGTGCTGCCGGTTCACATGCACGATGGTAGGAGTTCCCGGCCGTCCTGGCTGGATCGTCGCCGGAGCTTCGGCTGCATCATCAGAAGCAGTCGATGCCTTGCGCCGCGCCATCTGATCGCTGATGCAGCCGAAGGTGTGTCCTTGCTCCTCAGTGGCTCCACAGGAGCAAAATGACACATCTCCACTCTTCGTGGCCTGGGGGTCGGTATCCTCAAGGCTTCGGGGAACTGGGAACGTCTGGATCATTTTCAGAATCTTTCTTTGCAATGTACTCTTTGCGGGCGGCGTGGAAATCCTGGACCCACTCACTTCGTGCAGCTCGTGTTTGAAGGACGCGATCGCGAGCTTGCAGAGCCTCGATCTTGCCGCTCTCGGTCAGGTACCAGATCGGCATCGCCTTGCTTCCAAGGATGCTGATGTTGACTTGTCCTGCGCGCAGCCACCCTTTCTTTCGGGCCGCCCGATGGGGGGCCCTGAGCCAGCTGTCGACCGGCGCGAAACGGCCACAGAACCGGTCCTCCTCCTTGGCGGCATCAGGGTCTTTCACATACGACATCATGACCTGATCTCGATAAGTGGACTCGGGCGGCAGGCGGCGCCCTACGAGCTGCTCTGATGGTGTCAAAGGCTTTCTAGCCATCGGCTTCCTCCGTACTTCCGTGAGTATTGCTGTAGCCGTACTTGGCTTCAAAGACCTCGGTCAAAAGCACCAGGCCGCCCGCAATGAGCACCAGCAAGATCACGCGAGGCCAGGTCGGTTCTTGGCCGTAGTTTCCACGGATCCACATGGGTCAGCCCAGCGGCTTGGCGGGGCGACTGAGGTGATTTCCGCCGAAACCAGCATTTCCTCAAGCCAGTCTTCGTCACGCTCCTCGATGTTCTCGCAGAACAATTCAGCGCCATCGCGCTCCCGGACCATGGTAAAGCCGCTATCGGCCACCCGTTCGAATGTCGACCCGACAGCCGCCTCGATCACGCTCAGGCCGGGGGTGTTTCCACCCACGGTCGCCTCGGTCATCCAGCGGTACTCCCAGAGACCGAAGGTCAGGCGCACAACTTTCGTCGCCATGCGGCCGCTGTAGTTCACGTTCGGGTCAAAGTTCACGACTTCGTCTGGCATTAAATAGCTCTCGTTGATAAAGAATAGATACCACCGCCCGAGCATGTTTACAAACAATTTATTCTTGTTGCGTCGCGCCCCTTTCATTTCATTTTGGCTTCTTTGGTGGAGGATTGGTTTGGATATAGACAAAGGACACCGCAATGATCCTGGCGGACTCTATTGGCTTCGCAGCCACACATACGATCTCATCCATCCTGGCGGAGATCCCCGACGCTGATGTGAGCCACGGCTCCAAGAATTTTCAGGAAAAGGTACCGCTTGGTGTGAATGACACGGCGCTACCGGACTTTCTTGACGAGATGCGGCATCGCAAGGGTCACGGAGCCCGGCCCTACGCCATCCATGCTGTCTACGAACCGGGACAGGGGAAGGCGATCTGCAAGATGAAAGGCGTGAAGCATATGATCATCGTGCGCGAGCCGATCAAGCAAATCCAGAGCTGCTATGCGTGGATCGTCAAAAAGGTCCTCGCCGGAGATGTCCGGGCTCAGGAAAAGCTGGTGATGTTTGACCGCGAGGTCCTGCAGGGCCAGCCTTCAGTCGCCAACTCCTTTCCGAACGCTCTGTTCACCTTCGCCACCAACCACGTGATGGCCTATTCGACTGCTGCGATCCAAGCTGGATGCGAGATCGTCCAGATGGAGCGCCTGGTCTCGGATGAGGCATATTTCAGGGATGCGTTTGCCGTCCCGGAAGCCGCCGTGCTCAGCCACTTTGCCGGTGAGAACGTTCATCGGGCTTCACACAAGGGAAAGGTTTCAGCGCTGGGCGTGGCGCAGCCTGACGAAGACGCTATCCTCAAGCTGTTCAACTGGGACCTCGGCGATCGGACCTTGGACTTCCAAGGCGTCCGAGAAGCTCTGGGGTACGTCTGAGAGGCCGACGTAGGGGTGGGCGATCGCAAAGGAGAATGCCTCGCCCACTCCAACCTCATTTCCAAGTCATGATGCGCCGTATCTCTGCCGAAGCTTTCTTGGCTGCCGCCAGGTTCTCTCTCGTCGGCTCGGTGAAGATCCGGTCGATGGCATCCAGCGCGGCGATGACTTCTCGATGTTGTTTGCGAGCCTTGTTGATCTGCTTGTATTCGAGCTGACGGCGGGCATGATCGCGCTGCTGTTCGATCACCTCCTCAACGGGCGCCCCACTCAGATCGACACGGGTAGACCCCGGCTCCAGAATGGCGATGAGGTAGGGCGCTCCTCGCGTCCAACGCGCTATGGCGGTCTGAACCGCCTCGTGCTGGTCTCCCGGCAAAAGCGCCTTCACATCTTCAATGACACCGATTTTCAGGGGGACAGGCTGTCCTGCCAAGGCGGGCGGGATGCTTCCATCTCGCCAGGAGAACTCTCCGAACACGCGTTCGCCAAGAGTAGGTTTCTTTTCGCGCTGGGCGTCTGACATAGGGGAGCTCCATGACTTATGGAGTGGCATATAGGCCGTCACGGTGGGGACTTCCATGCAACAACACGGTAGACTCTGAAAATGAGAAGCCAGCCGCGAAGGCTGGCTTTGTCTGCGTGGCACGAGTGTATGTGGGGACGACCGTCGCCGAGTTAACCTGGCATCATGGACATCGGAGACGGAGCCGTTTGGGGCTCTCGCCGGTCCACCATCTTCCACTCGTCCCCGAAACCTCTGGCCTGCTTGAAGGCCTCGACCTCTTCCTCATCGCGGAAACCGATGTAGCAGGAGATCGAGCCCGCGCGCGAGATGTAGAGGACGTCCTGCATACTCTCGACGCCGAGGGGATGGCCGGGCTGGCTTGAGTACGGCCACCACTTCACGTGGTCGAAACCCAGGGCGCTCATTCCGCAGCCACCTGAGGACGGCCAAGATCGGTAGCCGAGTTGTGTGCGTACGTCTCCCAGGTCGGCTCGTAGAGCGGGTCAGCCTGATCACCCCAGACCGCCCAACCATCGCGCACGCCGCGGCCGAACATCTCGAGGTAGGGGCCCCAGGAGCAGGCTTCGATGAGGTCATACTGTTCATCGGGCTTGCGGGAATGCTCGCGCTTGCGGGTCTGCATCATGTTCACCTGCGATCGCGCCGGCGCCAGGGTGCGGGCATTCTTGCCGCGGACACCAAAGAGCAGAAGTTCGGTCACGTTGCGGAAGTAGAAGCCAACGCCGCGTCCGTCAGAGCCGCCGTCCTTACGGATCTTGTGCCAGACGATGTTGGACTTGTACTCGAAACCCCAGGCCCTCATGACGTCGATGCCGTCGGGCAGCAGGGCATTGGGCACCCACAAATACAGGTGGGCCCGCTCTTCGCATGCATCTGCTACCGGGATGTCCTTGATGTCCTCGAGAGACATCGTCCCATAGCGTGCGAGACGGGCATGTTCCGGGGCAACCTTGCCGGTGCGGTTCTGAAAACGCCAGGGCGGGTCGGCCATGATGGTCGCGAAGGTGCGATCACCGATAAAATTCTGAAAATCGACGGCAGCGTTTGCCGACGCGGCTTCGACGTGTTCTCGGGGCATATTGTGCTCTCTATCTATTCTTGATCGACGTACCATAGATGCCGGTGGCTGTCTTCATTATAATATGGATAGAACTCTCCCGTATGCAATTTTGTTTAAGCATCATGGGGTTATATTCTCACTGAAGAAGTGAGGAAGAGATGTCGAACTGGATTATCGGCTCAGACATGAACAGTGGTGTCAAAGGTATCTGCAAGAATGTGCCGGAACTCCGACACTATCTGGTTCATCTCGAGCACCCGAGGTGCATCGTGGCAATAGGGGACATCGGGCTGGGAGCGGTGTTGGCGCCGCAACTGGACGTGAATCCGTACTTCTACAAGAACCGCACTCAAGACTTCGAGCTGGTGCTCCTTGAGGGCATCGACGAAGACATCACCGACCTGAAGGAAATTCAGACACTCTTCTACGATGCCGCGACCCACTACTGCATCCACACGCAGGATGCCCTGGCGATGCAGATGGCCAAGGACTGCTGAGATGACCCCAAAGCAGGTCCGAAGCCTGGAGCTGGTCAAGAGGATGCGAAAGCTTGATCTGGAAGCCAAGGCCGGTCGGCTAGGGGAATTGCGCCACAAGGAGGCGATGCTCTCTGGGGAGATGGCGCGCCTGTCGGATCTTCTGATGAGGGATAACGCCCAGCAACCGGTTGAGACCGCGAGCTACATCCCTTTGTTCGTGAAGTCGGTGACAGCACAGTCCAAGATCATCGAAGAGCACCTCACCCAGACATCTGCCGAGCGAGAAATCCAGGAAGAGGCGGTACGTGAGGCCTTCGGAGAAGTGAAGAGCCTCGATATCGTCATTGGGAACGCCAAGGCCGAGATCCAGGCGGTCCGGGCCAAAAAGGAAGCTGCCGAACTTGAGGAGATCGCATTGATGATCCACCAGCGCGGGAAAGCCCACAGGACAATCAGGTAGAGTGATCGGCAGCCCCCACAGCTGCCCGAAGCTTTGAAAGCTCGTCTTTGAGACCGTCTTCGAGCTTTTTCGAAGCTGCCTGCAGATCTCCGAGACGCATTCCGGTTTGATCGGTCTCGATCTCTTCGATTTGGAGATCTTCTGCAGCTGCGATCGCACGAACTGCGACATCCGTGGCATCCTTGATCAGCTTCGAGATCTCCTCGATGGAGCCTTTCGACTGATCAGCCAGGCTGTTCACCTCATCAGCAACCACCGCAAACCCGCGGCCTGCCTCGCCCGCTCTCGAGGCTTCGATGGAAGCATTCAGGGCAAGATTGTTGGTCCTCTCCGCAATGCTCCTCACCTTGCGAACCACGTCGTGAATGGAGCCGATTGCCTCACGCACGGCAAGAAGGTGACTTTGCACCACCTCTACGGAAGCAGTGGCCTTCTTGTTTTGGTTTCCGGCGTGAAGTTGCTTGCGATGTCCCTCGCGCAAGAGTTGCTGCATGTCTGTAATCCAGGGCGTCATGGTTCCGAGCAGAACACGGTCCAGCCCCTCTTCAAAAGTCGAGATCAGCCCGTATAGATGATCAAGCTGCCCTCCCGCCGGGGCGTCCTTCTCTGCCGCGTCTGTGGCATTTGCGAGGGCGGAAAACTCCTTCTGCATGCGGCTGACCCGATCCTCCAGGGTCCCGTTCTGGATTTCGACTTCGCGGAGCTTTCGCCTCAGACGCGGCAACTCCTCGAATGCTACAGAAATCGGAGAGGCCATGATAAGGGCGGCACTCCCTTCATGGCTTTCGCTATCAAGGCCCGCTAGGCTGCGACGGAAACCGGCGGTATTGTCGCCGTCCTTTTTGAGTAGCCGGGCCGCCTCATCGGCTGTGGCGCGTATTGCGTCCAGAGCGGCCTCACGACGAGTTTCCCGCTGAAAAGCGGAGCGGGCCGCGTAGGTCACAATACCAAGTCCGGAGGCCATGAAGCTGACCAGAGAGAGGCCGAGTGAACACCAGGCAAAGCGTGAGACGGCTTCGAGGCGATCGGCATCCGCAGCGACGACACCTTGTGCAGACGTGGCAGAGGTCATCACATCAAAAGCCGATTGCGCCTCATAGAACGTAAAGGTGGTCGCCACCAGGGACGAGAAGCCAAGGATGGTCGACCCGTAGATCGCTGATTTCCAGAATTTAGATTGGGTTTTCATCTCCACCACCACCTTGAGGCTCTCCCCGCCAGAGGTGTGGCGGGAAGATTTAGATTTCACATCGCGCCGGGTGCGGCCGTGTCGCTGTAGCCTGAGTTTTCCAGGCTATACTCGGATTCCCCATCGGAGAACGTGTCTTCGATCTGAGACTTGAGCGAATTGAAGGCGGCTTCCCATTCGTCCCGCTCGAGCGAAACTTGCGTGAGTTCGGTGTCGAAGCTCTCTGCCGAAGCCTTCAGGTTCTCATACGAAGCCCTGAGCTCGGCGAGCTGAGCTTCGGCGCTCAAGCGCCCCTGTTCGCTGGCCGCGAGCTTTTCAGAGAGTTCGTCCCGCTGCTCGATGAGCATGTCGTTCTCCTGGCTGAGCTCTTCTTGGCGGTCCCTCAGCTCCTGCGTCTTCTTCTGGAGACTGATGATCTCCAGGAGGGTCGCGGCGCTGGACTTGCGTTCCCGATCTTTCAGAGAGTGAAGCCGCCGGCGGGCACTCTCAAGCTCCGTTTGCGCGTTCGACATAGCGCTGCTCCTTCTTCGATGACACATTGCGGCCAGCATCCAGTTCCGGGACTGCTGTTCTCTTCGTGACCATTTCGACCTCATCCTCGACTTCGAAGGTGGTATCGATGTCGTCGAAATCGTCAAAATCACTGCTATGGCTGAAGAACCCTTCGACTTGGCCCTGCAAAGACGCAAGCAACGCGCAAAGACGTTCGTTCTCGTTCGTAGCGTATTGGATCCTCTCCTCAGCATCCGAGGTACGAGCACGCTCCTGGGTGAGCTCATCTCTGAGTGCCTTCTCCCTCAACTCGTGGTCTGCAGTCAGCTTGTCCATCTCAGCCTTGTGGCCGCGATTTTGGGCATCCAGCTTTCGGGAAAGATCACGCTGGTGACGTGCGAGCCGGTCCCCGAGTTCGCGAGCCCTGGTGTCTGAAGTTTCCACCTTCCGATCGGCGTCCGCTTGGATCGACATGATGGTCTCGTTGAGACGCCCCTTCAGTTCCGAGGCTTCGGCCACCTTGGCATTCGCATCTTCAACCTGGCGGTTGAGATCAGCAATCTGGGCGTCACGCGATTTCACCTCGTCGGACAGCGCCTTGACCCGAGAGACCAGATCGGAGTTGTAGGCTTGGTTGGCCACGATCTGGGCATTGTGCGAGGAGCGCATCTCTTCGAGAGCGTCCGCGGCATCTTGCTCCATCTCTTCGAGCTTGCCCTTCACTTGTGTCAGTTCTGCGTTTGCTGCCTCGAGTTCGGAAGCAGCTTGGTCACGCTGCTGTTTCAGCTGGCGGGCATTTTCGATCAGACGCTTGCGATGAGCTTCACTGCGCTTGAACGTCTCGGAGAGGCGCGCAACGGTCCCCTCCACGGATTTCCTCTGGCTCTGCGATGCAGCCCTGTTCATATCGATTTTATTCATCAATCAACCTCTTGGCGGAAAGCCATTTGCTTCTCTGAATGCCCTGTTATCGCAGACTTCAGTTTCACTGGGCTTAACCACGACGAGTTTTGATCGCAGTTCGGAAGATTTTGCGGTCGGAGCCGGGCGCTGATCTTTCTCGGACTTCGTTTGATCAGGCTGATTACCCGCGCCAGCAACGACCGGGCTCCTGCGCCGCGCCAGAAGAGACCTTCTCTTGCCCGGCGTGGCGGCCGGAAGGCTCATCGAGTAGTTCGCACCGCCGTTTAGCTCCAGCCACACCTGGGCGAGCAGTTTGGCATCGATGATGGCTCCGTGCCCATCGGCGCGGCTGTCTTTGTTGATCTTGTAGTGATTGAGCATCGCATCGAGCGTGTGGCTCCCCTTGTTCGGGAACTGCTTGCGAGCGATGATCAGTGTGTCGGCGATGGGGTTCCCAAGCTGAGGGAAGCCTGCTTTCTGGAACTCTCCGTTGAGGAAAGCCATGTCGAACTGCGCATTGTGGATCACCAGCCGAGACGTGCCGATGAAATCCAGCAACGCCTTGGCGATATCCTTGAAGACAGGCTTGTCCTTCAGAAACTCCGTCGACAGGCCGTGGACCTTCTCGGCCTCGAAGGGGACATCACGTTCGGGATTGATGTAAGCGTGAAACTCACGGCCTGTGGGAACCATATTGAGAAGCTCGACGCACCCGACCTCAACCATACGGTCGCCGTTCTTGCTGAAGCTGAAACCTGTGGTTTCCGTATCGAGAGCGATTTCGCGGAGCTTTTGCGTCATCTATACTTAGTCCTTGATGAGTGTTGACATTCATACGCCAAGCAATCTATTCTTTCAAGTATGAATAAATTGCTTCTTCTTCCGGCCTTGCTCTTCGTTGTATGGGATGTCTACGCAAATTACGTCCGGCAGGAGCCTGTCCCTCTCCCGGAAGGCCGCGCCTTGCTCATGGAAGCTATGGGCCCGGGGTTTGTCGCTGAGGCGGAGGCTTTTTCAGCGAGCCTGGATGCTGAGTTCTCGGAGATGGTGTCCCGGATCGATGCCTACGAGGCCAGTGACGAATGCAAGGCAGCTGCCAATCTCCAAGCACAGGTCGTATCCATCGAGGCGGCCAGCATGATGGACCTGGTACTGAAGAGCTCTCGGTGGGTATCGCTGGATGAAGAAATCGAGGCCTATTCCGCACGATATTTCGAGTTGGGCTGCCCGCTTGGCCTAGGAACGCAGTTGCTTGCACGAAAGAGCCGTACCTCACTGGCAGCACGATCGATCGTGTCCGATGCGCTCGAAGGCATGCGGGCCTACGAGGCCAAGAGGTAGGAAGCAGATGACACTGAAGCTGTCGAGGGCCGAGGCGGCACGGCTCGGGATCAAGGGAAGAACGAACACCCCGGCGAAACTGAAGAGCCCAGCCAAGAAGGGAAGAGTTGCCGCCTCCTCGGATGACGACAGGTCCGCGATAAGCTTCCTGGTTCCGCTCAAGCCACAACCCAAGCACCGGCCGCGGACGTTTCTCGACGAGAGATCCATGCGCAAAGCTTTTCGCGAGGCGAAGGGGAACATCGAGGAATTCGTACGTCGCCTGCGGATGAAGACGGTGACCACCAAGGAAACCAAGGCATTCGAAAAGGCGGTGGCGCAGGCGGCGGGGCTCGCCATGCGGGGGCGCGATCCATTCCCGGGACCAGTGAAGGTCACGGCAGTTTTCATGTTCGAGGGAGCGGATGACACCTGGCCAGTTGCCCAGGGAGATGGCGATCTCGACAACCTCGAGAAGTCATTCGCAGATGCCCTGAACGGGATTGTCTACACCGATGACAGGATGACGGTCAGCCACCAGACCTACAAGGTCTGCGTCGACGGGCCGGCTGGTATCTTCATCCGGGTGGAGCCGGCCCACGAAGATGTCTTAGCTGAAGCCCTGGCGTTGGTGAGCGATCCGATCCCGACCGATTGAAAGTCAGAAGCCGACCATCTGAAAGTCAGTGGCCGACCAATTGAAATTCATCCGACTGAGAACGTCGCCTGATCATGGGCCGGAGGATACCCTGCCGGCCCATGAGCGTATGGTCTACTGAAGCCCTTGCGCTGGTGCCCTTGAGCTCCGGCTCTTGAGGCGGGAAAGCCTGGTTCTCCCTGCGAGCGGCCGCTTCACCTTGCCTTTGGCAGGCTTTTTGAAGGTGATGCCTGAGCATTCGGGACCACCATCCTGGTCGTAGCACTCCTCCATCGGATCGTAGCCGTGGCGGCCTCCGGCCAGGCCTGCGGTGCGCAGAAAATCGGACGGCTTGGCTCGCTTCTTGTTTCGCATCTTCGCGCCCGTCACCATCACGGTATGGCGCGCCCGGGTCAGGGCGACATGTGCGATCCGCCGCTCTTCATCGATCCCGCCGATCGGAGGGCCAACCCACGGGTCGTCGATATCAC
The DNA here is from genome assembly GCF_010500785.1 of Salipiger sp. PrR003. Classification (NCBI taxonomy): domain Bacteria; kingdom Pseudomonadati; phylum Pseudomonadota; class Alphaproteobacteria; order Rhodobacterales; family Roseobacteraceae; genus Salipiger; species Salipiger sp. PrR003. Next base: position 190,911 of record NZ_JAAGOV010000076.1, read on the forward strand.
CCGCGATCTCGTCAATCGAGTTCTGGGAGGGCAGGATGCCTTGTTCCCAAGCTGGCAGAATGATGTGGTCATACTCCAGACCCTTGGAGGCGTGAATAGTGCTGATCCGAACGCCATCCTCTTCCTTGGCAGCATCGGTCATGAGGGAGAACTCCTGCATGAACTCCACGATATCCTGAAATTGTCCGGAGAGCTGGCGCAGGAAGTCGATGTTCTCCTGGCGAGAGACTCTGATTTTGTCATCCTCCTTCCGTTCAGCGATGAACTCGCGGTAGCCGGTATCCTCGTAGGCCATGTCGATCACGAGCTTCGGCGACACGTCCATCTCGATGGCGGCACTCAACTCCGACAGGACTTCACCAAGGGCGGCCACCACGGCGATCTTGGACTTACCGACGTTGCTGTCCACTGCGCGGGACGCAATTAGGAAGCACGCTTCGTGGATGGGAACCTGCTGGCCCGTGGCCACGTCCAGGATCGCCTTGACGGTGGTTGGGCCCAATCCGCGGCTGGGTTTGTTGGCAATCCGTTGGAATGCGATCTCGTTGTAGGGGTCCACGCCAACCTTCACGAAGGCGAGCATGTCCTTCACCTCTTCGCGGTCAAGCAAGGAGGTGCCTCCGGTGAGGAAGTAGGGGATGCCTGCGGACATCAGGGCTTTCTCGAAGGGCTTGAGGACGTAACCCGCCCGAGCAATGATCGCGATTTCATTCACCTCGGCGCCGTTCCCGATGAGCTGCTGGATGTGTTTGACCACCACTTTGACTTCACTGAAGTCGTTTCCCGCCTCCACGTATTTCACCGGGGCGCCGGACCTTTCGGAGTTCAGCAGCTTGGGGTCGGGACGGTCGTTGACGTCCACGAGCATATTAGCCGGTTTCAGGATTTCTTGCGTGCATCGGCGGTTCGTCTTCAGCACTACCTCGACAGGGTATTCCTCGTCGAGCCTTTGCATGATCTGGGGAGCACTGCCTCGGAACGAATAGAGCGATTGATCGAAGTCGCCCACACCGAACAGGTTGCCGGAGTGCCGGTAGAGATGCTTGAGCCACCGGAACTGCAGCATGTTGGTGTCCTGAAACTCATCCACCAGCAAGTACTTGATCCGTGCGCTTTCCTTCTCGGCGATATCAGGATGGGTGTCGAACAGGTGCACGACGCGCAGCAGCAGGTCGGCGAAGTCGCACATGTTCTTGATATTGAGAAGCTCCTGATACTCCTCGTAGATCGTCACGAACTGCTGGTTTTCGGCGGTCAGGTGTTCGGTCTTGAGCGCCTCGTCGATATGAAGCCCGCATTCCTTCCACCGCAGGATCTGCTTCATGGCCTCCTTGAGAAAGACGCGTCGATCCTTGTCGTGCAGAGCCTTCTCGCGCTTGACCTGATCGGCATGCACAGACGGGGCCATGCCATCAGGCTTGCGGGGCTCTTCGAAGGCGGGATAGGCGCCAGACAGGGTCAGTGCCTCCTCCATCACCTGCTTGACCTCATCGTCATCGAGAATGGTGAAGCGACCAGACTCCAGACCTGTCATCTCGGCATACTTGCGCAGAATACGCAGCGACAGGGAGTGGAAGGTGCCCATGCGGACGCTGTGGGCGTCATCTCCGACGACTGCCTCCACGCGTTCTCTGATTTCTTCGGCAGCCTTGTTGGTGAAGGTCACCGCCATGATCTCATGCGGCTGAGCCCGACCTTCCGCAAGGAGGTAGGCAATGCGATATTTCAGAGTCGTGGTCTTCCCAGTGCCAGCGCCCGCGGCAATTTTCACCACGCCATCGCGCGCCGTGACGGCCGATCGTTGATCCTCATCGAGGAAACTTAGATCAAGCATTATCTATCCTTTGTTTCTTGCCCGACATGTTGACAACATTTGGGTTTGGAGTCAATAAAGAATAGATCGAGATAACGGAGTCCCCATGCACACGCATCTGCTGGTGAAGAGCCACTATTCCTTCTACGAAGGCACATCCAAGGTGCCTGCGTTGCTCGCGGCTGCGAAGGAAGGGGGAGCCCACTCACTGGCGCTCACGGATCGTGACAACATGTATGGGGCCTACGAGTTCTCCAAGCTCGCCAAGAAGGAGGGCATTCAGCCGATCCTCGGGGTTCAGCTCAGACTTCAGTTCGGCGAAAAACCGGATGACACAGGCTACATGGTCTTCCTGGCGATGAACGAGGAAGGCTACAAGAACATCTGTCGCCTCATGATCGAAGCGCAGCACCCGAACGAGGACGGGGTTTGCGATGGCATCGTCAAGGGCAAGTCTCTTGCCAAGCACACCGAAGGGGTCATCGCGCTGAGCGGAGGCGAGGATGGCGTGCTTGTTCGGATGCTGCAGAAGGGGCTGGACAAGCAGGCCGAGCAGATGGCGAGCTTCCTGCAGGCGCGATTTGGTGACCGCTTCTATCTGCAGATCAACCGCTCAGGCACCGAGATGGATGATCCTGAAATCGATCAGGCTCTGGTGAGCTTGGCGATCAACCCCAAGTTCGGCGGCAAGCATGCGGATGGAACCGCGTTCAAGGGTATCCCTGCGGTCGGCACATCGGAGGTGCGATACACGACGGAGGATCGGCACGTGGCCTTCGAAATCCTCCAAGCGATCAAGCAGAGCCGCAAGGTCGAAATCAGCGATGATGGCGTCAGTGGGGTGTTCAAGGGCCGTTACCACATGCGGAGCCGGGATGAGATGGAGGGGCTCTTCTCCGACATGCCGGAGGCCCTGCAGAATGCCAACTACATCGCCCAGCGCTGCTCTTTCATGGTGACCGACCGTGCTCCGATCCTTCCCAGCTTCACCGATGGCGAGACCAGCGAAATCGAAGAGCTGCGTCGCCAGGCCGAAGAAGGTCTGGAAGATCGCCTCAAGGATCGCGGGCTGACTGACGAGAAGCGGGCCGAGTATTCCAAGCGTCTCGACTATGAACTCGGCATCATCGAGAACATGGGCTTCCCCGGATACTTCCTGATCGTTTCCGACTTCATCAAGTGGGCCAAGGAACAGGACATCCCTGTTGGTCCCGGCCGCGGGTCGGGCGCAGGCTCTATGGTGGCCTGGGCCCTTCTGATTACCGATCTCGATCCTTTCGAGTTCGGATTGCTGTTCGAGCGCTTTCTCAACCCCGAGCGGGTCAGCATGCCCGATTTCGACATCGACATCTGCAAGGACCGGCGTGATGAGGTCATCAAGTACGTCCAGCGCAAGTACGGCGAGGAACAGGTCTCGCAGATCAACACCTTCGGCGAGGTGAAGTCGAAGACGGCCCTGAAGGACGTCGCCCGGGCGCTGGTGCATCCGCAATACGGCGTCTATGGCTTTGGCGAGCTCAACACGCTTACCCAGATGCTTCCGAACAAGGATGGAAGCCCGGAGCCGATGGCGCTGAAGGACGCCTATGAAAACTCTCAGGACTTCCGTGAGCAGATCGACAGCTCGCCAAAGATGCGCGCCCTCTATGATCGCAGCCGGATGGTTGAAGGGGTCTATAAATCGACCGGGATGCACGCTGCCGGCGTGATCATCGGTGATCGCCCGCTGCATGATCTGGTTCCGATCCGCTGGGACCAGGAAGCAAAGATGCCGGTGAGCCAGTTCAACATGAAGGGCTCTGAAAACACCGGCCTCGTGAAATTCGATTTCCTCGGGCTGAAGACCCTGACCGTGATCAAGACCGCGCTGGGCTTCATCAAGCAGACCCGGGGCGAGGACATCGACATCTCGAAAATCCCGCTCGACGACGATGCGGTCTACGAGATGATGCGCGAGGGCAAATCTGTTGGGGTCTTTCAGTTTGAATCTGGCGGCATGCAGAAGGTTCTGCGCGACGTCCGTCCGACGCGGATCGAAGACCTTATCGCCGTAAACGCGCTCTACCGACCAGGTCCGATGGACAACATCCCGCACTACGCCGCGTGCAAGAACGGCAAGGCTGAGCCCAACTATCCCGAGCCGGTCGATCGCACCAAGCCGTTCCTGGAAGAAACCTACGGGATCATGATCTACCAGGAGCAGGTGATGCGCGTGGCCCAGGAGGTCGCCGGATACTCCCTTGGCGGTGCGGACCTTTTGCGCCGGGCAATGGGCAAGAAGATCGCATCTGAAATGGACGCCCAGCGCGCCAAATTCGTCGAGGGTGCCACCAAACGCGGCACGTCGAAGGCCAAGGCCAATGAGCTGTTCGATACAATCGCGAAGTTTGCTGGCTACGGCTTCAACAAGTCGCACGCCGCGGCCTATGCCTACGTGGCCTACCAAACGGCCTGGCTCAAGTGTCACTACCCGGCCGAGTTCTTCGCGTCGCTGCTGTCCTACGAGGAGAAGGCCGAGAGGATGGCCCTGATCAAGGACGATATGGCAGCTTTCGGGATCGAGATGCTGCCCCCCTGCATCAATGCGTCGATCGGCTTCTTTTCTCCGGAGGCGGACAGAAAGTCCGAAGGGGGCTTCGGCATCCGTTTTGGCCTGACGGCGATCAAGGGGATCTCGGGGGAGATGAAAGCCTTCTTCGAGGCGAGAAATCAGAAAGTCTTCTCGAGCCTCAAGGATTTCGCGTCGCGCGGGGCAGGGCACTTCAACAAGTCCGCACTGGAAAGCCTTGCGGCGGCAGGAGCCTTCGATGGCCTCGATGACAACGCCCGAAGGGCGGTTGCCGAGATCAATTGGCATCTGAAGAATGCCAAGAACGACAAACGGCAGGCGAGCATGTTCGGTGGCGGCATGCTGGAAGACAACCTGCCTGCAGACATCGTGGAGATGAAAGACTGGGGCAACCGGCTCGAGCGTGAGTTCTCGGTCGTGGGGTTCTACTTCAAGGAACACCCGATCGATCACTATCTTCCGAAGCTCCGCCGCAAGGGTGTGAAACCCCTGCTGGAGCACTACGCGATGATGGACGAGCAGGAGATTGCAGAGGCCAACGGCAAGCTTGTCTGCGTGATGCTTGACGGTGTGTTCGTGAAGGACTCCCGGAAGGGTAACCGCTACCTGCGGCTGGTCGGCAATGAGAAGATGAGCCCGATCACGGCGATGTTCTTCCCGCCCAGGTTTGACAATCAGGGCCCCTCGCTGAACAAGGTCCATGAGATCGGCAAGACAGCGATCGCCAACAAGGTTCCGGTCGTGATGCGGGTGAACATCGTGCGGGAAGACGGAGAGGGAAACAGCAGCCTCTTCCTTCGGGACATCGTCCTTGCCGATGAGATCGCGCAGGATGTGAGAGGGGACCTGACCATCCGCTGTGATATGAACGAGTTCGCAGACACCTCGGAGAGCGCCAAGATCAAGGTCGAGGCTGCTCGGAAGCTGAAGAACGGGCAGATCTCTGAATCTGAAAAGGTCGAGGCGGTTGCAAAGGCTGACGCGATCCGGATCCGTTCAGGACTTGCACAGCTGAATGCCTACCTCGAGCAGGTGAAGGCAGAAACCGATCAGGAAGCGTCGGGGGTCAGCCAGGTGCGCCTTGAGCTGATGAAGGCCGACAAGTTTGAGGGCGGCAAGCTCCTGAATGGCAAGTTCCTGATCACCAATGCTGTGGAGGGCAAGCTCAAGACCATGGATGGCATCACGGGGCTGGTGGAGGTGCTGTGATGGTGCCATCTTGAAGCAAGGACGCAGTCCGCATCCCCAACCGAAAGGAGGTTGCATTGCGTGAAGTCGTACAACAGTACCTTAGAGCATTCGGCAGCATCCGCCGGGAGAACCCGTTTGGCGCCTGGTTGGGGCTTGTAGCGATTGTCGCCTTGTTCCTGTTTCTATTAGCTGTCATTTTGGCGGCCCTATCCGGCAACACCTGAAGAGCAGAGCGCAATGGCAGATCTCGAAGCACCGATTTCAGAGCACATCACGGTGAATCCGGACATCTTCGGCGGGGTGCCGATCATCAAGAATACGCGCATCCCGGTCTATGCGATCCGGGGGCGGCTGATGAATGGGGATACCATCGAGGTATCTGGTCGAAGACTATCCGGAAATCCCTCGCGACGCCTTTGTTGCCGCCGACATATTCGCGCGGGACCACCCCGAATGTGAGGTTCCTGTTGCTGGCGGGCGCCCATGGGAAGCGACGAGCTAGCCTATACGCCCCCTGACACTCGGTCGGTCTCAATGGCGCTAGGTCTGATTGCGCTGCTCACTAGCGCGACCGACGCTCAACTCAATCCGGCAGCGTCCCGCAAGGCCTGGTTCATGGGAGTCTGCCACCCGGGGCCATCCGCCTTGAAGCGCGCCACGCCTTCAGGATCCAAGCGCAGGGAGACCGCGACCTTTGAATTTGCCGCCTTCGGACGTCCGCCAGCACTCCTGCGCATCTTCTTTGCGGTCGGCTATCGGCTCGCTCTGAAGCTTTCGCTCACCGGCCCCCATATTTCTTCATAAGCTCGATGAAGGTCTGCTTGCGCTGCTTCCGGCCGAGGAGCGGGATCGTGTCCATGCCCCAAAGCAGGTCCCGGTTCCCGGTCAGGGTGAACTGAGCGAGGGCCATTGAGCTGACGTCGCCTTTCCAGGGCACTTGACGGTCGTTCGCGAAGAGTCCCTTTGGAAGATCGCTGATCTGCGGCAGCAGGCCGAGCGTGAGGCCGTGGCGGATCAGGTCCGGGATGTCTTCCTCGAGCACGGCGGCGCGCACCCAGCCTAGGCCGTAGGAGACCACGGAAAAGCCCTTCTCCGCGAGCTGCATGGCGGTCAGGAACATGTTGGCCTTATCCGCGCCTTTGATCCAGACGCCCTGCCAGCTCGTGTGTGCGCGATCCTCGCCCTGAACTTTGGACTTCTCCTCGCCCAGCGCGCAGGCCCTCCACAGGGTCTCTGCAACCACGCCGGCCGACCACGAGATTTCAGTGTATTTGGACGACAGGAAGTCTTTCACCGGCTCGGGCAGGTTGGGCCCCAGGAGGTCATACTCGGCGCCCATGTAGAGCGACTTGATGTCGATTGAGGTGAAGTGGTCCATGACGACGAGTTCCGGATGGGCCACCCAGCTCCGTGCGATCCGCTTCTCCTTCTCCATGGCGTTGCCGAAGCCGTAGATCGGTGCGATGTCCCCGTCGATCCGGTTGATGGTTACCTCGGCGATGCAGGGGTTTTCGTTCTCCAGCACCCACTTCATCTTGTCCTTGGCGACCGACCTGATTTCGCTGCGTCCGTAGAATTCGAACGGACCCCTTGGAATGGGCGTGTGGAACATCTCCTGGGCATAGGACACCCGCGGGCGGCGCAGCATGACCCAGCGGCCGCCGCGAACAGGTGAGACACCGGTTTGTGTGAACTCCTGCCAGGCGTTGCCACTCTTGATGATCGTGGCGGCCTCCGATTTGGGGTACTCGGCCTCCGGCAGGACGCAGCGCATGTCCTCGCGCAGGAAACGCCCGATGAAGACGTCCTCCATCCGCGAGCGCGGGTTCACATCCCTGATGAGCCGGAAGCTCATCTGCATGATGCGGGAGAAAAACTCTGAAATGATCGGAGCCGCCTGCGTGACCTCCGTGTCGTTGGGGTTCATCCCCCACTCTTTGAGGACGTCCTTTGGAGACACGACCAGGTACTTGTCGTGCCGTAGCCAGGGGCTGCGCCATGCATCGGACTTCTTGTAGAAGGCGTCGAAGGTAATGTTGGTCCACCAGATGACATCTGTTGGCAACTCATAGATGCTGGAAATGCGTTTGGCCGGCTGTCCGCTTACCGAAGCGAAGCCTTCTGCCGGCTCGCTCTCGCTGTCGAAGGCGACGTAGCCGAACCTGCGCGTGATGCCGTCGTTATCTGCCACTTTGTATGCGTCCTATCTCTTTCACTCGCGCATCGCGGATTTCAGAATGCCGAGCCAGGTTTGCGGCTTCATGCTCACGAACGGGCCGCCGGGGTCCATCCAGCTGTCTACGATCTTGTCCATGGTGTTCTCGTTGCCGTTTTGGCGTACCCCTAGCGGCAGCATGCGGAAGCCGTGCAGCATCTCTCCGCGGCGTTCGTAGATGTCGTCCGGCATGGCGAGCATGATGTTCGCGAGGTCGAGGAGATCCGATGTTCCAAGACGCGCCTCCGCATGGTCCTCACGGGCTCGAAGTTCGGCCTGCAGCTTTCGGGCTCCATCTGCGATGGTTTGTGCCGACCGCAGCGTGTCCGGTTTCACCTGACGTGCCTGAGTGGCGGTTTCCGCCCATCGCAAGGACACCTGGATGGCCCTGACGATGTGGTGCAGGTGTCCCTGCGGGATTTCAGGGAGCCAGATCAACACGGCCTCTTCGTTGCGACCCGCGAGCCCGATGTGCTGGCACATATGGCAATAGCTGCAGACCGTCAGAAGGTTGTCCGGGCGGTTGTCCGAGTGATCATCATTCACGTGGTGAACTTCCTGCCACTTCTTGGATTTGAAGCCGCAGAGCTGACAGGTGTTGTCATCTCGCTCGAGGGCCTTACGGCGCACAAGACCGAATTCAGCATCCGCCTCCTCGGAGCTTTCGTCGTTCATCCTCCAATTTTTGGCTTTCACTGAGAGTCTCAGTCGGGGGTCACTCATGGGGCACCTGAAGTCCTTCTTGTCTCTCAAGTGCTTCACAGGAGTTCATAAGTGGTGAAGGCGGTCAGGAAGGCGTCACCTGAATGGCTAGAGGCCTTACAACTGAGCTTGAAGGTATATCCCGGCCATTATATACTCAATATTCCAAAAAGGATATACCATGCCGCTCTACATCAAAGACCCGGACGTTGACATTCTGGTTGAGCGCTACCTTGCGGCATCCGGCGCAAAGACCAAGACCGAAGCGGTACGGAGAGCCTTGGAGCTTGGCATTCAGGCTTGCGAGAAGCGGGAAACGCTTTCTGAGCGGGTTGCCAAAGTTCAACGCCAAGCCGCCAAGGCCGGTTTGGGCGCGCGAGAGGCGGACGACAAGGCGTTCATGGATGACCTCTGGGGGGAAGATGAATGATTGTCGATGCGAGCGCGCTGTGCGCAATTTTGCTGAACGAACCGGAAGCGCCTGCGATGCTCAAGGCTCTGGAAGCCTCGGAAGGCAAGGTATTGATCTCGCCAGTCGTCCGAATGGAAGCGACGCTGCGGATCGCTCGATCCTTTGCTGACAAGCGGCAATCGGTCCACACTAACCCCGAGGACTTTGATCAGGCGGCTGACTTGACAGGAGCGCTCTTAGAAGCGATCGGGGCGAAAGAAATGCCCATCTCGGAGAGCATCGGGACGCAGGCGATCGCGGCGCTAAAGAAGTATGGAAAAGTGGCGGGTCATCCCGCCAAGCTGAACATGGGTGATGCGTTCTCCTACGCCCTCGCAAAAGCGTTCAACCAGCCGCTTCTCTACAAGGGGAACGACTTCACCCACACGGATTTGGCCTAGTGGATCCGAGTCGACGATCTGAGAGAGCGACTCCAGCCCGTTCCTGAAAACAACGGGCTGGGAGTAATCGCGAGTACCGCCGGGCCTGGAGAACAGTGACTTCTTAGACCTCGACAGTTTCTACCGATCGAGGCGTGTATTCAGGGGATGATCACGCCGCTCTCGGTGACCACCGCGAAGTTGCCATTCATCCGCATGAACTCGCGGATCCGGCCAGCGCCTGGGATTTCCTGCCCGACACCGAACATGGAGACTCCAGTTGGAGTGTCGATCCACACGAGGTCGTTGGACAACCCAGCGAGACGATACTCCGTGAAGATGTGCGGTCGGTTCGGAGGCTGCACACCGTTGCCGCGGGCTTTCAGGGCATCCAACTCACGCTTTTTCGCCGCAAGCTCCCTGCGAAGTCGTGCGGCTTCAGATTCAGAGTTCTTGACGGATGCCGTTTTCACACCCGGTTTCGTAGGCGCTTTTTCAGAGTCCGCTTCAGAAGGTGCCGGGTTGATGCCGGTGCCGACCGTAAGTGGGGTGTCTGCGACAACGGGAAGCTGGAGGCTCGGAGTATTGGCAGGGGCCGCGGTCTTTTGAGCACTGAGCTCAGCCACCCGCTTCTCCAGGTTCGCAACCTTCTCTCCATTGGCTTGTTCGATGCCTTTGAGGCGTTCGGAAAGCTCGTCAAGTGAGGCCTGCAGAGCACTCAATTCCTTCGCCGGAGCAGATGCCTCTGAAGAGGGGGCTGGCAGGTCCATCAAACGCTTGGAAACGACCTCATCCACCAAGGAGCGTGTCTCCTCCTTGGTCATGACATCGTCCTCGAACTTGTCGAGGCGGTTGAGCACGTCATCCAGCTTGGTCAGAACATTGGCAATCTGCTCATTCGACTTCGAGCTCTGCGTAGCCTCGGGGAGCGGAGTATCCTCGAGGGCGGCAGGGGAAGCTTCGAGCTCTCCTGCATTTCCGAAATCAGGGAGCTCAAGCCCTGGCCTGTTTCCTGAGGACTGGGAATCCGATGGGGAACCACCCAGATCCAAAGGCTCCTCACCTCGTACCGGCAGGCCGATAGAGGGAGACGGGGCCTGTGTCTCGCTCCCGGGCATTGCCGGGAAGCTTGGTGCCTGATTGCCGGCCAGGCGTTCTTCACCCGGGATCGCAAGCGGGGCATTGGACGTCGGCGGCGTGTATCCAGGGTTGGCCTGTTGGGTGTATGCGGGCGGAGCGGATTGCTGAGGCGCACTACCACCCCCGGTAAGCATGGGGAGCACAACGAAATACCCTGCGCCACCGACCAGCAAGGCCATGGCAGACACGGCGCCAAAGAAGATCATCTTACCCTTCTTTGAGCCCTCTTTGGCGACAGGGCCCTCGTCGTCCTCATCGTCGTCATCCTCCTCAATGTGGCCGTCGTCCTCATCTTCGTCCTCGTCGCTGAAGAATTCGTCCAAGGCGCCGCTGGGAGGGACATCATCCTCTTCCTCGTCCTCATCTTCGAAATCTCCGTCCTCGTCTTCATCGAAGCCATCTGCGAAGTCGTCTCCTCCATTGCCTGGAGGGGGAGGGACGTCATCATCCTCTTCATCGAGGTCATCGAAGAAGTCACCATCGCTGCCGAAGATCTCATCGTCATCGTCCCCATCGGGGCCGGCGCCAGGAAAGCCCCCTTGGGCCATTTCGGTCAGGTCTTTTGCAAAATCGTCGTCGTCGGCGGCCATGTCTTACTCCACTATCCTTGAAGAATTTGTCTCAATTGGTTTCCCCACTGTGAATTCACTCAAGGAACAGAATTCCCAGTGGGGTGTTGGCTTCCACGCGCACGGTTGTCGGGCGGGCACCAAGGTACTCATCGATGATGTTGCCGGTTTCCTGGGCGGCAGCTCCCCCTGCGATGAGCGCATTGCTCCGCATGGACCGTTCTGCAGTGGCAACTTCGGATTGCCCATCGCCAAGGTTGCTGACGGTCTGCCCGGACTCTGAAATCGCAGTGCCCAGACCAGAAAGGAATGCCGTGCTCGCTTTGACAGCGACGCGGCTCAGCAGGTGCCGATCCACAGACGTCGCAATCCCCGTGCCCACATGAGCAGTGTCGACAGCAACCGCCCGGATCGGGAAGGTCCCATCCACCTTTTTGCCGCTCATGGTCTCGCCGATGGAAATCGAAGAGAACTCAAGCATCAGCTTTTCGTTGGAGAGCGAGAAGTTACCCAGAAGACGCGCACCTGCCAGATCGCCCTGGAGAATCTTCGCCACGATGGGCCCCGGGGCATCGCTGTCTGCTCGGGTGACCATGGTGGCATAGATGATGTCTCCCGCCAGAGGGGCCTTGAACGGCAGCTCTGAGGCTGACCCTGAAGGCACCGACCCGGCACTAGCTGCGGCCATCTCGCCGTCCTGGGAACTCGTCCCCACTGCGCTATCCCGCGCCTGCAGGATGGCAGAAGGCATTTCGACCCCGCCATCAGAGGCGCCGAAGGAGCCCGAGCTTCCGGCGGCCGCGGACATCTCCGCAGGAGGTTGGTACCAATAGGCGGTAGTAGGTTCGCCTGGGACAGTATCGACACGCTGCATGATCCGCGCCATCTGCTGCACGTAAAGATTGCGGAGGGCTTCATCAGTCTGAGGCTGCGGACGTTCGACCAACTGAGGTTGAGCCGGCTGTCCCTGAGGGGTGGCTCCGCCTCTCGGTGTCAGCGTCGGCGCTTCGATGTTTACTGTCTCGCGAGGAATGATTGTTGGCCGGGGCTCTTCAACCTTTGCAGGCGCATCCGGGATCTCGATCGGCTTTACGTCTTTGGGCTGAGACACTTGCGGGCGGATGATCTCAGGCTCCTTTTTCTCGAGCTTGAGTTCGAGCTCGGTCTGATCGCGGACATCGGTTCCGGTCAGCGTCGGCAGAGCTGACTTGCCGGAGTTCTTGGCCTCGTCGATGCGCTGGCGATCGGCCTCCCTCAGGACGCGCTCGTAGGCTTCGTTCACCTCGCCGCTGATCACATCATCGCTTTGGTTGGGGGCCGAGCGGGTGCGGCTTTCAGACTGGGCCGTCGCCTCGTCTCCGCCGGAGAAGACCACGATGCCAATGATGCCAACGATGACGGCACCCAGAAACATCAGCATCCGCTTGGAGCCTTTGTCGCCGGCAATCGTCTTGAACACGTTTTTCTTTTCGTCTGCCATTGGGACGCTCCTTAGTTACGGCGGGCCGAGACGGTATCCAGACGGCCGCCTTGGGAGATGAGTAGGATGGGGCTCTCGGGAAGAACAAAGACGCTCACACCACTGACGTTCGAGCTCTTTCCGATATAAGCTGGAGAGAGTACCTCGCCGTGGGTGCGCACGTACATCTTCCCTCCGTAGAGCCAGGATTCCACTCCAGATGCGCTGGTCTCCATCTCATCTGCGCCGCGAGGGGGCAGACCATCGAGGAACGCGATCATCGTCTTGTCGCCGGTCGGGGACAGGCTGAGGTTCTCGGTCATCGCGTAGTTCGAGTTGGGCCCCACATCATCGATGCGGGCGTCAACGCGGAAATCGACCTCGTCTTCGTCCCGCGCATCCAGTGTCAGCAGTACGGGGACAGGATTGTCGACCAGGGTCACGACCATGTTCGAGGACGCGTAGTCGGTTCTCGGGTTCACCACGATGATGTTGGTCACGCCCTGTTCCCCTGCAGGCTGGGCGGCAAATGCATTTGGATCACCGGGGGTAACAGTCAGCACAGGCCAGGGGTTACCATTCCGGTCAGAAAACGTGATCGTGGAGACCTGACCCAGCTGCATGCGGATGACCGGGATTTCTTCTCCCGGCTTGAGCGACAGATCGATCGACCGAATGGTCCTCTTCGGGTCAGCAGTCACCTGTTGGCGCTCGGCCCTGCGGGTCTCCTCATAGCGCTTCTTGAACATCAGGATTTGCTCGGGGGTCATCGGAACCACGCCTTGCATGGCTTCAATGAAGGCCCGCTGCTTCGGAGACATCCCCGAAAGAGGGTCATCCGCCTGAATTTCCGCGACCGCGTTGCTGTTCTCGATGATCTTGAAGATCTCGGCCATCGCCTTGGCGTCTTCGGCCGACAACTCGGGCAGGTCTGAAATCGAGCTTTCCGGAATCGCCGCGACGGCGCTGGGCTGAACGTCGGGCCGGATGGCCTGCGCGCTGGCGACCACCTGATTGCGCACCTGCGCCTGGGCATTCTGAATTCTGATCGGGTTCTGCGGATTGCTCTGAGCAGAATAGATCACGATCTCGGGCGTCTCCTGTCCGGCATGAGCGCCAGGTCCAGCGGACACGTAGATTGCGCATGCTGCGGCCAGAGAAGCGAGAATTCGGTTGCGATGATGCATCATGAAATGGACCTCTTACTGGGCAATGATCTGGGCGATGCCGATGCCCTTGGGGTTTTCGAGTACTGAACGGCGCACGATGACGGCTTGCACCACCAGGTCCTGCGTGGGCTTGCTCTTGGGCCCTTGGTAGGTGACGAGCATGGGCAGCTCGATCTTCCAGGCGTAGCGGCCGTTCAGATAGCCTTCCGCGACCACCACCGGCGCGGCCCGCGGGGCAGCCGTGGTGACATATTGGTTCGCCTTCACACGCTGGAGTGTCTGGCTTTCTTCCAATGCGGTCAGGAAGCCCCTCCAGCCTTCGGTGGTGAAGGCGCTCTGGGATTCCTGGAACTGCTGGCGGTAGTTGGCGAAATCGTAGGTGTAGGCTCGGGTGATTGCCTCTGTCGCCCAGCTGAGAACCTGGTTGTTCGACTGCACCGGCTGGTCGAGTGCAGTCAGAGGCAGGATGCCGCCGTTGGAATCCGTGGCGAAGTACCGGACCTCCTGCTTGCGCAAGCCAAGAAAGACGTTGGCGACCACCGACAGCGCCAAGACCAGGCACACGACCAGAAGCAGCTTGTTCTGGAGGTACACCTTTTCCCGGACCATGGTGTCGCGCAGCAGCCTGGTTGCCACCACATCTTCAATTGGTGCACGGGGCATTTCCCCGGCAGCACCCTTCGCACGCTTCTTCGGTCCCGACGCTATGCGCCCGGAAGCTGGCCTTGTGCTGGTCTTATTCTTTTGGTCCTTAGCCATCCAACATCCCTGGCCGTCGATCTGCGGCCGCTGATACTGTGGCTGATATTCAGGATAATTCTTAAATGGGGGCAAAACCGGCTTTCAACCGGATTTTATCCATTGATGATAATCTGTCCTTAACAGCAGATGCCTAGGTTCAGATCAGGACGCCCACATGACCCAAATTCAAAGAAAACCATGGAAACCAGAAGAGACTGAACGGCTCATCAAGACTTGGGATGAGATCGGGAGCATTGTGGTCATCTCGATCCTTCTGGGCCGAAGCCAGTCGTCAGTACAAACTCAGGCGAGCCGGATCGCGCTCCCCAGGCGAAGCGAGCAACTTCAGAGACATCGTCGGCGCTGGTCACGCAGTGAGGAGCGCCAACTGGAGGCTTCGTTGAAAGCCAACACGACCGGCCGGGGTATGATCGACATCTATTCGATCGCCGAGGACCTCAACCGTAGCGTGGATGCGATCGCAGCAAAACTTCAGGACAGCTTTGCCAGTGAGGCGGAGCTTGCCGAGAAGATCGACATTCCAGACCATATTCAGGAAATCATGGACCGGGCCCTGGACAAGGACAAGAAGGCGCAGCCCTACGCTGAACGCGGGACCATCAAGGACACCCGCTACAAGGAGCGTATGCGCAATTGTCTGACCTGCGAGAACCCGTTCTGGAGCGAGGGCGCCCATAACCGCATCTGCGATCGCTGCAAGAAACAGCACGACAGCGACGACTGAGCCTTAGGTTTCCAGAGCGGTGCCATTGAAGTCCCCTGTCATTCAGGGTCATGTGTTCACCGACTAGAACTTCAAGGAACCCCAGACTGATGCTGCCCGACACAACGCTTGTGATCCTCCTGATCGTGTATCTCGCGCCGCTTGTCTTCGTCATCTGGGCGATCCTATCGGTTGTCGCTGCCCTCAAACGAATTGCGACGGCCCTCGAGGCCCAAGCACTCGGTGATGGCAACGCTAGTGCTTCTCCCGCTGCTCGGGCCAAGAGCAACGACCCTGCCTACAAATACATCCCCAAGCCCAAGTGATCCGGGCGCGCCGAGAGACCATTGAGGTGTCTGCTGAAGAGGCTGATACATGGGAAGCAGCGGCAAGGAACATAGATGACTGAAGAGCTCCAATTCGAACTCGTCTTCTTGCTCCCGGAAGGTGAGCACGATCCCTTTGCACTGTCCGATGCTGTTTTCGGGACAGGCCATGAAGATGCCATCGTGGGCACAGGCCATACCGGCCTTCTGCGAGTGGAACTTGAAGCGTCAGGGGCTGATCCTGAGACGGTGATCCTTGACGCCGCAAGGGGTCTCATCAAATCCTTGCCCGCGGGCACTGTCCTGCGCGAAGTGAGGCCTGACCTGGTGACACTCAAGGCTGTGGCCCGGAGGCTCGGGGTAAGTCGCCCGGCGCTCAGTCAGCGCAAGATGCCATTGCCTGTCGTCGGGGGCCTATACCGGATCGACGAGATTGTGGAAGCCGTGATGGAAGCCTTCGAACCCCAAGAAGCAGGTCAACGCTGTCCGCGTCTCAATCTGGTTGCGGCCTCGAAGTGGTTTCGGGCTGGCCCCGCCGCGCGCAGGTTGAACGCTCTGCTGACGTTGAGGGAAATCGACCCCGCCACGCTCGAGAGGACGGGCGCAGCGAAGTGAGAGCGGAAAGCTGCTCAACTCTGATTGTCCGGCTTCTTCGAGATGATCCGGGGTAACTCGTGATCCCGCGCCCTCATCTCAACCAGTACATGGGAAGCGCAATGCCGTCAGTCAAGAGGCCCCGCTGATACAGCGGGGCCTCAGATTTCTAACTCATGCCATTTGGGGAGCGAGCGCTTCCCCGCAAGTGATCCGCAAGCCCGGCCGATTTTGAAGCCCGGCCGCATGGACGTGCTCGAGGGCCTTGTGCAACTGGTCAACGGTGCCATCGTTCCGCAAGACATGGGAGAACATCGCGTCTGGAAGCGGCAGCTCGCTGGGGTGTGCGTCGCTGAAATCCTTCTCATCGTGATCGGCGCCTTCGATTTTCAGAGTCTGGAGGCGTGCACCGAACATGTATTGCAGCATCGCAATCTCATTGGGGTAGCGGATGTCGTCGATGACCACCTTGCGCCCCGCCTCGAGATGGCGACGCACCTTCGAGCAGGCGATCTCAACCCAGATGTCCGAATAGATCAGGTTGCGGATCTCATTGCCAAGCACACGCATGATGTGGCGGCAGGTGGTGCCCCGCAGGGAAGCGATGGGCTCCATCTTGTCGGCTTGCGAGCCTTCGATCAGGCGCCAGATATCGTCGGTCTCCACGCCAGCTTCGTCGAGGATCACCTCGGTCATCCGCTTGAGCGTGTCCGCCATCTTAACGCGCACAAAGCCCTGCGCGAGAAAGTGGTCGGCCGCGGTGCTTTTTCCGGCCCCTTGAAGGCCATTCAGGGCAACGACTTCAGCGCTCATTGGGCCACCTCCGCCAGGAAGGCATCCATGTCGCGGGGCAGACCATCGCTTTCATAGAGCGTGCCCTCTTCATCGTAGTAGAAGAGCGTCGGGGTAGAAGTCAGCTGGAGCTGCTCGAACAGGTCCATGTTCCGATCGAGGTATCGGCTGGCGTTCTTGAACGCGTCGGTCCCGGCGGCGGGGGGCGCCTGAACTGGCTGCATACGGGTGGAACCTTCTCCGGCAAACCACGCCCGGGAGGGAACATCGCGCGACAGCAGGGACAGCGCCTTCGCCTCGCTACCTTGAAGGCCAGCGATCAGGATGATCCGCACGGTGACTTCCCTGTTCACGACGCGGGGGCGCAGATCCTGCCAGGCGCGGTGGCAGTAGGGGCAATTGGGGTCAGCAACCATATAGACAACCGGCGCATCGTCCACTCCGACCTGGAACCAGGCCGCGCTTTCCAGATCCTGGCGAACGCCATCGCCTGCACGATCAGACAGGTATTCGGAGACGTCCTGCTGTGCCGCAGCTCCGCTTTGCACCTCGGGGATCGAGACCTCGCTCAGCCCGTTGGTGACAGCCGGTTCGGGAACAGCCGTCACCTCGACATCGGTCTCGCCTCGCGCAATCTCGGCATTGCGCTGGGCGGCCCGGTATCGGTTTTCCATGTCCGCGATCTGCACGCCGGTGACATTGGTGCCGGTCTCGCGGAAAAGAACGCCGGCAACGACATGCTTCTCATCGGGGGTGACGTAGAAGGTTTGCACTTTCCCCGACGGGCTCTCCCCGAGGTATCCTTTCAGCCCGCCTGCGTCTCCGAGGTAGGTCAGCCGAACACCACTGTCGATGAGATATTTCAGAACACCTTTTTCAGAGTCTGCGGACAACGCCTGCATGACGCTGTCCGATGGGATGGACGGGATTTGCGGCTGGCGATCGTCCTGAGCAAAAGCTGGAAGCGCCAGGACTGAAGACATGGCGCTCGAGAAAATCAGTTTCTTCATCGTGATACCTCAAAATACGAGGTAAGCAGTACCAGCAGGGCGTTTAATCCGGTTTAATCTATCCTATTTTGGCCAGATCGAGTTGTCACATTCAGGGTACTTGTCGCAAGACAGGAAGGTCTTCCCTTTATTCTGGCCTTTCGAGATCTTCCGTGTCCGCATCGTCCCCTTCTTGCACTTACTGCAGGTCTCGCCATCCCCCTTCATGGGCTTGACGTTGCTTTGAGGAAACTCGGCCGCGTCGCATTTGGGGTAGTTGTTGCAGCTCAGGAAAAAGGTGCCTTTCTTGGACTTTCGGGTTTCCATGATGCCGTCCGAACATTTGGAGCACTTCTTGCCGTGCCCGTCGATGGGTTTCGGCTTGGGCCACTGGACAGCCTTGCACTGTGGGTATCGATCACAGGACAGGAATTTCTTGCCTTTATGTTCCCCGGTCTGAATGAGCCGGGTGACCATCTTCCCCTGCTTGCAGGTCGGGCAGTCATCGCCATGCCCCTCGATCGGGTCCACCTTGGGCTTCGGCCACTCGACTGCGTCACAATTTGGGTAGCGGTCGCAGGAGAGGAACTTCTTGCCCTTGTGCTTTCCCTTGCGGACCTCTCGGGTCATCATCTTGCCGGTGCCGCACTTGGCGCAGGTGTCGCCGTGACCTTCGACAGGCGTGATCTTCTTGCCGCCCTTGATGTTCACGTCGGCAATCTTCCCGTCTGCCACGCGGTTCTCGACGTTCTTGATCTGCCCCTCCATGAACTTCTCGTAGGGCAACTCGCCGTCCGAAACCTTGTCCAGGAACCCTTCCCAGACAGCCGTGAGAGCCGGGTCGGTAATCTCGTTCGGCAAAGCCTCGATGACTGACTGGCCGGTGAGGGTGGATACTAGCTTGTTCTTGCCCTGACGCTGCAGGAACTTCCGCTTGATCAGGGTCTCGATGATGTTCGACTTGGTCGCTTCGGTGCCGAGACCGTCGTTCTCTTTGAGGCGCTTCTTGGCCTCACTGTCAGGAACGAACTTGTGCACGTTGCTCATCGCGGCGATCAGAGTACCGTCTGTGAAGGCCGGGGGCGGCGTCGTCCGCTTGGCTTTGACCTCCCCCTGGCCGGCGGTGACAGGATCCGACTTCGACATAGTAGGTAGGCTTTGCCCGGCGTCTTCACCCTCCGCGTCCTCGTCCTCCGACTTCGAGCTCTCTCCTGAGAAGACGACCTTCCAACCGGCGTCGATCTCCTTGCGCCCGGAGGCCGTGAAACGATCGTCCCCGACAGCCACCTTGGCTGAGAGCGCTTTCCAACGCTGATCAGGATAGAACTGGGATACGAAGGTCTTGGCGATGATGTCGAAGACCTTCGCCTCCACGCCCGAGAGCTTCGCGATCTTATCCGCGGTTGCTTCCATGGTTGGAATGATGCCGTGGTGGTCGCTGGTCTTGCTGTCGTTCCAGGTTGGGCTCTTGAGCTTGGTGTTGGCGTTCTGCGCCGCCGCACCCAATTGAGCATCCACCTTGGATAGATTTTCCAGGATAGCGGGAGCTTCGTCTTTGAAGATCGCCATGGGCAGGTAGCGACTATCCGAACGCGGGTAGGTGGTCAGCTTCAGAGGCGGATCGTAGAGCTTCTGCGCAACCTCAAGGGTCTGTTTTGCTGACAAGCCGAGTTTAGCTGAGCACTCAGTCTGTAGCGCAGAGAGCGAATAGGCGAGGGGTGGGGACTTGCTCTTATCCTTGGCATCGAACTGCGTGACCTGCCCCTGTTTGCCAGCGACGCGATCCATAACCTCCTGTGCTACTGCCTTGTCCGTCAGGCGGCCCTCGCTGTCTTGGCCAGGGCCATCATCCGGTAAGATATAGCTGGCCTCGAATGTCCCGTTCTCATGGGTAAACAGGAACTGGGGGAGGTAGTGATCGACTGCCTTGAAGTTCTTGATCTCGAGATCCCTGTCGACCACGAGTCGCAAGGTGGGGGTCTGCACGCGGCCGACGCTGACCAGTTGGTCTGTGCCGCCGGCACGAGCCTTGTTCGTGTAGAGGCGCGTAAGGTTGATGCCGTGGAGCCAGTCGGCACGCTGGCGGCAGATAGCAGCCAGGTAGAGCCGCTCCATCTCGGAGTTGGGCTTCATGCTTTCGATTGCTGAGATCAGGTCCTTACGAGCATAGGACTTCACCCACAGCCGCTTGGTATTCTCTGAAAATGCGTCCCAGCCGTTCTCGATGAGAAGCTCGTCGACAAGGAGTTGCCCCTCACGAGCCGCGTCGCCGGCGTTGACGACATACTTGGCCTTCTTCAGGCGCGAGGCGATGCCGGAGACGTGCCCCTTTTTGTCGTCGATGACTTTCAGCTTCCACTTTTCGGGGATGATGGGCAGGTCATCCATGTTCCACTTCTGGAACCGCTCGTCGTACTCCTTGGCCTCGCAGAGCTCGTACATATGGCCAAACAGCCAGCAGACCTCATCCTCGCCGACCTGCCAGGCCCCGTTCGACTTGGAGGCCTTCGTGTTGTTTATGTCCGCGAGAGCTTTCGCTATCTCCTCAGCGAGCGAAGGCTTCTCTGCGATGTATAGATGCTGTGCCAAAACACGTCCTTGGGGTTTGTCACCCGGAGACGTACTAAGAAATCCTGAAAGCCGGTTTTACGCGTGGCCGGCGGCAGGGGGGGGATGATGTCGCACATCTTGTGCGAGCAGCACAACCCATCACCAACGTGCGAGAATTTGTTCTTGTAGGCAGTCAGGCTGCGCATCTTCAGATATGTTCGCACCAGCAGAGTGCGTCGAGGAGCACCTATCGCGAAACTCTGAAAACGCCGACAAGCCTCTGTTTTAACGGATCCGGCACCCGAAAATGCAGGTTGAAACGCTGCTGAATTTCCGGCGAGAGATAGCGGGCGGCCAGGTGCGGCCCCGTTTGATCTACCTGGGTCTTACCCGACCATGTAATTGAACACGCCAAGCACGATCACGGCACCAGCAATCAATTCGACTGCTTGTGCTTTGAACCAACGGAGGTTCTTGTTCCGGACTGCTTGCTCGATCTCAAAATCACTCATGAAAAACGTCCTCTGTACAATGTCTGGCGTGATCACTACCAATCTCCGGGACTGCGAGGCAGCCTCACAGCAGGTTAGCGGCCAGAGATTTGGGAGGTCTGGCATAGCACTCATGGGTTAGGCAAACATTTCTGGATGAGCCGCCCTATCCCTATGGATGCACGCGCCACCTAGACGTCCTATACCTGGTGGGCAATGGAGCGCGAGGCGGCGCCTCGCATTTTCCATGGCAGCCCGGTCGAACTCTCCGCAGAACGGGGTGTCGCCGGTTTCGATCCCCCCGAGATGACCTTCGTTCACCTTCTCCCAATTGCTACGGTAACAGGCGGAGATCGCAGGAATGGGGAACTAATCTCGCCTAGGAGATCAAGCAGCCACCATCGGCGCTGAGCATTCGGTCTCTTTCGACTTCGCCATAGATGCCTCGTTAGCCATCTCCCGCCACAGGCCCGAGAAATTCAGAGACTCCCCCTTTCCATGGATGACTTCGACGAGGGTAGGGAGATCATCTGGATCGATCCATCCCCGCATCCCGCGCCAGTCTCCCTGGAGCTTACCGGTGATATTCTCGAACTCGGGAACCTGATAGACCTTGGCCAAGGACTTCTTGCCGGGAATGGTGATCCTGAGCTTCGGCCCGTCGGCTTCGATGATCATGCCTTCGTTCCGGTTTGACGCGTTGGTGAAGATCTCACCGCCCTGGCTGAGGATATCGAAGGCAATCTCCGGGTCGGTCGTCCGCCCGGGAATGGCCGACATCGAATTGTGCCGGGACAAAGGAAGCAGAACTGCAGATTGCGTGGTGCCATCCTCCATGGTGATCCGGGTCGTTGTGCCGATGTCGCGCTGGGCAGACAAGACAGCTGCCATGAAGGCGTTGCCATCGAGAACCCTGCGTTGAATGGTGACTTTGCCGCTCTCGAGGTTGTCGAATTCAGAGAAGTCGTGCTCATAGGTGCCGGAGACCTTGTGAAGCTTGAAGTTGGCATCATTCCTCAGGGTCGCGAGCGTAGCCTTGCGGGGCTCCTCGTCGCCGGGCAGCAGGTAGTCGACCGTGTAGGCGCCGGCCTTATGGTAGTCATCGGGGTCACGGGGCAGCTTGAGCCCGATGACGACGCCCGTGAGAGGCTCGTTGTTGTCGTCGGTGACGGTGAGCTGGCAACCGGGCTGCATTTCCCTGAGTGAGCGCTGAATGCCAGTGAGGCGATCAGACTCCACCTTGACCAGGTTGTTCTCACGGGCATTGAGAGCCTGGATGACTGACTTGTAGGTCTTGGGCAGAGCCCTTTTCAGAAAGTCGCCACGGTGCTCCTTGAGAAACTCGGCAACGGCTTCACGCTGTTCCTTCATGGCCTCATCGGCAGACATGCGATCCTCGAGGATCGACAGGAGGTCTTCTCGGCCGATCGGATAGACGTACTCCTCCCGCTCGATTGTCGACAGGAAAACCGGGGCGCCAAAGACCGGACCGTCCTCGGGGTTGCCGGGATCGAACAGCTCGCGGTGAACCTCCCGCCAGCGACCAGGCAACTCCCGCGGGCGGGTAGGGTGGATCCCCTTCGCCGCAAGTGCGCGCTGGGCATCCTGGTAGGCCTCGATGAAGGTGTGATAGATGGCGTCCCTCTCTGCGGTCTTCACGAGGGCCAAGCGAGACAGGAGCTTGTTCACGTAATAGAGGGACTCGGCAGACTCCTCTTCCTCAATTTTCAGAGAAATCCCCATCTTGATGGCCGTCTGCGGGTTCTCGAGGAGAATGCGCCGAGCGATCCGGTCCCCAAGGGCATTGATAGGGTCCGGCACGTCCAGCTTCACTGCGGCCTCGCCGCTGCCGGAGACGTTGGCGCTGAGTTCCTCCACCTTCTTGTTCTGGGCGGCCAGGCTGCGCAATTCGAGCGATGTCGCAGTTGCCAGGCAAGTGAACTCGGGTTCGTTGACCCCGCCGCGGCGTTTGATCCGACCCCAGAACTGGACGCGGTCAACCGGATCACTTGGAATCTGAAATTCCAACATATGGCGAACCCGAAGGTCCGGGATGCCTTTCTTGGCGTGAAGGGAGAGGCCCGTCGATGCGGCCTGGGTGAGAACGATGCCGTCGAAATGGCCGTTCTGGAACTGGTTGATGGTGACGTTCCGATCACCCTCCTTGGCAGGCACCACCTCGCCTTGGGCCATCTTCACACCCCGGGCCGAGATTTCACCAATCAGCCAGGGCTGCTCGATGACTCCCTGTGCATGCAGAAGCCGGCCCTCGGCCTCGATACCCTCGATGATGGCATCCATGGGCGAGATCGCGAGCATCGGGAAGAACTCGATCATTTCCTTGAGGTGCTGGGCCCTATCGAGGAGGTCGGGGTCCTCGATCTCGATATTTTCAGGATCCTCTCGGCCTCGGCGTTTGCGCGCCGTCATCGAGCGGTCTACGAGGAGCTTTAGGACATCCTTGAAGCTGGCAGGGCGCTGGTTGCCGTTGGCATCGGTGAGGTAGCCTCGTAGGGTGCCATCTTCGTCAGTCATGACCTCCCGCAAAACAGCTTCCATGGTGTTCTGAACCACGATGACGGGCTTCTTGTCGTTGAGCAAAGACTTCACAGACTGCTCGATGCAGTGATCGATCTTGCAAGCGGCCAGGAACTGTTCCTTGAGCGCTGAAAAGCGAACACCCCAGTGAACGGAGTAGTAGACGTCCTTATTCTTCTGGGCCTCGGGATCGTTGGTCTTCTCTTCGAGGTGACCTGCGATATCCATGCTGAGACGACTGATTTCGGACAGGATGGGAGCGAGCTCGTCCGAGAGCGCCTCATGCTGATCCTTGCGGGCTTCGTCGAAGACCACGGGGATCTTCATGTCAGACAGATCGTGCTCGCGCCGGATCAGGCGGCCGGTCCGTGCCAGCATTTGGGAGAGCGCCTCGAGAAGGGGCATGCCACCTGAATTGAGCACTTCCACCATGTTCTCCAGCCGGCGGACGGAGAGTGGCAGTAGCGGCATGTAGGCCTTTAGGTTGGCCGCTCGCTTGGCGTGGGTCGCGGAAGAGTAGGAATAGCTGGCAGCCCTCTCTACGGCATCGTCAAAGGTCACGGAGGTGTTCGACCCCTCGCCGGCTGCGTTATGGCTTTCGTCGGCATGCAGGTGCGCCCCATTGCAGAGCTCAACGAAGAACTGCCCCTTGGCAGAGCCAGCCCGGTTGAACTGCGAGTAGGTCGCCATGGCCATCTTGGTGCCTTCCGGCAAGGTCATGGAGGAGATGACCTTCTTGTTTTCCTTGGCTGGGAGCGATTTGAACAGGACTTCACCGGTGAGCTGATCGAGGATCTTGGCCCCGTCGTTCATCATGTACGGCGTGCCGATGATCTCCAGGGCATCGATGTCGATCACATCTCGCATGAAGTCGGTAAAGAGGTTGGCCTTCTCGGTGAGGAAGACGAAAAGGCGATCATTCAGCGCTGCCCAGCGGGCGAGGGCGGCACCAACGCGTCCTTTTCCGAGGCCGGTCTGGTCGGCGCAGATGGTTCCGGAGCCATAGCCGATGCTGTCGATGGAGAGGGCCACGGCATCAATCTGCTCCGGAGAGAGAACGGCATGCATGGCCTCGAGGGTGGGGTAGGCGAGTTCCTTGCAGACCCACTCGTCGATGTCTCCATGTCGATCGCGAACAGATTGAAGCGCCTCAGCGGTCCCTGCTGCAAGGCTAAGGGGAATGGCCGCAATTGGCTCGCCCCCGGCGCTTGCGGGCATGTATTTGGCCTGGAAACTGTTGAGCATCGGCAGGCTGTCCCCGCCCCCGGTGCTGACCGTCTTCTGCGTCAGGAGCCCTTGAAGCACCCGCGGTGTCGGATCCAAGAGCGCCAGCCTGGTTTCGGTAATAAGGGTTCTGCGGCGAACTGCAGCCGGGAACGCCTCCAAGATTTCAGACATCTTGATTTCGCTTCCCGGACGGATGAACCAGGTGCCGATCCTAGTGAAGCCGAGAGTTTTCAGAGTTTGCAGGACGGAGTACGCAGGCTCGTCACCCGTTTGAATGGCCATGCATTCAAGGCCAGTGTCCTCAAAACGTGCCCGGAAGAGAGTGCTCTCATCTCCCAGGTCTACCCAATCAATCGTCCGATCGCTCATGAAATGCTCTCTTCATAAAAAGAGGGCCCGCACTTTCATGCGGGCCCTGTGTTCTTCGGCGTGGCCGAGCCTCAGGCGTTCATACCCGGGGACTGACCCTCGTTTTCGAGGTCCCGCTCGTTCTCATTGTCGTTCTCGTTCGAATTCTCGTTCGAGTTGGACTTGCTCCACTCCCGCGGGTCGTAGCGCTTGGCGGTGGCCTTCGCGAGGCCTTCCAGCTCCGCATCGAGACCTTCGACCAGGGCCGTGTTTGGGGTCGGAAGGATCTTCGGAACGTAGGCCGTTTGCGTCAGACGCGCCGGGATCTGCTTCGTGCCGAACATGTGGTGCGGATTGACCTTGGACACGAAATAGCTCTCGAAGAACTGCTCGGTATCCTGGTCCTTGCGGGCCATCAGCACGACATCGGCGGTGCCGATCACGTTGTGAGTCCTCTGGCGCTCCTGACCGTCGCTGCCGGTGAAGGGCTTTGCCGCCATGTTGAACGGTGCTGCCATCTCGTCGGCGTTGTCGAGCGATCCTACCCCGGTCTTCTGGCGGATGACCGGAATGACCTCCATCAGAAGATCTTCAGCCTCTTTGGCCTCATCGCTCTGGAGGAACTCGAGATAGTCGACCAGGTTGTCGATGAAGTCATTGCCGTAGGTCACCTCGCCATCTGCGTCCGCGGATGCAAGGTGCTCCATGGCGCCCGAGATGCCCTTTTCGAGAATGGCCTCGTAGGTGATCGGGTCTTTGCCCTGGGGCGTCACGCTTGCGGAGATTGCCTCAGCAAAGGTTCGCGAACGATAGGCGACTTCGCCTTCAGAAGTCTCTTCCTTGACCAGACCGCCCCAGATATTGGCGAAGTTGAACTTGTCTGCCGCCTCGACCTCATCGTCGAAGTCAACGATGCGCAGACCAGCCTGATAGCCGCTGCCGGCCATGACGCTGAACTCCGGGAAGAACGAATAGGAGTCGTAGACGACACCAAGCTGCTCCAGCACGGACAGGTTGTCGAACTCGCGGGCGCGGGTCAGCCACTCATCTGCGAAGGCGTCTCGTTCCATGCCTTCGAGGTCTGCCACGATCGACTTGATCGCCTCCGAAGTTGCATCCGAGCCGGCGCCCACCAGGGACTGTGCATTCTCGGCCCTGAAGATCTCGATCATCTGGAAGGAGCGGTCGTTGCTGGTGCGCTTCGGATGCACTTTGACGAACTGGTCAAACATCGCGATGTTTGTCTGGACGCCGTCCTTCTCGAGCTCTCGGCACATGTTGGTGACCCAAGAACACACGAGCCCGTTGCCCTGCACACTGCAGTTCTCGAAAGTCATGTAGACATTCGACTTCAGGAACTTCTCGATCTTGCCAAGCTGATTTTTGGCCGCGCCAACTCTGTCGCTCGCGACCTGAATTTCGACCTCGGTGCCTGCAGCGAAGCGGCTGTCGAAACCTGCCATGGCATTGCTTGCGAGCTCCACCTTGAATGTGATGGAATCTTCGGTGACCTGAAGGTCTTTCTTTGGGTCCTTCAGAAGCGCCGAGACAGTGGTCTTCGGGGTGAAGTTTCCGCCACCGCCACCGCTGGACTTCTTGTTTTTGAAACGTGGTGCCATTTGAATAGCTCTCCTATTTTAAATCGATGGTCCCATCACGGGTTCCGCCCGCTTCAGGGTGTCTTCCAGTTCTTCAATCTTACCGAGTACGTCGTCCTGGATCAGATCTCGCTCGGTTGATTTGCCGCGTGCTACCGCGGTGCTTAGCTCCTCTTTGAAGAAGCAATTTGGGTCCTCTCCGAAAGAGAGAAGTGCTTCTCTTAATTTTTTTGCATCAAGCGCACCTTTTTTCTTCTGAGGGAGCTTTTCGCCAAGCTCCTTGATAGATGACATGGCATCCTGAACTTTGGGTTTCGATCCCTCGGAAACGCCTTCCTCAAGGATAGAAAACGCCGTAACCAGCCCGTGCCAGAGGGTTTTCACCTTCTTCGTGTCATAGTCTCCGACCTTGCGCAGGGCGTCGATTTCAGCGTCTCCAAGACCGAGCTCTGCAAGTCGGGTCTCGGCAAGCTCCTCGTCTGGCAGGAGTTTCGCGGTGATGTCTGCTCCGGCCAGCTTGAGCTTGTTCTCTCCCAGGCTTCCTGCCTTGGCGGCATAGTCCTCGAGCACTTCACGCTTCGCGGCCGCCAGCTTCCCAAACTCCTTCTCCGCAGTCTTGAAGCGAAGGAAGTCGGATGCCGCTTCCTGGATTTCCTCTGGGACTTCCTCAGGATCGATCGCAGGCTTTTTCTCAGAGGGCGGCACCTTGCCTTTGAGAACGTAGTCGTTCCAGTAGTACTCGTTGGCTTCAACGATGTCGGCGACGACCTTGGGGTCATACTCGATGTCGAACATGGTCACGGATGCGCGCATGTAGTCAAAGGTTGCGAGGACTGTCCTGTCGACCTGAACACCCTTGATGTCGGCGTCTTCGCGGTAGTGGTGGAGCTGATAGATATAATCGTCGAACTCGGGCGCCTCGTCCCACCCGAAAGCCTTCCGCGTGTCCTCGTTCGGCATCACGTAGTCGAGGTCGGTCTCTGTCTCAGTGGCCTCCATGATTTTCTTGGTGTTCGACACGTACTTGGACATCATATCCTGGCTTGGGCATTTGAAGTCGACAACCCAGCGCTCGACGGTCTCGCCATCCGGGAAGGTGACCTCGTAGAACTCATCCAGAGATGAGCGCATCCAGAAATACTTGTCGTTTTCCGCGTTCTCGATCAGCTGCTCGCGCTCATCGGTCAGACGCTTGAGCTTGTAGCCCCTGCCAGCCATTTGGTCTTCAAAGACAGTGCGCACGAGGTCTTCGAGCACCTGGCCGCGCCGGGTGTGCTCGTCGCCTCTGCCCGGGGGAATGATGCAGAGCTTGCCAGCAACGATCTGGTGGGCCGACGTGAAGTTGTTGGCTTCTCCTCGCAGTGACTTCGAAAGCGGGCCGACTTCTGAGCCGCCCGAGCCGTGCAAGCGAATGCAATGCCAGAGAGCGCGGTCCGGCTCGATGTCGAGAACCCGGTTGATCCAGTTCTCAACATGCTGCTCCTCCAGAACTCCTGCCTGGGGTGATGCATAGATGATGTCGCGCATCTGTTCGCGAAGCTGCTCGAGGTCGGTGGTCATACTTCTATCCTT
The DNA here is from genome assembly GCF_010500785.1 of Salipiger sp. PrR003. Taxonomy (NCBI): domain Bacteria; kingdom Pseudomonadati; phylum Pseudomonadota; class Alphaproteobacteria; order Rhodobacterales; family Roseobacteraceae; genus Salipiger; species Salipiger sp. PrR003. The sequence continues at coordinate 219,059 of NZ_JAAGOV010000076.1, forward strand.
GGCGCCTGTTCTCACCCATTTTCAGGATTTTCAGCAAGCAACAAGGATCAGCTAAATAAGAATAGACATGAGTGCAAGGATAAAATTCAGAATCTTTTTCAGAAACTACCTTCTGCCGACAGCTTGCGATCACCACTCGCTAGCGAACATCGGCGCGGAGGGCATGAAAGCGGCGTTCGCACTGCTGATGCTCCGTGGGATGACGAGCGTGTCATCATGGGTATTGGGCAGGCGAGAGCTGTTGCGATCATAGAGCCCCGCGTAGAGGTAGGTGTACTTGTTCTGGGCCTGCTCGAGGAACATGCCATGGGTGGCGAAGCGCTGACGGACGCCGGGCAGGGCAGCATTGTAGGCAGCGGTACCGACCTGTCCGGGGTAGGCAATTGCGGGAACCATCGTGGTCACCACGTGCCCGCTCCCGTCTGAGAATGCCCGGTAGAGCGAGTTGCTGTTGTAGGCCGCACCATTCGCGGCAACCCCTGAGATCTGGGCTCGGATGGAAGCGCGGGGGATTTCGACGGCACCTGCGCAGCTTGCCGGCACCGCCTGGCACGCTTTGACCGCGGACTTGTGGTACATGAGCATTTGCTCGACCTGGACAGACGCCAGGTTCTCCTGCTCCGGGTCCTCTCCGGAACTGATGACCACCATGGACATGATCATCATGCAGACAGCGATAATGTAGATGGCGTACATGTGGGCCCCTCAGTAAAAGCGCATCAGGATGGATTTTGCGCCCGCGGCCCGGCAAGTCGCGATAGTATTCTGTGACGCTGGGGTATCGACACCGGTCGCCTGGTTTCGAATGTAGAAGCCATAGCCGGTGTCAAAGAGACCCGAGGTGGCAAGCTTGACGCATTGCTCTGTAGAGGACAGGCCCCCGACCTCAATCACATAGTGATTGCTGCAGTTTCCTGCCGGGCAGCTCATACCGTCGGTGTAGTTCCAGACCCAAGTGTTGCCGCGTATCGGATTGAGGATTTCATTCGCCGAGGTGTCCACGATGCGGGGTGGCAGCAATCCGGAGGCGATCAGGTTCGCGGTGGTCACATTCGAGTAGTCGGGCGATGTGAGCGTCATCTTCTGGATGGCTTCGTGAACAAGCTCGATGTGGTCTTTCACGGCAACCACGTCGATCTTGTCTTTCGAAGCCAGGATCACCCAGAGCGTGCCGGCGGCGATCATGGCACCAACAATAAGAACCATCGCCACTTCGAACGCACCAGAGCCTCTCTGGCGGCGCTTGTTGAGGTTCCGTGGGGTGATCATCATGTTTTCGGCCTTCCTCAATAGAACACACGGAAGTGCAACGCATTGCTTTCCGAACAGTGCGCTCGGACCTGCTGTGGGGTCGGGTACTCTCCATCGACGAACGAGTAGGTGTAGACGGTCGGAACACGGAATCGGATGCCCCAGGCATCTGTCTGGTGCGCGGACATCAACGCCGTAGAGACGGCAACACATTGCTCTTGATTGAGGTCATCGAGGCCAATGACAATCATTGCGTTGGGCCCGCCCGTGGTTGGGTAGGCAGCACTGAACACCTCTACCCGGCCGCCGAATGCATGGATCAGCAGGCCGGAGGAATTCACGTCCATACCAGGGGGAATTTCTCCATTTTCGATGACCCACGCCCGCGACAGCCCGGAATAGTCGGATTTCAACTGGAAGCCGCGTTCGATGGCGAGGTGTAGCTGGGCGACACTGCGCGTGAGCTGCATCACCTTGCCGTCCATCCGGATCTTGCTCATCCAAGCAATGAGCATGGCAGCCACGCTGGCCGAGATGATTATCCCCACGGCAAAGCTCAGGATATGTAGACCACGTTCGCGGCGATGTCGGGACCTGCTATGCATGTTCATGAGGCCCTATTGTTTCTTGAAATAGAAGGTGATGCCTTGAATGCCCATGCCGTTCTGACAGACCGCGTTCACGCGATCGATTGGGGGCAGCTTCCCGGCGATATCGTCGATCACCTCGGTGCCGACATCGTTCATCACCCGGATGCGGTCAGCGACACGGCCGATCGGAGACCGTGCGATCCTGAGACATTGATCAGAGGGGATTTTCATGGCGGCCACGTAGTAGCCGTTGTTGCAACCGGCACAGCCAATGTGAGCACGAAGGGCCTTATAGCGATCATAGGGGCTGCGGACCTCTGTCCCGCTGCCAACCATGCGTTCCGGCAGGTTCAGCTGGTTGAGAATGAAGTCGTCATCGACGGCGCTGTAGTCCGGCTTCAAGGCGTTGAGACGCTCGATGCCGTTGCGAATAAGCGTGATATCCTCGATGACGGTGTTGGCGCGGCGGACCTCATTGGCATGGCTCATCGCCATCATGACGCCTGCAGCGACGAGACCGGCCAACACGAGGCAAACGGCGGTCTGAACAAGGGCATTGCCCTTCTGACTGCGGTGTTTCATGGGAGGTCCTTGTCAAATGTCTAGGCAGGCCGCCCCCTGAGTGATCGAGGGCGGCCTTGCAGGATCAGTAGAATTCCCAGGTGATGGTGATGACACCGTCACTGGCATCGGTGCAGGCGGCCTGCGCTTCGGCCGGCGTCATTGCCCGCTTGTCCACGCCGGTGGCGTCCTGGTCAGTGTGCATGTTCACGAGGCTGCGGCCCAGGTCCTTGGTCATCAGGGCGGTGCAGGAGTCTTCAGGAATGCGGTCCGCGGTGATCACGTAGGTGCTGCCTGTCGAGCCCGGCGCGATGGTGATATCGTCGTTGAACGGATGCTTGATCGTGTTCGCCGAAATCATCTTCGCAGGAAGCGTACCGGAGGTCGCAACGACGGCGGTATCGAGGCCCGTATAGGTCGCCTGACCGTAGTAGAGGCTCTGCACGGCGGTCTGCATGGCGGCCAGCTGGCCCATGAAGTCGTTCACCTTGGCGGAGTCGTTGGCCGTGTTGAAGAACACGAGGTAGCCAGCGGCCACCACCGCCGAGATGATGAGGGCCATTGCCATGCCGAGCAGCGCGTTGCCCTTTTCCTTCGCTCGCTTGGCGAACCTGCGACCGCGCCCAATTGTCTTGTCGCCCACCCGAGAGGCGCGTTTGGATCCCACACTCATTTGTGGGACCGCGAGCTCTTCTGCTACTTTGTCCATAATTAAACTCCTTTATGGAATAACGTAATCGAATATGCGCGCCAGAGTTTCCCTGGGCTTAACAATAGACCTGAAATCTATTGCAGCGCCTGGGTAACCTGTTGCTGAAGTGAAAAGATACCAGATGAAATCCAACCGAAGACCACGCCCAGAACGACCATGGAGGCGTTCCTCATGAGAGCGGATTGCTCCTTGATCTTGACGATACTGTCTTCCATCCATTCCGTGCCGAGCGTTGTCAGGGTCTCATCAAATCCATCGAGCAATGCGTAGGCTCTCAAATCGCTGACAGCTTCCTTGTCGGGAAACTGATAGCCGGTGGCATGGAGGGCCTCCCCGAAGTTCAAACCTTCATCTTCGATCTGATATGCAGTCGCGCTCAGCCGGGCATCGAGGTAGGGAGACGCGGTGCGCTGCATGATTTGCATGGCGCGGGTAAGACTGACGCCGGCTCGAACCATGGCTGCCATTGAAAGCAGGAAGCCCGCGCCAACCGAGAGCCGGTACATGGAATAGGGAGGCATCTTGTCTGCAAACACACGGCCGCGCTCAGACCACCTGGGTAGAGAGATGATGATGCCAAGCACCAGGACAACAAGTCCTATGATCGAGGGGACGAGGTATGAGTTCATGAACTCTGCCACGACTGCCAGGCTTCGCCCCGACCCGGTCCAGAGCTCCTTCGGATGCACGTCATCGAAAGCCGGGACGATCTTGATCGCCACGAGGTAGAGGAAGGCAACAAGGACTGAAAGCAGAAGTGCTGGATAGGCCAGACCCTCTGCGATGGCCGCCTGGATTTTCTTGCCCCCTTCACGGATGTAGATCGCGTTTTCCAAGGCAATGTCGAGGCGGCCGGCGGATTCCCCCGAGGAAATCACCACCGCATCCTGCTCTGGCACCCACTTCTTCACGGCAATGCCAAAGGGCGTCCCGTTCCTCACCTTCTTGCGCCAATCGTCCAGCATGAGCGCCATGGGACGGTTGGGTTTTTTACCCTCGAGAGATTCGAAGGTCCACATGGTGTCGAGGGCATTGGGCAGAGAGACGCCGTTGCGAAGGAACTTCATGATCTTGCGATAGACGGTCAATCTCTGCTTGCCGGAAATCTGCCACAGCACATACTTGTGCCCGATATTTTCAGGAATGAGTTGCACGGTAATACCTCTATGTTCTTTTCAATTAGGGCTCGACGTCCGCTTGTTCTAGTACAAATGGGAATCTATCTTTGGGAACGTCATCCAATTCGGACTCGACCGATCTGATGTCGACCTTGCCTTGAAGCACCTTCATCATCGCGTGCTCCGAGAGCGTCATGCCGTCCAGCTTCTCCAGCCAGTACCTGTAGGCCTTGATCTTCTCACCGGCGGCGATGTGCTCCATGAACTGGATGTCTGGACGGATCGTCTCGGCAACGACGGTCCTTCCCGTGATGCCTTTTCTGCAGTGTTTGCAGCCATTCTCATTCGCGACGAACACCCGATCCAGGTTCTCGGCACCAGCCCGTTCAATGAGCATTTGAGCGATGTTTGGATCGAGGATGCGGTCGTCTTCATACTCCATGACGTCCTTGATCGGTATTTTGCACTTGGAGCACAGGGTCGGAACCAGGCGCTGGGAGACCAGGCCAATCACCAACGTGTGGTCGGAAAGCATCGACATGGGAAGGTTCCAGTCCGCCAGTCGCCCGATGGTCGAGATCGCATTGTTGGCGTGGACGGATGACAACATAAGGTGGCCCGTCATGGCACCGCGGAAGGCAAGCTTGCCCGAGGCCGCTTCCCTGATCTCGCCGATCATGATCGTATCCGGGTCCGACCGAAGAGAGTCTGAGATAGCGTTCTCGAAGGCCTGCTCGATGGACTCGCTGTCGTCCGACGCGGTCACAGGGACCTGAGGCACCCCGGGGATGTTGTATTCTGGCGGGTCTTCGATTGTCCGGATGGCCCGCTTACGGCGTGTCTCGCGCATGAGTGCGATGAGAAACTTCTGCAAGGTCGTGGATTTCCCGGAGCCCGTTGCGCCGGAAATCAGAATGAGGCCATAACGCTTCTTTCGCATGATCTTGATGTCGCGGATCTGCCGCTGGGAGTAGCCGAGCACATCGACGTCGGTCTCATCATCCTCTGCGTCGACCGTCTCCGGCAGGATCCGGGCCACGAGTTCACGGCCGCCATTCGCAAGCGGGTTGAACTGCAGTCGGATTGACTCGACGCCCTCAGGCAGCGTTGCGTCTGTGGCGGAAATCCGAGCCTTTTGGGACTTGAAGGCCTGGTAGGACGGGTCACTCACGTCAGCCATATAGAAGATCGCTGAAAGCAGGCGATCAGCGTGCGTGGCGGTCATGGTCGAGTGGTCTTCCATCTCGCCGTTGACGCGCACGCGGACGGAGGCCTCGAACTTCTCCTTGACGATGTGGATGTCGGTGCCGCCACTCTGAAAGACGTCTTCCACGAGATTGAAGAAATCACGACGCATCTTTGCGTCTTCATCTCCCTTTCTCTCGCGCCCTCTTGTCTGATCCGCGTCGGCCCGGATGTAGATCTTTTTCAGAACATCTGGCGGGACCAGATATTCTTTGCGGATAACGACATTTTTTCGTCTGGCGCGGTCACGGATCTCCACCACATGAGGATCGAGGTAGTCTCGGGAGGCAGACAGCAATGTGCCGTCGTCAAAGATGAGTACCTTGCTGCGTTGCTTTTCGTTCGCCGGCAGGGGGCCACCGGAGAGAGTGATGACGTTCCGCGCCTTGTTCTGGAGGAATTCCTTGAGCTGGACGTCGCTGGCTTCATTCATGCCTACCCTGCGAGCCTGCTTGCCCCGGGATTTGGTAGATGAGTTACCAGAGTTCTGGACGCGCTTCTGGCCTGTTTTGGCAGCTCCGGCCCCACTGGCACTCTTGCGAGACTTGACAGCAGGACGCTTCGGGGCTGGAGCCTTCCTTATCCCAAGTATAGCCAGAAAACTGTCTATGAACGACGCCATCTCTTTTCCTAAAAACCCCGCGGCAAGGGTGACCTATGCGCGCGGGGCTAAAGGATTGATAACGCGCCGTTGGAGCGCGGTTTCGTATGGGCGGGCCGACTTTAGGGATTGGCGCCGTAGGCCGCGTCTTCGAGGAACGGGTTATCCTCGAAAGAGGGCGTGTTCACGCTGGTGTCCACACCCGGCGAAGGGGAGGGGGCCTGAGTTGGAGCAGAAGGCGAGTATGTGCCGCGGGGGAGGGTAAACTCGTTGTCATCCTTGATAATCTGAACACCGGTCCGCCCGATTTCCGTTACCCGGCTTCCATCAGGTAGGACCGTGTCAACCGTCACGGATCGTTCAGCTCCACCGGGGTAGGACAGGACGGCTTCAGCACGGCCGGCAACCATCTGGATCTTCTGCACCCGAGCCTGCGGCGGCTGCACGAGGGAAGCAACCGTCGATGTTCTTCCGGGGGTGGAGGGAACATCAGATACGACACGCACAGGTCCAGATGGCGTTTGTTGGGACTGTTGAGCCGAGCGCAGGGCCCCATCAAGATCCTGAATTTCACTTTCAGCATCTTCAAGACGCTGGTTCGACTCCTCGAGACGGCGGTTCGCCTCTTCCAACTGCTGCTGGAGAGTATCCCGCTCGGCGTCCTTTGCGGAGATCGCCTGCTCGTAGCGTTGATCGGCCTCATCAACCTGAGCCTGCAGGGTCGAGATCGTACCTCTAAGGTCATCGATGCTGCCACCACTGATTTCGCTCCAGAGCTGCTTTGCCAGCTGTGCCTGCTCGAGCTTCATTTTCAGCACCTTGATTTCGGTCTGGGAGTCCGAGATTTGCTCGAGGGTGTTTTGCTTGGCTGCCACATCGGGCCCCGACAAAGCATCCTTCTTCACGTCCGGCTTCGTGGTGGACAGCTGCTCGAGGCGCTTGTCGACGTCGGTGATCAGCCCTTTGTAGTAATTGTCGAACTGATCCAGGGAGACATCTTCGTCCATGGAAGGAAGGGACCGCTCCGAGCCAGAAGAGCTATCGGAGGCAGACCTGCCACGCGCAGGCTGGTTCCAGTTGGAGTCGGCGAACGGATCATCATTGAACGGATCATCGACAAAGCCGATGGTGTCCTGGGCCATTGCCGAGCTTGCGATGGCGACAAGAAGGGCGGTGGTTGTCAAAAGTGCACGCTTGTGGGTCATCGGAATACCTCTTCATCTGATTGTGGTTTGGGCAGGGGGTGCTCGCGCTTCTCAAAGACCTGTCCGCGGACAGACCAGAGACCCCTGGACGCATCGAAGGACACGGAGTCGATCGCCAGCGCCGGAATGGGCGACAGGAGTGGGAGAAATTCGGTGGGTTTCTCCTCAGACTCGAACGAAAAGCTGGCCTGCTTGTAGTAGCGGGACGTCTGGTCGCTCGGGTTGTTGGGCTGTTCCTGCCACTTGATCTCACGGCCCAGCTCCTCGAAGGAGAACAGCAGATGCCTGCGGACCTTTTCAAGGCTGGCGGTTTCGATGCTGGCGCCGTTGTTGGACACGAAGGAGCTGGGTTGGGAAACGCTCAGAGACGTAGACATCGCGCTGCGAGACAGATCGAGCTCCGGAAAGCCGTTCTGGCGCAGGTAATACTCGGCCCATGGAACCGTGCCGCCCACATTGTTGAAACTCGTGGATACATTGCCCTGGCCACAAGACACCATGCTGGTCTCCCATCCCGGCACGCCGTCGGGCGCGGTGAGAATGTCATCCACACACACGATGATGGTGCCCGGGCCGTTTTGATATCGGACCCACGGCGGATCGGGTGGCGTCTCGTTTTCCTCCTGGGCCTCCTCGATGCCCAGGACGGGCGCAACGGTGTCTTTCACCGCGTCAAGCATGCCGCGGATTTGATCTTCCTTGGCAGCGCGGGCTCGTGCGGCATCTTGAAGCGCATCGGCTTCTTCCTTCTGGACCCAATAGTAGCCCCCGCCTGCTGCGCCGACGATCACCAGTGTCAGAAGCAAGGCAACTACGACCGTTCCGGTAGGGTTCACCTCGACGAGCTTGCACCCTTTGCTGCGCAGCTTGATCGCCCGAAGGTTCACATCCTCCGTGTCCGGAGCTCCCCAGCGCTTGGGAGCCATGAGATGGTCCCAATCCGAGGAGGACATGAGGGCCATGAAGTCCTCACGAGCGTCGGCCTCGTCATAGTACAGCTTGTCGCAGGCCGTCAGGATCTGACCGCCCCGTGCCGCTGCGATGTAGTACAGCTGGCCTACTTCGAAGACACCAAGCCAATTTCCTTCGAAATGCGCGCACAGAATGTCCATCAGGGCCAGCATGCCTGCCTTATGGCCCATGGCTTTGTCACCGATGCCGTATTGAGCGATGTCCCCAGGGCGCACGCAGAAGAAATCACCGCGATCTTCCTTCGCGGCGGCTTTGGCCTCCTTCTTTGCCCGGCCCGAATTGTCGGCAAAGTTCCAGGTGAGGCCGATGGCGTAGGTCTTCTTGCCGATGGTCAGTGTGCCATTGCCCCGAGACTTGGCTTTTGGCGCCTGCTCGATATCTCCGAAGATTTCCTCCTCTTCAGCCGCGCCCTGATCCTCCCCCGGGTTGGGGGAGGTGTCAGTGTTGTCGGTGTCAAAGAGTGCGTCGATGTCACTCGTTTTCATGAGCGATCACCTCACTTCTTCGATCGCCCGGCCGGTGTCGAGGATCACCGGCGTGATCATCACAACCATGACATCTCGCTGGAGCGACGCGGTATTGCGCCCGCCAGTGACCCAGTTGTCGGCACTGCCCACGCCCTGTTTTTCGCTCCGGGCGGTCGTCTGTTCAAAGCCGCTCAGCACAAGCGTGTTTCCATGCGGGATCATCACCTGGTTGGTAAAGCTGCGGTTGTTGATGTTCGGAAGCTGAACCTCGCTGCCGTTCACGGCAAAGCGGTCGAAGCCATCATCGGCACCAACGAGTTCCGAGGTGCCGATGTTGTACTGCAGTGCGATACGTCCACCGGACATGACCCGGGGAAGGACCTGCATGTTGAAGCCGGTTTGCACGGAGCTGGTTTCGAAATCGACGCTGGTCTCATTCAGATCCTCGTCGATGACTTCCTGCACGTTGGACACGTAGTAGCGCTGGTTGCCGACCTGGATTGGCGTGGGGACGTTGTTGAGGGTGGTCGCGTTCGCCGTGGTCACAACGCTGACATCGCCTTTCTGCTCGAGCATGCGCACAACGCCGCTGACACTGGCCACACCCTTTAGCGGCTTCAGGATTTCCCAGCCCAGCGAGTTGGGCAGATCGAGGCTATTGTCGCCACCAGCGTAGCTGAACTCATCGGACTCGACGCCAGCAAGGGAGAAGTCGGTCGAGAGCTCGCCGCTGTCATCCATCGTGACGTTGAAGACCTGGACGCTCACAGCGACCTGTTTGCTCAGGCGCTCGTTCTGCAGATCGATGTAGTCGGCAACCTTGCGTTGGATGGTGTTCGAGGCCGTGATCGACACGGTGCCCGTCGAGCGCGAGGCAGTAATCTGCCCCTGGTCGCCGACAATGCCCTGGATCGCCACGACGAGTTCTGACCAGATGTCGATCTCAAAAGAGGAGGTGAGGGACTGGGAAGAGGAGCCAGAGGAGCCTGCAGTACCTTCGCTATCGCCCCCGCCGCCGGATGAGACGCTCATCTCGCCCTGGCTGGACGACGGAAGGAGGCTGAAGGCATAGGTCCGCGTCGGGTGAAGGTAGAAGTTGATCTCGTCGCCATCAAAGGTCCAGTTGACCCCGAAGTTGTTGGCGACGCGACCGAGGAATGTGCTCAGCTTGCCCTCGTAGTCGATAGCCATCGTCAGGGGGAACCTCGATCTGTTCACGTCCCGGTTGATGATGGCATCATCGATCGAGACCGGGATCCCGGTGGTCTGATCCACCAAGGCACCGATTTCCATGATCTCCAGGTCGTTGAACGACACCAGCGTCACGCCCTCATCTTCCACAGCGCGGGGCAAGGGACGGCCATTGCGCATCCGGCGGGCCTCGCCACCAAGCCACACCTTGTCAGACACCCGCATGTTGGACACGTCGGCGCTGGGGAGCGGTTGAGCGGAGGTGTCGAACATCAGTTCGGTTTGCTGCCGGGTCTCGTCATTGATCCGGTCGGCCTCCTCGACGTTCGGTGTGCTGCAGGCCGAAACCGAGAAAATCGCGAAAAGCGAGGCGGCCTTGAGTGCTCGGGAAGTGATCATGAAAAATCCTGTCTGAAAATCGGTCATCATTCCTGGTCGATGGTGGTAATCACCAGGACCTTGTTGCCCTTGAATACGTCGCCCACGATGCGCGGGTTACCATTCTCGCTGCGCGGGCTCATACCGCCGAAGCTGTCGAGCAGCTCGCCGACGGCACCAATGAAGTCGCCCCGGAACTCGGCAGAGGCAGCGATCGGGATGGTGTATTCACTGTTCCAGTGAATGTTCCATCCGGCCTCATCTCCCCAGTCCTTCAAGGTGTCTTCCAGTGTGGAGCCGGCAAAGACGGCCCAGACGTCGCGCTCCTGGATGATGTTGGTTTCATCCACCCCAAGCAGGATCGCATCCTCTCCGACATGCTCTGGGCGCAGTTGCGGCCGCGGCGAGTAGTCAAGCAGGTTCACGCCGGGCGCCTTCTCCTCCACCTTGGGTTCGGGCGCAGGCTCAGCTCCCGCCAGCACCAGTCCCGGGCGGCCCTGAAGATCATCGGGGTAGCTGCCTTTCCTGGGACCAAGCGTCGGGTGACGATACTCGGAGATCTTGAGGCCTGAAGAGAGCGGAGCCCGGTTTGCAGGGTCGGTCGTGATGCGGACCCGATCCGTCTCGCTGACTTCAGCAAACAGGCCAACCTCCGCAAGGGTGTCCTTCAGCACAACATCCCATGCGGCGCCTCCCTCCCAAGACACGCTTTGATCGACATCCACACCAGGCCCGAAGGACACCTGATACTTTTCAGGGACGATCTGTTCGACAGCGAAATTGAGTGGAATACTCGTACCAAAGCCTTCGATGGGCTCGGATGCCATGGCAGAGCTCGCGCAGACTGCGGCAGCGATGAGGGGCAAAAGTGGGGTTCGAATGGTCATTGATCAGCTCGCACGTTTTTCAGAAACATGGGACTGAGCACTTAAGAGATGTTTCATCTCGTAGCCTGGCGCCGCCATGGCCAACCAATTTGGGAAACTACCCCGGCTGAACCACTGGTGCACAGCCTGCCGCTTGTAGCCAAAGACCGCGGCCGTAGCCTCGTAGGTCTCAAGGCTGTTCCGAAGCTGCCAGGCTTTTACATCCGTGAATGTGAGCTCCATCGGCTCGCATCCGTGCGAAATCGCCAGGGCTGCGAACTCAACCCAGGCAGGGGTTTCGCCGCGGGCCCGCCAGTTGCGCAGGGTCTGCGCAGTGGTGCCAAGGCGTTTTGCCGTAGTGGTGTCGAAGTGCAGACCTTCTCGCTCTCGCCACTCCTCGAACTCTCGATAATTCATCATATTCTCCGATGCCACGAAGAATATAAAGCCCGCACGCTTACGGAGGGGTAAACAAATTATCCATCAGGTCGGCGGAGCTTCACGAGTTCTCGTAAGTCTTCTCGTTCAGAAGGCCCGACAAGGAGCCTTCGGTCTTTGTCGACAGAGCTGCAGAATAATTTTTCCACAGCTCGCCACCAGAGAGCATGCCCTCCTTGGAGTATGCTTGCACGCCACTTGTCGTTACTGCTCTGGCCATTTGGTTACCAATCCGGTTTGTCTGCTTGAGTGTAAAATTTATATGGTTCCTGAAAGTGAAAACCCCTGTTTGGGAAAGAAATCACTTTTCAGGATAAATTTTCAGAGTCTTCACACAACTTCGTTGAGCAGGGGCCTACGAGGACCGCCGCCACCGCTCTTCCTGGTATGCCTCGAGCATGCGAGCCCAGCGGTCACGCGCAAAGCTCCCCCGGTCGGTGTCATGTGTCAGTTCGGCCCGGCTCTCGATGCCGCACCAGATCTTGAGGACGTGTTCGGCGTAGGCCTTGGCATCTTCGCCTCGAAGGATATCGAGGTCTGCCCTGCAGGCAAAGTCGGAGACAAAGCGATCTTCCCACTTTGCCAGCCAGTTGCTGAAGCGCTCATCGTTGCACAGGATCTGCGATTGGGCCGTGGGCGACAGCTCATCGAAGCTTCGTCGCTTCCGGCGGGCACCAGGCACATCAGGCTGGTCCTCATCGTCTATCGGCCAGACAACCAGCGACAGGATTTCGCCGCTCTTCTTGCCGTGCGACATGCCATCGCAGGGATGGATTTGCCCTGCGCCATCCGGCCCCTCGTCAAGTCTCAGCGTGACCTTCATACCTTCAGCGCAGTCTTCGGCCCACCAGATCAGAAGGCTTTCCCCGGCGTAGACCAGCTCCCCCGGCGTTTGCGAAAGGTGTTCGGAATGCGCCAGGTGTACCCGCAGCCTCTGACCTTCGGTCTTGGTGCCACGTGCCGCGCGAAGTCCCTTGAAGGGATGGGACTCGTCCTGATCAGCATCGAGCAACTCAATCGTCAGCGACATGCCTGACGAGGAGGTGTGTCCCCATCTCAGAAGTTTGACGTGGCCGATATAGCAAGGCGGCATCCCCTTGAATGCCTCGAGCAGAGCGTTGCCGTGCTCCTGAGCTTCCGGTGCGGGGGCGGCCTCAATCGGCGTGGAGATTGCACGCTCTGGGGCTTGCTGAGGCGCTTCGACGGCCTCGTCCTCTACGGCGCTGCTCTCCTGGAGGTCAGCTTCTAACTCGGTAGAAGCCGTCGTGGGGCGGCGCAGATGACGTAGGCTTACGAGCGGACGCATTCGACGGCGCTGTTGCGATGTCATTGCCATGGGATACCTGTCAGTTTCCAGCACCATAGGCGAATGTTGTCAAAGACACAAGAAATCTATTCTTCATTTCTGACAAGCAGGCGGCCGCGGCTCGTCTTTGTGATCAGCCCCTGGCGAATAAGGAAGGGTTCGATGGACGTCTCGAGCGTGTCCCGGCTTTCAGCCATGGCGATCGCGAGCGTCTCGATACCCGTGGGCCCGCCGCCAAAGAGATCACGAAGGGTGTCCAGGTATCGGATGTCCTGATCATCGAGCCCATTCGAGGTGATGCCAAGGCGATCGAGGCAGCGGACCACGAAGTCGAGGCTGTATTCGGTCTCTGCGTCCTGCCGGAAGTCCCGGAGACGCTTCAAGAGCTTGATGGCGATCCTTGGCGTACCGCGAGACCGACGCGCGACTTCAAACGCCTCACCATGGTCGAGGAACTCGCCAAGCTTGGTTGCCGCGCCCTGGACGATCGAAGTGAGGTCTTCGTCCTCGTAGTAGGTGAGCCGGACCTGAATGCCAAAGCGGTCCAGAAGCGGTTGGGAAAGAGACCCTTTACGGGTGGTGGCACCGACGAGGGTGAAGGGGTTGATCCTGACCTCGATGGGCTCGGCTTGTTCATGCCCCTCGCCGACGAGGATGGTGATCTTGTAGTCCTCCATCGCCGAATACAACAGTTCTTCGACGAAGAGGGGCAGACGGTGGATTTCATCGATGAAGAGCACATCGCCGGGTTGCAGGGTTACCAGGACGGTTGCGAGTTCACCCGGCTTCTTGATGGCGGGCGCCGAGATCGATCGGAAGTTGGTTTCCATTTCCTCTGCAATGATTTGCGACAGCGTCGTCTTTCCCAGACCCGGCGGTCCGTAAAAGAGCACATGGTCCAGCGGATCGCCGCGCCGGCGGGCACTGCGAACGTAGACCGACAGGTTTTCAAGGGCTGCCGTTTGCCCAGTGAAGTCGGTGAGCCTGGTGGGCCGCAGTTCGTTTGCGCCCTCATCTGCATGCTCATTCCTGACGATATCGTTCATACTTTCCTGCCCGAGCCGACGCCCGGCCCTTTTCTGGTTTGGAGTAACCCTACCTGAATCTTTTTTCGCTAACACTAAATTCTCAGGCAAGAATAAAAAAGGGCCCCAAAAACATGAACAGAGTTGAGATCGAGGCGAAGGTCGCAGAGGACCTGGGTGTTCCGCGCAGGCAGGTGACCGATGTCGTCACTGCATTCCTCGAAACCGTTGGCGATGCGATCGGCGATGGGCAGGATGTGCGCATCTTCAATTTCGGCTCCTGGCGCGTGACCACTCGCAAGGCATGCGACAGCCGCAACCCCGCGACCGGCGAGGTCCGCCACATCCCTGAGTCCCAGCGGGTAAGCTTCAGACCGGGCAACAGGCTCAAAGAGAAGCTCAAGAGCGGGCCGTCTGCTGACTGAAGTCACAAGACGATCATGGAGGACACACTGAGGCTGGCCAGCGGGCTGGCCTCATTTCGTTTCCGCGGTGGGCCCTGGCTTGCCGGGCGCTGGATTGCTTGCTATCGCGCAGTCGTCCAAGGGAGCGCAGCAAGTGAACACAGACGAATTGGCCAACGCGATCAGCAGCAGGGTGGACCCTGAGCTCAAGACAAAGATCGTCGGTGTTCGCGAGTGGATCGAAGGCGACCGGATGAAGGCCTACATCCGGGTGCAGCGCCGGTTCCTCTTGGATGAGTACAAGTTCGTGCTCGTTCTTGCCGCGCTTGACGTCTACGAGGAAGAAGACCGAGGCAGAGGCCTGCTCACCGCTCTGCTTGATCGCCTGGAACCAGCGGTACGGGATCGCGTGGATGGCATTGTGGTGGAGTCCGTCAATAACCAACAGCTGGCGGCGTTTCTAAGGCGTCGGGGATACCAGGATACTGACCGAGATGAGTTCATACGTGAGGTATCCCCGACGCTTCTGCTTAGCTTCCAGTAGCCTCAGATGAGGTGAGCGGTTCTCGAGAGCAGCGGGTGTCGAACGATGTCTTCCGCAGTCATCCTGTGGACGGCGATCCCTTCGACGCCCTCGAGGCGCCCCACAAACTCCATGAGCCCCGACTTGTTGCCGATGTCGGACTGGTCTGGGTCGCCGACGAAGACCATCTTCGAGCCATGCCCGAGGCGGGTGTAGATCATCTTGAGCTGGCCGTAGGTGCAGTTCTGGGCCTCGTCCACCACGATCATCGCGTTCGACAAGGTGCTCCCGCGCATGTAGGCGATGGGCCTGCAGTCAATCTGACCTGCACTCACCAGCCGCCCGAAGGTCTTTGCTCCGATGAAGTCCGTGCCGCAGTCAATGAGGGGCTGCATGAAGGGAGCGATCTTGTCTGCTCCATCCCCGGGCAGGGAGCCGAGCTTTTCACCAGATTCCACCGCCGGCCGGACGAACATGGCACGCAAGAAGTCTCCCCGCATGACGTGCTCGATCGCCATGGCGACGGGCACAAAGGTCTTGCCGGTGCCGAAGGTTCCCAGGCCAAAACTGACGTCGTTCATTCCGATTGCCCGTCGGAAGGCCTTCTGTCCCTCTGTCCGTGGTTCGAAGCCTCTGACCTTCTGGAGCATGTCCGTCTTCGAACATCTTTGTCACATTGTCATCGTGGCGCGTTGCGGTGGTCTTCTTGGCCGGTTTTCCCAAATTCTATCTCCCAAAAAAGAAAATGCCGCGGCGGGCTATCAACCCATCCGCGGCGTCAGTTAGTTGTCGCTTCTGCGACCAAGGCAGCATCACTCATGCAAATCATGGAACTCATACAAGTATCCCTTCGGCACTTCTGGAGGTACCGCAGGGGATGCATGCGACAATGAATGGGGCTGCCCTAATTATTTCAAGATTTTGAGTGCGTCAGGGAAACGCGGGCCCACCTAAATCGATCATCGGCATAAGTCCGCCTTCGCGCGGAGCCAAAGTGACTAACATCGTTGAAGCGTCGTCGGGGACGGGTGTGATCGGTCGGCCTTCAGCGTCCAGAAACAAGCGTCCTGCAGTTTCGGGTGGAAGAGCTTCGATCAAGTTCTCGGCCTCTCGGATCGCCTCCCGAAATTTACGGCCGATTTCAGCAGGCTCCAAACCTCCCTCAACGCTTAGAACGCTTAGGTCCTGAGGAGAGATCCGCGCATTTCTGCGGATCTCATCCAAAATCAACCCGGGTGGCAGGCCTGCATCTTTGCCGCTTGCGGCCCAAATCAGGGCCCCAAGACTTAGGCGCTTTTCGTGCCACTGAAGGACGTCGAAGACGTCTCGCGGTTCACGTCGGGATGCAAATGCCAAAACTTTGTTAGTTGCCGCATCTGCCCAGTGTAACCTGTACCCGAACTCATCATCCGAGATCGGTGCGAAGAAGTGCCAAGCAGCTTCATGCGCCCAGTCGACTTTCAACGTCTCACCATGTTTTGACACTACGGCGCGCACGAAACCCGGTACGGGTCGGGTCAACGGTACGACTTTATAACCGAGTTCAATTAATTTCTCTCGGTCGGCCTCGAAGGTCTGTAACGTCAAATCAGCAGTATCATGAAAATAGTCGACATCTTGTGAATAGCGAGAACCCTCGAGCGATGAAAGAGTGCCTCCACCCAAATAAGCGCTCTGCGACCTGTTCTGAGATAAATCGCGAAGAACTTGGGACTGAAATTCAGTGATGGGCACGAACTAGGCTACCTCAGTCAGAAAAGGGCGCAGCTTAATTGCGTACGCCATGGAGCCTTCGGGGCCGGAGAGCAGTTCCCGGTACACCGACCTAACGTTCGCAGGATCCGTTGCTGCACGCTCGTCAGCCCACCAGAGAATGGCAGGGTGAAACTCATCCCAGATGTCTTGCAGGATTTCCTGTACCTGCTTGTCTTCGGAAGTCATGTGTACATCCTC
Source organism: Salipiger sp. PrR003 (assembly GCF_010500785.1). Lineage (NCBI taxonomy): Bacteria > Pseudomonadati > Pseudomonadota > Alphaproteobacteria > Rhodobacterales > Roseobacteraceae > Salipiger > Salipiger sp. PrR003. The sequence continues at coordinate 235,865 of NZ_JAAGOV010000076.1, forward strand.
GCTATTCATAGCAATATAGGCTAAATTGAAGTTAGTTTCCATAGATATGGTGGCGTATTCCCCGGCGATGGCGCGCAGGGGATCGAGGGAGCGCATAAGGCGGTCATAGGCGGCCGCGGCCTGCTCTGCCTCGCGCTCCACCCTGTCCGCCCCTCTGGTGCCGGAGTTGGTTTTCTTCGGAGCGGGCAGAACAGTGCCTTCCTGGTTGAAGATGGCAGTCTGCTCGCGGGTCGCAACCTGAGCCCCGCCGTATGCCGCCGCGCCCAGCCCGAGCTCGAACTGTCCGCTCTCGATACTGGCCCGGGCCTGCGCCATGCGCCACGCATTGCCCGCCGCCTCGCGCAGGACGTCGGCGAAGGACTGCGCCTGGTCGATGGCCGTGCCGAAGTCGATGCGCTTGATCGCGTCCACCACCGTGAAAACCGCGTCGGAGAGGGCATATGTCGAGCTCTCGACCTGTTCGACCTTCCCCCGCTGGTCCTCCATCAGCACCAAGGTTTCGGCCAGCTGCTTGATCAGGGCCTCTTCCTCTGCGGTGACCCCGCCGCGCTCGGCCGCGAGCTGGCGTGTCACGTCGATCAGCTGCGACATGGCGGCGATCTGCGCGTCGAGGTCGCCGGAAGACGCTGCGAGCTGGTCTTGGTAGAACTGGAACTCGCCCGCCATGCTGCGGATGCCATTCCGTGCCTCGCCGAAGAAGAACTCGAGGTCCGAGAAGCCGAAGAACTCGGCGACATCGAGGCGCCGGTCGCCGTCCGTCTCCATGTCAAGCAGCTCAGAGATCGAGGCGTTGATGCCGTCGATCTTCCGCTGTGCCTCGGACCGGGCGATTTGCTCGAGGAGGTCGAGCGTCGCCCGAATCCGGCTGGCTGCCGATCCGAAGCGGTCCTCGAGCTGCTCGGTGGACATCATCGCGAGGTCTGCCGCGCTCACGTAGGCATCGATGGCGGCGCGGGCCTCCTCGAGGGCGTCGGCGAAGCCCTTGGCCTCTTCACCAGAGTCGAGGAAGGCGCCGACAAGCGGCACGGTGACCGCCAGTGCGGCGCCGGCCACCGCGCCCCACGGGCCGAGGAAGCCGAGCACCTGCGAGCCCTGCTGCGCGAAGGCGGTGAGCGCGGACGTGCCGCTGCCAACCTGCACCGCGAAGTCACCGACCTGGTAACCCAGCTGCTGCACCGCGGCCTTGTTCCGATTGAGCGTGCCCATGACACGGCCGGTCGTGCCGCCCATCGCGTCTTGTGCCGCGCTCAGCTGGTTCAGGCGGGCTGCGGTCTGGTCGTATTCCGCCTGCACCTTTTCGAGAAGCTGAGCATGGCGTCGCTCTGTGATGGTGCCCTTCTGAAGCGCGGTCGCGAGCTTGTCCGTCTCCTGCTTGTAGCGAAGCGTCGCCCGGGCCAGCGGATCGTAGGCCTTTTCCAGCTTCGCGATCTCGCGCGCCGATGCCCGCGCGGCCTTGTCGTGCGCGTCCTTCTGCAGGTCGAGGAGGATCTGGATGCGCTCGGTGACGTTCGACGTGGTCTCAGCCATCACTGCATCCCTCCGTCAAATTGCGCCCAGGGGTCGACTTCTTCGGCAGGCGGGGAAAGGTCGTTGACCTTCGAGCGAGCCGTGGGGGTAGCGCCGAGGGCCGAGAGCTGCTGACGGTACTCCCTGATCATGGCAGCGCTTACGGCGGCCGGAGTGTCCTCGATCAAGGACCTGACAATGCTGGCCATCTCGACCATCGCCCGATCGGCTTCCACAAGCCACGGCAGCTCAGCCTTGAACTTGGACCAAGCGGCCCGCTGCGGCTTGTTGAAGTACGTGGGGGCGCGGCCAAGGACAGGACCGCCATGCGGCTCCTTCCGATCGCGGAAACGCTGAGGGTTCTTCGATGCCGCGCCGGTCAGCTCGGCCTTCCTGAGGGGTGTGCGGTGGGTCATTGGTGAATTCCTGACTGTGGATGCGTGCGTTTGACTGGGTGTCCGGTTTCCGGTCCTCGGGCTCAGATCGATGGACCACCCCCCCCGGTGGGTCCCTGCTCCTCGAGGAGCGAAGCCCGGCCGATGATGAATGCGGCGCCTGCCTTGGGGCTCGACGTCCTGGTCAGCCTGAGAAAGGCGCAGGTGAGGAGCATGTCAGCGAACTCGATGTCGCTGAGCTTCGACAGCTCGGCCTCCACCAGCAGGTTCTCGAAGGCGCTCACCATGTTCGGGGGCATGGTCTTGATCGGGTAGGTCTTCATTCTCTTGCCTTTCATTTCGACGCACTTCCGCCACCCGCTCCTTCCCCCCGCCTAAGCGAACAAGCCGTCTCGGCTCGTGTGAGGGTGAAGGCCCGTCTCTTCCTCTGCCGTATCCACGCGATGCCCGTGTCGTGGGCCAGCCGCTTCCCCGCAGGCTTCACTCCTGCCCCGCCCATTGCAGCTCTGCGCCGGCGCGGTCCCCGATCTGTCACCGAGCCATCTTCAGCCCGTCACCAGCCGGTGGGATTCATTGTCGCGTTTCTGCCACGCCCAGACGGAGCCGGTTGGTGGCGGGTCGGGTGAGTTCCCCGGCAGTCATTCCCGCTGATTTCGCGCAGCGGTCAGAGGCGCGGACGGAGAAGCGAGCAGGGGAGATGTGCCCCGGTCAGGCCGGGTTTGCTCTATGCCTGTCTCGCTCGATTGCCTGCTGCGCCGCCGCCGTCCGACAGACAGCGCGGCAGGCAATCACTCGATGACGGTGACGTCCTCCCCGTGATTGTGGTTTTCGGTGAACAGCTCGTTGACCATGCGCGTCATGATCTCGGCTTGCTTCTCGGTGGGTTTCCACCCACGGCGCCTGGACTGCTTGGCAATCGATCGCGCGAAGTTCTCTGCCCACTGGCTCGGGGCATGATTGACCACTGCGGGCCAGTGAAAGAGTGCGCGCTCAAGCTGATAGGAGGTCATGCGCGCGCCTCCTTGGTCATCGTGTCGAACACGGCAGCGGAGGCGGTGAGATAGGCGGTGTCTTCATCGAGACTGCGGAGAGCGGCGAATGCCAGGGCAGCGCGTTCTTCGTAGGTGAGGCGGGCCGCGAGCACCTTTGAGAAGCTCTCCCAAGCACTTTCGGTCGCGAGGGTCAGCGCGTAACCGATGGCCTTCGAAACCCGCTTATGGCTGTCTTTTCCGAACAAAGACATTGCCGATCTGGCTGATTTCTTGGTATTATTCGCGTGAGCATTGCCGTGGGTGGTTTTGCTATCGGCCCCGGTTGCGCCCGCCAGCGCGCCGGGGTTTTCCATACGCCGCCCACGCCCAGCGCGGGTAGGCAAACGGGAAAATTCCCGAGTGTTCTCAATGGGGTCAGAACGATAGGTTGGGCAACCTACCTTGTTGTTTTCAATGGCGGACGTAGCGTCCTGCCGGGATCGCCAGCTTTCCTTGTCCCAATGTCTGCGGAGCCTGCGACATCGCGCGTTCATTGAGGGGGCCGACGAGGCGTGAGACGGCCGGGATATCAGGCTCGGGGTTTCCCGCCGGCGCCGTGTCCTAGGGGCGGGGCATCTCGTTCACCGGGTGGTGCTCTGCCTGGAGCTGCTTGACCAGGTAGGGTTTCAGCAGGTCGCCCATGTATCTTGCCCCTTCCGGCGTGAGGTGCGTGCCGTCGAACGTCAGCGGAGAGCCCGAGGGATCGGCGTT